>DATKUB010000023.1:0-47583 GCA_035530875.1 Candidatus Nanopelagicaceae bacterium
GGCTTGGCTCTGCCTGCTAGCCGGATCAACTTTCCTGTTCAACTATGTATATGTGAATATCTGGGGCACCGGCCGGCACACCTATTCGGGCCTGTAAACCGTGAGCGGCGGCTCGCCTCCCGTGAGCGGCGGCTCGCCTCCGTTCCACTAAAACAAGAGTTAAGGACAGTAGTCGCCACTCGACCATCGACAAGGTCGACGTTAGGGCTTGGGGCGAGTTCAACCGGAGACCTTTTGCAAAGTCAGAAGAGCCATCAGAGACGCTGAACGAGAAGCTAGATCGAACGCAGGAAATCCGGGTCATCGTCGGGCGGAATGATCCGTGGCTTCTTTGGGATTCCAGTGCCGCTGCCGATTATTTTTGGTCTGCCTGCGATCAGCCAGGCGATTCCGCCGATTGTTTCAAAGAAAATAATCAGCAGTAGCCATGCCCACTTCGGCAGGTTGCGGACTTCTTCTTGCGGAGTTCTAGCGCAATCGATCAGCGCATAAATGGTCACGCCAAGAACAATCAGAATGGGAATTATGCGAGTCACGCGTGAATTCTAGTCAACTTGTTAGAAAGTGATTGCCAGACCCATGGATAACAGCAGTCCAAAAAGGAGTTGAATTCTCGCCGTTGCCACGAGAACCGGAATCAGTTGCCGACCTGCGGCTCCGAGTCGAACCTTGCGAAGCGGCTCGTAAAACAGCGCGGTCGTGAGCAGGGCTAATGCGGCACCAGCTCGCCAACTACTCAGGACTAACGTGGTCAAATAAGCACTGGCAACCAAGGTGTAGTAGAGAATTCGGGTCTTGCGATCGTCAAGGACCACTGCCAGGGTGCGTTTGCCCGAAAGCCGATCGTTGGGAATATCGCGCAAGTTGTTGATCGTGAGGAGTGCGCAGGCGAGCAGGCCAATCGGCAAGGATGCAAGAAAAACCCACCAATTAAGAGATTGACGCTGCACGAAATAGGTCCCTGTTACAGCTACCACGCCGAAAAAAACGAAGACGCTCAACTCCCCGAGAGCCCGGTAACCATAGGGATTAGATCCGCCGGTATAACCCCAAGCCGCCGCGATTGCTGCCATACCAATTGGAATTAGCCACCAACTGGTCATAGCAGCGAGGATCAATCCGGCTGCGGCAGCGATCAGAAAAAACAGGACGGCCGCTAACAGAACAGATCGTGCGGTTGCTGTTTTGCTGCCCACGAGTCGGAATGGTCCAACGCGTTCATCATCAGTTCCCTTGATTCCGTCGCTGTAATCATTGGCGTAATTCACGGCAATCTGTAAGGACAGCGCCACGATAAGAGCCAAGCCGGCTGTGGCGAATCGTGGGTTGGGAAATGAAGCTCCAGTCCCTACGGCGACAGGGGTGAAGGCGGCCGGCAGAGTACGCGGGCGCGCGCCAGATACCCATTGCTTTGCGGTTGCCATCTAGATTTCCTCGTCAGGTTCCATGGTGGCAAGTGCGCCACGATCAGGTTTGCCAATTCCGCGCATCGGAATCGCTTGAAGCCACACGATAGCGCGTGGCGCGGCATATCTACCGATTTTCGTGCCAACAAAATCTCTAAGATCAGCAAGCGGAAGTCGCGAATCTGCAACAATGCCAGCGATTATTCGTTGTCCCCACTCTTCGTCTGGTCTTGCTGAGCAAAGCACATCGGCGACTCCTGGATAGGCGCGAATTATTTCTTCTACTTCAAAGAGTGAAACTTTCATTCCACCTGTAACAATGACGTCATCACTACGGCCGAGGATCTGCAACTTTGTATCGGCATCAAGGTGCCCTAAATCGGTCGTCTTAAACCAGCCATCCTGGAATGATTCTGACGGCTCAAGCAAACCGATATCTCCCAGATATCCGGACGCGAGCATCGGGCCGGCAATCTCTATTCGCGATTCTCTATTGATCCGTACCTTCACGCCTTGCAAAGGCTCGTTATTGTAAAAGCAGCCACCAGCTGTTTCGCTCATTCCGTAGGTCGTAATCACATTGATACCGAGTGCTTTTGATTTATTCATCAATTCTTCAGAAAGGGGCGCCCCTCCAACCAGCACTGCCTTCGCTTTTTGGAGGCTTTTCAGCAGAGTTGCGTCTCGAGTTATGGCTCGATGAATTTGGGTTGGCACGATTGATTCGAAGTATGGTGATTCGGGACTCTCATCAACGAGTGGAACGCTCTCCAATTCCAAGGATCTGACCAACACCATGGCTCCGGCTATATGAGTCAGTGGAAGCCGAAGCACCCAACGTTGACCCTTTTCTGCCCCGAGGAATCGATGGGTTGCACGCGCCGAAGCGCGTAGTGCAGCACCCGTTAGGGCAACCCTTCTCGGGTTACCCGTTGAGCCACTCGTGACAACCACTAAAGCGATCTCCGGTGGCGCAAATAACTCAGGAAAGGGGGCATCCGGGGAGCAGATTGTGATTGCCGGTCCTTCGTAGTTGAGGGCCCGATCCAAGGCCGCGAGGATCTGCGTCACCGGGGCACCGCTTGAAATAGCGGATACGGGTCGGACGGACTTGCTCACCGACGTAGGCTATCCCTCGTGAGCAAGCCAATTAAGCGCGACCAGGCCAGCCGAGCCATTCCAGCATGGGTGTCTGAGGGCGAGTACCAAGACATCATCTATCAGAGCGCCGAGGGTATCGCGAAGATCACGATCAATCGTCCCGAGGTCCGAAACGCTTTCCGCCCAGAGACCTTGTTTGAGTTGCAGGATGCTTTTAACCGGGCCAGAGACGACGATCAGGTCGGAGTCATCATCCTTACGGGCGCCGGCGATGAAGCCTTCTGCTCGGGTGGGGACATCAGAGTCCGCGGCGATGACGGCTATTTAGGCCATGATCAACTGGCGAAGAAAGGCGTTGGCCGACTCAATGTCCTTGATCTGCAGATCCAAATCAGGCGGACACCAAAACCAGTTATCGCGATGGTTGCTGGGTGGGCAGTCGGCGGCGGCCACGTGCTGCACGTCGTTTGCGACCTGACTATCGCTGCAGATAATGCGCTCTTCGGCCAGACCGGGCCGATGGTTGGCTCATTTGACGGAGGGTATGGCGCTGGACTTCTTGCTCGTCACGTTGGTCAGAAGAAAGCCCGAGAAATCTGGTTCTTGGCCCGACAATACGACGCTGCCGAAGCTCTCGAAATGGGATTGGTGAATACGGTTGTTCCCGTAGCTGAACTCGAAGCAGAGAGCGTTCAGTGGGCGCGTGAGATGCTCCGTCATTCGCCGATGGCGCTGCGGCTTTTGAAAGCCAGCTTGAACGCGGCAGATGATGGGCTCGCCGGCATCCAGCAACTTGCGGGCGATGCGACCCTGCTCTTCTACTTAACTGAGGAAGGGCAAGAGGGCAGGGATGCCTACAAGGAAAAGCGTGAGCCTCGGTTCGACCGCTTCCCGAAGCGCCCTTGATCTTGAATGGACTCGCTCCTTGCCTCGCTCCTCAGTGACGTACGAGTTGTGCACCTCAATCTCACCAAAAAATTCCGCAACCTAACCGTCCGCGAAGTCGCGCTCATCAAAGGCGCCAAAGGCTGGGGTGAGTTCGGCCCATTTCTTGAATACGACGATCGTGAATCATCTCGGTGGCTATTGGCCGCCATTGAGGCAGCCGAGATCGGTTGGCCAAGTCCAATCCGAACCAAAATCCCGGTTAACGCCACGATCCCGGCCGTAACGCCGGAAGAAGCAATTGAAGTATTCGACTCATTCGGCGGTTGCCGGTGTGCCAAGGTCAAAGTCGCGCAACCTGGGCAGAGCTTGAGCGATGATCTAGATCGGCTGCGAGCGCTGAAAAATCATGCGCCCGACGGTACGAAATTTCGCGTCGATGCAAATGGCGCCTGGTCGGTTTCCGAGGCGGAACAGGCCGTTGCTGCGATTCACGAAGTGCTTGGCGACTGCCTTGAATATGTGGAGCAGCCGTGTGCCACCGTGGACGAGTTGGCCGCGCTTCGGCCTCGAATTTCTCCGGTCTTAATTGCCGCCGACGAATCGATCAGAAAGTCCGAAGATCCACTGCGCGTAGCTCGGGCCGGAGCAGCGGACATTGCAATCGTGAAGGTCGCACCGCTTGGTGGCGTCGCTGCCGCACTCAAAATTTCGGCTGCGGCCGGCCTACCAACCGTGGTTTCCAGCGCACTTGAGAGCGGGGTGGGAATGCGAGCCGGCCTCGCCCTGGCCGCGGCCCTTCCAAATCTTCCGTATGCCTGTGGGCTGGCAACCACATCGCTTTTCACCGACGACTTGTATCGGTTTGCGCCGGTAAACGGAGAGATTGAACTCTCGGATCTGTCTATTCATGATTCTGCGATTGAAAGATTGAGCGCTCCTGTTGACCGAGTGCAGTGGTGGCGCGAGAGGATTACCCGAACCTGGAGCGCCGGGACCGCGGAACTAGTCGCAGAAAGTGGGTGGAGTTGGTGAACCCATCAACAGCAATCTCTAGAGTTCTTGTCGACGAGTTGATCCGCGGCGGCGTGCGCGAAGTCGTAGTGTCACCGGGCTCCCGAAGCGCTGCCCTCGCACTTGCTTTCGCTGATGCAGCCGGAGACGGCCTTGTTCGCTTGCACATGCAGATCGACGAGCGCTCGGCGGCGTTTCTGGCGCTGGGAATTGCGAAGGCGACCGGACTTCCTGTGCCCGTGGTCTGTACCAGTGGTACCGCCGCGGCCAACTTCCACCCGGCAGTCCTTGAGGCATCGCATACGGATACGCCACTGATCGTGTTGACCGCAGATCGGCCAAACGAATTGCGCGGAACCGGAGCAAACCAGACGACCAATCAGATGAATCTTTATGGCAGCGCTGTCCGTTTCTTTGCTGAAGTGGGAGTGCCTGAAGCTCAGGTTGGTCAGGTGCGTTATTGGCGTTCCCTGGTTTCCAGAGCGCTTGCGTCTGCGGCGACCGGTCCAGTTCATTTGAACCTAGCCTTCCGCGAACCACTGTTGCCCGACGATCAAACGGATGATCAGCCGTGGGTGGAAAGTCTAGAAGGTCGAGAGAGCGGCCTGTCCTGGACAACGGTTCTTACCGGCGGAGCCACCGTCGTGCGAGACATTGAGGACCTTGGAATCACGCCAGATATGAATGGTGTAGTTCTCATCGGTCATGCCCAAGGAGGCTTCACCTCAGATGACATCACTACTTTTACCAGCCGTCTCGGCTGGCCCATCGTCGCAGAAAATCCACTCTCCTTCGCTTCGGCCCTCGCACATGCGAGTTTATTTCTGGCCTCTCCCGCAATCAGGAGCGAGCTCAGAGCAGATGCGGTGATTGTGATAGGGCAACTAGGGCTTTCGCGGTCGCTTCTTTCATACCTCGCCGATGCGCCAAAGGTGATCGCAGTGGAACAGAAATCATTCTGGAGCGATCCGCTTCGTCGCACAGACATTGTCGTTGACTCTTTCCCGGAAGTATCGGATGAGTTCGCCAAGGCGAGTTACCCAGACGAGTGGTTAGCCAGTTGGCATCGGCATGCGGACCAAACCGCAAGAGTGATCTTGTCGGAGGTGAGTCCATGGAGCGAAGCGAACCTTGCGCGCGAGTTCGCCGCACTCCTGCCTCAGGGCGCAACATGTTTCGTCGGGTCGTCGCGTCCGATTCGAGACCTCGAGGCTTTCGCAGTGCCAAGGGGCGATCTCGAAGTTTTAGCGAACCGGGGCCTTGCGGGTATTGACGGAAACATCTCCACTGCAATCGGCATCGCGCTTTCAAGAAGCGAACGCACATACGCCATTATGGGCGATCTAACTTTTCTTCACGACAGCAATGGACTTCTCTGCGATCCAACAATTTCGTTGACGATCGTTGCAGTCGATAACAATGGCGGCGGCATCTTCAATACGCTTCCGCAGCGAGGCGTCGAACACTTCGAACTTGTATTTGGTACGCCCCACCATCGCAATTTAGCTGACATCGCAACGGCGTTTGGACACAGCGCCGTTGAAGTCTCCAACCTCGACGAGTTCCGAGCGGCGCTGTCGAACCCGTCCCCTGGAGTACAGGTGATCGTCGCCCGAATGCCGGATCGCGAGGCAAATGCCACTCAGATCGCAAGGGTTTTGCAAAGTCTTGTCTAGTGAACAGGTGGCGAGCACTTTCCTAATCCTGCACGGGTGGCGCAATTATCGTCCGCCAGGTCATTGGCAATTTGAACTAGCTAATGATCTACGAACGCTCGAGGAAGATGTTCGTTACCCGCAGTTGGTAAACGCAGACGCGCCGATTCTTACTGCGTGGTTGGACCAGCTAAGGCAAGAGTGGGAGAACATCCCATCGCGCAACGAACGAATTGTGATTGCACATTCGCTAGGAACAAGCCTCTGGCTTCATGCGGTAGCCGAATTGGGGCTTGAAGCTGATCGAGTTCTGCTCGTCGCCCCCGCAGGTCCAAGTCTGCTCAGGGAAGAGTTGCTGCTCTCAAGTTTTGCCCCGCTCCCTGAAGGAATCGACGGTTCCAATTGGCGCCTAGTCTGCAGCGATGACGATCCTTATTGCGTGGAAGGTGCCGCTGGGTATTTCGGCGAAAAGTATGGCTGCGACACTGACGTGATTCCTGGAGCCGTGCATTTCGCGCTAGACGATGGCTATGGGCGCTGGCCCTCAGCTCTCGCCTGGTGCTTGGATCCGGAAATTCGGCTTGTTGCCCGCTGACCTCAACTACCTTCTATATTTCTAGGACATCTCCCGTTTAAAGCAACTTCGCCAGGGTCTTAAAGAAACGCTCCGATTCCGTCGATGGATCGGAGCGACGACCGCCCACTACCGACATACCCCTGTCACCACTGCAACTGTGGCTACTTGAGCGTCGGAGCCCCTAACCGAACAAGGCCTAAACCACAGAGAACAAGAGTTTCAAAGGGGCGTGGTGCAGGGCTAGTTGACTCCGAGTCAGTGAGGATTTAGGTCCTTGACGGATGAGCTTGATAAATCATGGGCTCCCCATACGCAACTTCAATACACGTAGACGACTACGCAACACAATCTCCGTGATATAACTTTGGTTACTGATTTGAGGCGAGTGCGAACCAGGGGGTTGTGTGACCAAGAAATTGATCACTGGGTTGAGCGCCATTGTTTTGCTAGTCAGTGGTATTGGACTTTCCGTTCATATTTTAAGCAGGCCCGCTTGGAATGTCGCTGCTCCAACTGTAGGCAAGTGTTGGGTTGGCATGGCATCCGCCGTAGTTCAGACGGATGCCGGTGGATTGCATGAAGTCAGTTGTTCATCTCCCCACTCAAATCAAACAGTCGCAGTAATAAGACTCCCTAAGACGATCACGGTGTATCCAATTAGCAATGGTCTTCAACTATCCACTCGGCACGAGTTGAACGCGGCAGTAATAGATGCAGCAATTAAGTCTTTTTTTGGGACCTTAAGCATGGAGCAGATTTTTGCAACCAGGGTCGCAGTGCATTCATACCTGCCTACGCTTCAGCAATGGAACAGGGGAGCACGATGGCTCCGTCTTGATTCATACCTGCTGAAGGTCGGATCGCCCATTGGACTACGAGAGCCAGATCTCACGCTAAAAGGAAGAATTCAGAGTCTGATAGTCGCTGCCAAGAACAATCTAGATCTCATCAACCTTTGCGTTGATTCCGCCAGCAACACTGAGATTCCTCGAGGCGCCAATGCCAAAGGAGTCGTAGCGGACTGTACAAAGAATCCAAGATGGCATATCGCGGTTATGACCAATCTTGCTAAGAGAATGAACGAGCCCTTCCCTGGTGTCGCCGAAGTCTCGGCGAGATCCAAGTCGGTATGTGAGAGATATCTTGGCCCAGGGGTCTACGCGATTGCGTATTACGGCCAGACTCCCGGAGAAGTGTCCAGACAAAATTGGACCGGCAAAGGCCTTTATGCTGCCTGTTGGGTCTCGAACAAACCGTAATCATCTTCGCGCACGCTAGGGCGATCCTGCAAGAACCTTTGAACTATGAGAATTGAAACTTCATCATTGTTAAAACCAAATTCAATATGAGGGGAGCCGCCGCTCACGGGAGGGGAGCCGCCGCTCACGGGAGGGGAGCCGCCGTTCACGGGAGGGGAGCCGCCGCTCACGGGGAAACGTGCTGGGGTGATCTTTTAGGAGCCATTGACACGGGATTTTTCACCACTGCCCGATCGATTCGATGCTTCGCATTGGCATTGCCCGGATTTCGATTTGTCGCCCGCTGATGTGAACTAACCTTCGAGAGCATCTCGCATTGGCAACAACTTTGCCTGGCTCTCGGCCAGTTCCTCGTCAGGGATAGAACCGGCGACAATTCCACAGCCGGCGAAGAGCCGAATCTTTCTCGGATCTTCTTCCGAGATTTCGGCGCAGCGAAGCGCGATGCCCCATTCGCCATCGCCAGTGGCGTCAATCCAGCCAACCGGACCGGCATACCTGCCGCGGTTCAAACCTTCAATTTCCAATATGAGATCGCGTGCCGTAGCCGTGGGAGTTCCGCACACCGCAGCAGTCGGATGTAGCGCCTGAACCAGGCTTAGCGTGTCTCTTGTTGAGAGCGAATCTGCGAGTACACCATTGACGTCGGTTGCCAGGTGCATGACGTTTGCCAGGTGTAGGACAAAAGGGGCTTCGTTTACGTTCATGGATGAACAGAATGGCGCGAGTGCATCTGCAACTGAGCGCACTGCGTAGTCGTGCTCTTCTAAATCTTTTGACGAGCGAGCGAGTGAACCCGCGAGCGCTAAATCTCGTTCGTCGTCTCCGCTTCGACGGATCGTTCCAGCTAGAACTCGCGAAGTTACAAGACCCTTGGTTAATCGAACCAACAATTCCGGCGTGGCACCGACGAGGTTATCGACGGCAAAGATCCAGGTCTTTGGATAATTCTCGGCAAGCTTGGCCATCAATCGCCGAACATCAATGGGTTTGCTTGCAATGGCTTGAACATCGCGAGCGAGGACGACTTTGTCCAGCGCCCCACTTTGAATTCGGCGGACTGCATTGGCAACCGCGCCCTGCCAAGAAACTGCGCTCCGGGCGCCCTCACCCCAAGTGAGCGTGTAATTTCGCTCGGTCAAATACGGCGCATCTGTCTGCATGATCGGAGAGCCGATCGTTGTGATCCAACTCTTATCTCCACGCCGGCCAATGATAACTTCTGGAATTATCAGGACAGAGGTATCGGACTCTGAGAAGGAAAAAGAACCAAACGCAATTGGTCCGGTTCCTGATTCGCGCACGTTGTCGTGAGTTCTAAATGTGCGGAGCTGGTCACGCCACCAGGCTGAGGCTTCGCTGAACCGGTCGGGACCGCTTACTTCCAGGCGCGCATACTCGCCATAGGCAACCAGACCTTCACCGCTGCGTACCCAGGAAAGAGGCGACTGTGAGGGCAGCAGCGAGAAGAGATCTTCAGGTGTTTCGAAAGCAAGAGTGGTGACGTCTATCCGAATTGGTAAGGCAGAAATCGTCACGGGAAAACCATAGGTTAGATCGGCTAGGAACGCACTCGACGGACTAGCGCCCATACGCTCGGGAGTGCGGTTCCGGCTATCCCAATTTTTATGATTTCGCCCACAACAAAGGGTGAGAGACCGGCCGCAAGGGTCCAACCCCAGCCCTGCCCGGTATAAACCTTTAGCCAGACGAGCCCGGGAACAAAGACCAGAATCTCGCCCAACAGCATCTGGCTAAACGAAGTTTTGAGGCTCACATCCCAACGTCGATTCGCTAAAGCGCCAACGGCAAGTGAAGCGAACAGCATGCCTACTAGGTAGCCGCCAGTTGGCCCGGAGAGTCGAGCGAAGCCGTGAGCTCCTTGAGCAAGAATCGGCGCACCCATCACGCCAAGTGCGAGATAGATGACCATGGTGGCAAGGCCGAGAGATGCGCCATAAGCGCTGCCGATCAAGAGAACGCCCAGGGTCTGGCCAGTGATTGGAACTGGCGAACCCGGAACTGAAATTGCGATCTGTGCCATGAGAGACATGAACACGGTGCCACCAATTAAGAGTGAGGTATTGGTGAGCGCACTGGTGCGTGGTACGAATACTGCGCGGAGTGGGGCAATCGTCGCCATCTGGATCCTTACATTTGGTGAGGGTCTACAAAATTCGGACTCTGCAAACCAGATGTGGTTATCAGGTCGCCTCAGACCCTACCCAACGATTGGTCACGTGCGAAGCGGTAGGCCATTATTGATTTGTGAGGCAAAACTTATGAGCCGGGCCAATCTAGATAAGTCGCCAGGAGACGTCGCCTCGATGTTTGACGCCGTGGCCGCTCGATACGACCTCGTGAATGATTTGATCTCGGTTGGGCAGACCAGGAGATGGCGAAGGCTCGTAGTGAGTGCGATCAATGCCAGAGCTGGTGAGAAGGTTCTCGACCTGGCTGCTGGCACGGGCGCATCCAGTTTGCCTATTGCAGCGGCCGGCGCCCAGGTCATTCCGTGCGATTTTTCACTCGGCATGCTCAAGGTTGGAAAGAAGAGACACCCGCACCTTGGCTTCACCGCTGGGGATGCACTGCAACTGCCGTTTAATGACGAAGTTTTCGACGCGGTCACGATTTCGTTCGGGCTGCGCAATGTGGCCGACATGGATAAGGCCTTGAACGAGATGGCTCGAGTCTTGAAGCCAGGTGGCCGCCTGCTCATTTGCGAATTTTCGCACCCGGTCTTTAAGCCCTTTCGCTTGATCTATACCGAATATCTAATGCGTGCATTGCCCTGGATCGCAAAGCGCACTTCGTCGAATCCGGATGCCTATGTCTACTTAGCTGAATCGATTCGGGCCTGGCCCGATCAGGCAGCGCTGGCCACTCGGATCGAGGACGCTGGGTTCACCAATTTGGCCTGGCGTAACCTATCTGGCGGGATCGTGGCACTTCATCGAGGTGTGCGCGCCTAGAATGCTCGTGAAAAGTTTCTCAAGATCTATCGCCCGAGTGCGGCAGGGAGTTAACGCGTGGATGCAGATGTAATAATCGTTGGCGCCGGTCCTGGCGGGTCAGCGGCGGCAATCCACCTGGCCCGCGGTGGTGCCAAGGTTCTGTTGCTTGAAAAGAGCACATTCCCGCGAGAGAAGGTCTGTGGCGACGGGCTAACCCCACGTTCTGTTAAGGAATTGATCGGCCTCGGTGTGGATTTAACCGGATGGATTGAAAACCGGGGTCTTCGAATTATCGGGGGCGGACACAGACTTGAGCTGCCCTGGCCTGAGCTCTCCGATTTCCCCGGTTACGGATTGGTACGAACTAGGGCAAATCTGGACGATATGCTCGCAAAGCGTGCCGTTGCGAGCGGCGCCGAACTTCATCAGGGCACCAATGTGCAACGGCCGATCATAAACAGTGGCCGCATCGTTGGCGTCGTCGCGAAAACCGCCGACGGCGACGTCGAATTTCGCGCCCCAGTTGTAATCGCTGCCGATGGAAACTCCAGCCGCCTCTCGCTCGCAATGGGATTAGAGAAGCGTGATGATCGCCCGCTTGGAGTTGCGGTTCGCACCTACTTTAAATCAGCCGCCCACGAGGACAATTGGCTTGAATCTTGGTTGGAACTCTGGGATGGGGACCGGCTTATGCCCGGCTATGGCTGGATTTTTGGCGTAGGCGACGGCACCAGCAACATTGGCCTTGGCATTTTGAACTCCTCGGAATCCTTTGCCAACGTGGACTACCGGGCTGTGCTCAACCGGTGGGTGGCATCAATGCCAGCCGAATTGGGCTACACGCCCGAGAACATGACCGAGCCAATACGCGGCGCCGCCCTGCCAATGGGATTTAACCGGACCCCGCACTACACCCGGGGTCTGCTGTTAATCGGCGACGCCGGCGGAATGGTCAACCCTTTCAACGGTGAGGGCATTGCCTACGCGATGGAATCGGGGCGAATCGCCGCTGAAACCATTCTCGAATCACGCCAGGAACGGACCGATCTGGCTCGAGAACGGCGTCTGGAGCAGTACCCAGTACGCCTGAAGAGTGCCTGGGGCAGTTATTACACGCTCGGTCGTGCCTTTGTGAAGCTGATCGGACATGATCAAGTCATGAAGATCGGGACCAAAAAAGCGCTCCCGCATCCGACATTGATGCGTTTCACGATCAAGCTTCTCGCCAATCTCACAGACTCTCACGGCGGCGATTACATGGATCGTGTGATCAATGCGCTGGTCCGATTGGCGCCAGCGGCATGATCCACCCCCCGCGCTCGCCTAAGATAATGATGCCTTCGCTAAAAGCTTTGGAGTTGAATAAGTGAATTTATATGTACCGATCCTGGCCATCGCCGCCATTGGATTCGGCTTCGCAATTTTCTCGGTGCTGGCCGCAGCGCTCACCGGCCCCAAGCGTTACAACCGGGCAAGACTCGAAGCTTACGAGTGTGGAATTGAACCCACACCACCTGCGCCGGGTGGCGGACACTTTCCAATCAAGTATTTCTTAACGGCGATGCTCTTCATTGTTTTCGACATTGAAATTGTTTTTCTTTACCCATGGGCAGTCTCGTTTGACCACATGGGCCTTTTTGGCCTTATCGAAATGGTGCTATTCATTTCCACTGTTTTCGTCGCATACGCCTATGTCTGGCGCCGCGGCGGACTTGAGTGGGACTAAGGCGGATAACAGATGGGTATTGAAGAGAAGTTACCTAGCGGATTTCTGCTAACCAGCGTTGAAAAACTTGCTGGCTATATGCGAAAGAATTCGCTATGGCCAGCTACTTTCGGCCTCGCCTGCTGCGCCATTGAAATGATGGCCACTGGAGCCGGGCGTTATGACCTAGCCCGATTCGGCATGGAAGTCTTTCGAGCCTCGCCTCGCCAGGCAGATTTGATGATCGTGGCGGGACGCGTATCAAACAAGATGGCTCCCGTTCTTCGCCAGATTTATGATCAAATGACCGGCCCGAAGTGGGTCATCTCGATGGGCGCGTGCGCCTCATCGGGGGGTATTTTCAACAACTATGCGATCGTGCAGGGCGTTGATCACGTCGTACCCGTAGACATTTATCTACCAGGTTGCCCGCCACGTCCGGAGATGTTGATGGACGCAATTCTGATGTTGCATGCACAGATTTCAAATGAAAAATTGGGAAGCAATCGCCAAGCAGTTATTCGCGAAGTTGAAGCGGCGGCTCTTGCCTCACTGCCCACCATCTCATTGAAGGGGCTGCTCGCGTAGTGAATATCAACCCAGATCCAGCCCAGCATGGCCTTTTTGGTGTTTCAGGTTCCGGTGACACGTCAGGTTACGGCGGTTTGGTTCGGATCCAAGCAACGCCTGGTTCCTCCGAACGCCCCTACGGCGGTTACTTCGACGACCTGGCCGATTCGCTTGAACGCGCATACCCGGAGTTCAACGAAGCGATCGAGAAAGTTGTAGTTGATCGCGGAGAGCTTTCGCTTCATATTCGTCCCGATAAGTTAGTTGCAGTGGCAAAAATCCTTCGCGACGAGTTGCTCTTTGAAATGTCGATGGGCGTAACTGGTGTTCATTATCCAAACGATGCTGGTCGCGAGTTGCATGCGATTTATACATTGCTGTCCATCACCAAGAACCAACGCGTAAAACTAGAGGTGTCGGTGCCTTCGGCCAATCCGCATCTGCCTTCACTCACCGGTATTTGGGCGTCGAACAACTGGCACGAGCGCGAGGCGTTCGACATGTTTGGACTTATTTTCGACGATCACCCGGGATTGACCAGAATTCTGATGCCAGATGATTGGCCGGGCCATCCGCAGTTGAAGGACTATCCCCTAGGCGGAATTCCGGTTGAGTACAAAGGCGCCACTATTCCACCTCCTGATGAGCGGAGGGCTTACCGCTAATGAGTACCACATTCGATCCATACGCATCATCACGTGAAACCACAGAGGGCACTGTCTACTCGGTTACCGGTGGCGACTGGGACGACTTAGTAACCGAAATTGGCGCGACTCAAGATGAGCGAGTCGTTCTCAATATGGGACCTCAACACCCGTCGACCCATGGGGTTCTTCGTTTGATACTTGAAATCGAAGGGGAAACGGTTACCGAGGCTCGATGCGGAATCGGATACTTGCACACCGGAATCGAGAAGAACGCAGAATTCCGGAGTTGGACCCAGGGAGTCACCTTCGTCACGAGAATGGATTATTTGAGCCCGTTTTTCAATGAAACGGCCTACTGCCTGGCGGTCGAGAAACTACTTGGCATTACTGATCAGATTCCAGAGCGGGCCAGCATCATTAGAGTCATGATGATGGAGTTCAACCGAATTTCTTCACACCTTGTGGCCTTGGCAACCGGTGGCATGGAACTCGGCGCGTTAAGTGCGATGATCTTTGGATTCCGTGAACGCGAGACGATCCTTGACATCTTCGAGTTAGTTACCGGGCTTCGCATGAATCATGCGTATGTTCGCCCTGGCGGAGTGGCTCAAGATCTGCCCGAAGGCGCTCTCGATGTCATAAGTGAAGCTGTAGAAACTTTGCGCCACAATCTTCAAGACACGGTAAAACTTCTAGTTGGAAACGCAATCTGGGTGGCCCGCACTGATGGAATCGGCTATCTGGACGTTGCCGGGTGCACTCAGCTTGGAATCACTGGTCCGATCATGAGGGCGACCGGACTGCCGTTAGATTTACGAAAACTGCAACCGTATTGCGGTTATGAGACCTACGACTTTGATGTCGTGACGGCAACTTCAAGCGATGCTTATGGTCGTTTCCTGATCCGCATCCATGAGATGGAACAGTCCCTTCGGATTATTGAGCAATGTGTCGAACGTCTGGCCAAGACCCCTGGGCCAGTGATGGTTGAGGATAAGAAGATCGGATGGCCTGCTCAATTGGCTCTTGGTGCCGACGGCCTTGGGAACTCTCTTGATCACATCAAGGAGATCATGGGCACCTCTATGGAGGCCCTCATCCATCACTTCAAGCTTGTGACGGAAGGCTTCCGGGTGCCGGCTGGTGAAGTTTATGTTGCAATCGAAAGTCCTCGTGGAGAACTTGGAGCGCATGTCGTATCAGACGGCGGAACTAAGCCATACCGCGTTCACTTCCGTGATCCATCTTTCAATAATCTGCAAGCGACGGCAGCGATGTGTGAAGGCGGACAACTCGCCGACGTAATCGCAGCGGTTGCTTCAATCGATCCTGTAATGGGTGGAGTGGATAGGTAATGTCGCTTAAGGAAACCACTTCGTCACAGATGGATGAGATCATTGCGCGCTACCCGCGCAGTCGATCGGCGATTATGCCGCTTCTGCACTTGGTGCAGTCAGCCGAGGGATACGTGACCCCCGAAGGCATCGAACTAGTCGCTGAAAAGCTCGATCTCACTACTGCGGAAGTCTCTGCTGTGGCCACCTTCTATACCCAGTACAAGCGCCGGCCAGTCGGCGACTATCACGTCGGCGTATGTACTAACACGCTATGCGCAGTGATGGGCGGGGATGCAATTTTCTCCGGGCTCAAAGTCCATCTTGGAATTGGAAATGATGAAACGATCGCCGACGGCACCGTTTCGCTCGAACATATTGAATGCAATGCAGCCTGCGACTATGCGCCTGTGGTGATGGTCAATTGGGAGTTCTACGATAACCAGACTGTCGAAAGTGCCAAGGCGCTTGTCGATTCGCTTCAGGCGGGTAACCCGCCGGCGCCAAGCCGCGGACCAAATAAGTTGCCTACCTGGAAAGAGAATTCCGCGGTGCTGGCCGGCATAAACGACGGACATGCAAACGAAGGAGTTCAAGCTGGCACTGCGAGCTTGGCTGGTCTTGAAATCGCAACTCGTCAAGAAAGTGGGGAGCAACTATGAAGCTAACCCCGGTTCTTTCGGCGAATTGGAATCAAGCTGATTCATTTACTCTGGACGCTTATCGTCGCAATGGCGGTTACATCGCTTCTGCAAAAGCTTTTGCAATGGACCCGGATGCGGTTATCGCTTTAATCAAGGAGTCGGGTCTACGCGGAAGAGGTGGGGCCGGCTTCCCAACTGGAATGAAATGGTCTTTCATCCCACAGGGCGACGGCAAACCTCACTACCTAGTCGTCAACGCCGACGAGTCGGAGCCTGGAACCTGCAAGGATATGCCGCTCCTGCTAGCCAACCCACACGTCCTAATCGAGGGCATGATCATCGCCTCTTACGCGATTCGCTCCAACCACGCTTTCATCTATGTTCGTGGCGAAGTTGTTCACGTTGTACGCAGACTCCAGCAAGCAGTGGCAGATGCTTATGTGGCCGGATTACTTGGCACAAATATTGACGGCAAGGGGTTCGACCTCGACTTGGTGGTGCATGCCGGAGCTGGCGCCTATATCTGCGGCGAAGAAACCGCACTCCTCGATTCCCTGGAAGGGTTTAGAGGGCAACCTCGCCTCCGGCCTCCGTTTCCGGCAATCGCCGGGCTCTATGCCTGCCCTACGGTCGTGAACAACGTCGAGTCAATCGCTTCGGTGCCCGCAATCATCAACCGCGGAGCCGAGTGGTTTGGCTCAATGGGGACCGAGAAAAGTAAGGGCTTTACTCTCTACTCACTCTCTGGCCATGTGAAGCGCCCTGGACAATACGAGGCTCCACTTGGGATAACGCTTCGCGAGTTGCTGGAACTTACCGGCGGGATCCGCGAAGGTCACACCTTGAAATTCTGGACACCAGGCGGATCATCCACGCCTCTGCTCACGGCCGAGCATTTGGATATTCCCCTCGACTACGAAGGTGTAGCTGGAGCTGGCTCCATGCTCGGCACTAAAGCACTTCAGATCTTCGATGAAACAACATGCGTGGTCCGTGCAGTCCTGCGCTGGACTGAATTCTATAAGCACGAATCTTGTGGAAAGTGCACTCCTTGTCGAGAAGGCACTTACTGGCTAGTTCAGATTTTGAGGGATCTTGAATCCGGTCAGGGCAGCGCGGCAGATCTTGAAAAGCTCCT
Organism: Candidatus Nanopelagicaceae bacterium; assembly: GCA_035530875.1. Taxonomy (GTDB): domain Bacteria; phylum Actinomycetota; class Actinomycetes; order Nanopelagicales; family Nanopelagicaceae; genus JANXYY01. The sequence goes on from DATKUB010000023.1 coordinate 16,893, forward strand.
CGATATCTGCGAAAACATTTTTGGTCGAGCCTTCTGCGCACTTGGCGATGGCGCTACAAGTCCTATCGTCTCGTCGATCAAATACTTCCGATCCGAATACATCGCCCACCTTGATGCCGGTCAATGCCCATTTGATCCGGTTGCTTCAACTCTCTTTGCAGGAGTAAACGCCTGATGACAATCACGAACAACACCGAAACTGGCGTGACTCCGGTCGAAATGGTCACCGCGGTTATTGATGGCTTCGAAGTTTCTGTGCCCAAGGGCACCCTGATCATTCGGGCGGCAGAGTCGATCGGCATTCAGATCCCGCGCTTCTGCGACCACCCATTGTTGGCGCCGGTTGGGGCGTGCCGGCAGTGTCTAGTGGAAGTAGAGATTAACGGGAGAGCCTTTCCAAAACCACAGGCCTCATGCACCATGCCGGTTGAGCCGAACATGATCGTAAAGACGCAACTCACTTCTCCGGTTGCCGAAAAGGCACAGCGCGGAAATATGGAATTCCTACTCATCAACCACCCGCTCGACTGCCCAGTGTGCGATAAAGGTGGTGAATGCCCGCTCCAGAATCAATCGATGAGTTCTGGGGATGCGGTATCTCGATTTGATGGCACCAAGCGAACCTTCCTTAAGCCGATCAATATTTCATCGCAAGTTCTTCTCGACCGCGAACGCTGCATCCTGTGCGCTCGCTGTACGAGATTCTCTGATCAGATAGCCGGCGATCCGTTTATCACCCTCAACGAACGTGGCGCTTTGCAGCAAGTTGGAATCTACGAAAAAGATCCGTTTGAGTCTTATTTCTCAGGTAACACCGTGCAGATCTGTCCGGTTGGCGCTCTCACGGGAGCCTCTTATCGATTCCGCTCCAGGCCGTTTGATCTGGTCTCCACCTCTACAGTTTGCGAGCACTGTGCATCAGGTTGTGCGATGCGTACCGATGTTCGCCGATCTACCGTGCTGCGACGTCTCGCAGGCGACGATCCGGCCGTAAACGAAGAGTGGAACTGCGACAAGGGTCGCTGGGCTTTCACCTACGCGGCGGCACAGGATCGACTCACGACGCCATTGGTTCGAGATGAAATAACCGGCGAATTGGTCAAAGCGTCTTGGCCGGAAGCGATCGCGATAGCAGCTGCTGGCTTGTCTACAGGACGAGCGGCAGTTCTTGTCGGCGGACGTTCAACTTTGGAAGATGCCTACGCCTATCAGAAGTTCGCGAGAGTGGCTCTTGGTACCAACGACATTGATTTTCGATCTCGCCCAATCTCGACCGAGGAAAGTGCTTTCCTGGCCTCAACCATTGTGAGTTCAACTGTTTCGAATGCCGACATTGATTCAGCCGACACCGTGTTGCTGATTTCCTTTGAAGCTGAAGAAGAGTCGCCAATTGTTTTCCTTCGGATTAGAAAACAGGTCAAAAAGCGCGGACTTAAAGTCGCGACGATTGCGCCATACCTCAGTCGCGGAGCCGAGAAGCTAGAAGCGAACTTATTTCATTCGATTGCCGCTGTTGACACTCAACTAACCGCGCGGAGTCTCATTCTGGTTGGCGAGCGGGCAACTCTCACGCAAGGTCTTCTAAGTAGAGCACTTGAGTTGGCCAAATCGACAGGTGCGAAAATAGCTTGGGTTCCGCGCCGAGCTGGCGAACGGGGATCTCTCGAAGCTGGCGCAATTGGGAACCTGCTGCCTCTCGGTCGTCCCGTGGTTGATGCCGCTGCTCGCGTCGACGTCGCTGCGGCCTGGGGAGTTGCCTCGATTCCAGCAGAACCCGGTCGCGATACCGATGAAATTCTCCAAGGCGCTAAGGATGGTCAAATAGCAGCGCTGTTGGTGGGCGCAGTAGATCCATTTGATCTGGCAGAACCGTCATTAGCGTTAGCCGCACTTGAAACCGCGTTTGTTGTCTCACTTGAACTTCGCGAGAGCGAGGTAACCCGTCGAGCCAATGTGGTCTTTCCCGTCGCTTCTGTGACAGAGAAGTCGGGCACATTCCTTAACTGGGAAGGTCGTGAGCGCAATTTCGATCAAGTGTTGGCTGGCGCAACACGCTTGGGCGATCTAAGGGTCTTGACGATGCTCGCTGAAGCGCTTGAAGCTCCCTTGAAACTTCATGATGTTGCTGCCGCTAAGACCGAATTGAATGCTCTGGGTACCTGGGATGGTGCTCGAGCGCAGAGCGTAAGCCATGAAGCTGGAACTCAACGTGCTCCAGAAGCGGGAGAGGCAGTGCTTGCTTCATGGCGCATGCTTTTGGACGCTGGGTCGCTACAAGATGGCGAAGCAAATTTGGCGGGAACCGCACGGCGCGCCCTTGCCCGGCTATCGGCGAAGACTGCGGCTGAAGTTGGCATCCAAGATGGTGGCCTGTTGCTAGTCACCACTGATTCAGGCTCGATTTCAATCCCTTTTGAAATAACGGACATGCCTGATCGAGTCGTGTGGCTCCCTGAAAATTCAACGGGCTCCCAGATTCGAAGGTCCCTTGCCGTAACAAGTGGAGCAGTCGTTCGAATCGGAGGTGGCGCGTGATCCGCCAATCTGTGTCCGTAACCGCTGACCTTCTGGGCAATGATCCAGGCTGGCTAATTCTGGTTAAAGCACTACTTATATTTGTCTTTCTGGTTCTTATGGTCTTGATGGCGATCTGGGGCGAACGACGCGTGGTCGCCAGGATGCAAATGCGGCTCGGACCAAACCGGGTTGGTCCTTTCGGTCTCATCCAGGGTCTGGCTGATGGCGTGAAACTTGCTCTTAAGGAAGACATAATTCCAAAGGCGGCCGATCGAATCGTATTTGTGCTCGCTCCAATAATTTCGGCAACTACCTGCTTCATGTCTTTCGCCGTAATTCCAATGACCGGGCAAGTATCTATTTTCGGGCATAAGACGGCTTTTCAACTGACCGATTTATCGGTCGGCGTTCTTTACATTCTCGCAATCGCATCAGTCGGTGTGTATGGGATCGTTCTTGCTGGTTGGTCTTCGGGCTCTACCTATCCACTACTTGGTGCACTTCGTTCGAGTGCACAGGTGATTTCATACGAAGTGGCGATGGGCCTATCCCTAGTCGCGGTATTCCTCTACTCGGGGTCAATGTCCACCTCACAGATCGTGGCCAGCCAAGACCAATGGTGGTACGTCATTGTCTTGTTCCCATCTTTCGTGATTTACACAATTTCGATGGTGGGGGAGACGAACCGCGCGCCTTTTGATTTGGCTGAAGCGGAGGGCGAGTTGGTCGGTGGCTTCCACACGGAATACTCGTCGCTCAAGTTCGCGCTTTTCTTCCTTGCCGAATACGTGAATGTTCTTACTGTGTCAGCGTTGGCTACGACACTCTTCTTGGGTGGATATCGCGCCCTTCCTGGTCTTGGTTTCACCGAAAGTTGGCTTGGTGGTTGGTTCACCTTCGTCTGGTTTTTGGCCAAGCTGATTGCTTTCTTCTTCTTCTTTATCTGGTTGCGCGGGACCTTGCCGAGGCTGCGTTATGACCAATTCATGAAATTTGGTTGGAAGATACTGATCCCAGTTTCCCTCGTCTGGACGCTCGTGGTCGCAACGCTTCGGGCCCTGTCTTTGCGCGGAGATTCGCGCTCAGTGATTGTGGGTTTCACTGCCGGTGTGGTGCTCGTTCTGGTGCTAGTGGCCTCGGGCTTTGAATCGGCAAAAAAAGTGCGGGAGGCGCGGCTCAATGCCGAGGTCGCTGAAACACCGCATTTTGCGGTACCAAAACTGCCAATTAGCGTCTCGACCCAAGTAGTGCCAGCGGCGCCAAGCCATTCCGATCTGCCTGACGGTCAGCATGGAGACTCAATGGAAAACCAGGAGACCAACCGATGACTGACGACTTCGCAATCAATGACGAACTCATAAGACGCCCAGAGCCAACTATCGAAACGGCCGAGGAAGAATCTGAAGAAGTGCCTAATGAAGGCGCCGCATCCTTAGCCACGCAGTCTCGCGGCTTTGGCGTCACTTTTGCGACAATGTTCAAGAAAACTGGTACTGAACAGTATCCAGAAGAGAAGGTTCCTACTGCGCCCAGGTTCCATGGCCGTCACCAACTAAATCACCACCCTGATGGGCTGGAGAAATGCATCGGCTGCGAACTATGCGCGTGGGCTTGTCCTGCCGACGCCATCTATGTCGAGGGCGCCCCGAACACTGAAGAGGATCGGCATTCGCCAGGCGAGCGATACGGTCGCGTTTATCAAATTAACTATTTGCGTTGCATTTTCTGCGGCCTATGCATTGAGGCCTGCCCAACACGCGCCCTCACTATGACCAACGAGTATGAACTTGCCGACGACCTTCGTGACAAGTTGATCTACGAGAAGGAAGATCTTCTAGCTCCACTCAGAGTTGGGATGGTCGCGGCGCCACATCCAATGTATCCAGGTACTGACGACACCGACTACTACCGTGGAAACGTCACCGGGGCCGATTCCTCTCAAGGTGAAATCATTGGCGAGGTCGCTCCATGAACACTCTCGCGTTAACTGCAGGTGTGACCGGTACGCCAGAGGCAGTACTTTTCTGGATCTTGGCGCCATTGAGCGTTCTGGCTGCATTCGGAATGGTGTTGGCCAAGAAGGCGGTGCACAGCGCCCTTTTTCTGGCCTACATAATGATCAGCCTGGCGATCTTCTATATGGCCCAGGATGCGCCTTTCCTCGGCATTGTTCAGATCGTTGTCTATACCGGTGCAGTCATGATGCTCTTCTTGTTTATCTTGATGCTCGTTGGTGTAGATAGTTCCGACTCCTTGGTTGAAACCATCCGTGGACAACGGCTCGCTGCAATCCTGATCGGGTTGGGGCTTGGTGTACTGCTTGTTGGCGGACTTGGCCACGCACTTTCGGGATCTGTGCAGAGTCCAGCGGTCGGCCTTGATACAGCCAATATCGACGGAAATGTTCAAGGGCTCGCCGCTCTTCTTTTCAGTCGATATGTCTGGGCATTCGAAGTCGTATCGGCTCTTCTGGTGACTGCTGCACTCGGTGCAATGGTTCTCGGTCACCGAGAGCGCACGACGCCGCGTCGAACCCAGCGGCAACTTTCACAGGACCGTTTCCAAGAAGGAAGTCAGCTTCCGGGCTCAACGCTGCCAAACCCTGGTGTGTTCTCCCGGCACAATGCGGTCGATGTTCCGGCTCTACTACCCGACGGGACGCCGGCTCCCTCTTCGGTCTCCAGGGTCATCAAGGCCCGTGGTGGCGTACTTCCCCCCGATTCCTTCGAGTTGAAGCCGGAGAGTGAGGAGTCAGATGAATCCCGCTAACTATCTATTTGTTTCGGCTCTGCTCTTTACGATAGGAGCGATCGGTGTGTTGACTCGCCGAAACTCGATCGTAATTTTTATGTGCATTGAACTCATGCTTAATGCCGCAAACCTTAGTTTCGTCACCTTTGCGCGGATTCAGGGCAACCTAGATGGTCAGGTGATCGCTTTCTTCACCATGGTGGTTGCTGCCTGCGAAGTAGTGGTGGGCCTGGCAATTATTGTTTCCATTTACCGATCTCGTCGTTCGGCCTCGGTCGATGACGTCAACCTACTCAAGTTCTAAGGACACGCCGTGGATTCTGCACACGCTCTTGCCGCCGGGAGTAGTTCGCTCCTGGTCTGGCTGATTGCGCTGCCCGCGCTTGGCGCTGCGATCCTACTTCTGGGTGGACATCGCACGGATAAGTGGGGGCACCTACTTGCGACAGCGCTGTCCGGCGGCTCATTCGTAGTTGGTGTTGTAGAACTTGTGAAGATGCTCGGACGCAGTGGCGACCAGAGAGGTGTCTCACAGACTCTATTCACTTGGATAAGTGTCGGGAATTTTCATGTTGAGGCAGGGCTTTTGTTGGACCAACTCTCAATCTGCTTCGTGCTATTGATAACCGGAGTTGGAACGCTGATCCACATCTATTCCATCAGCTATATGGAACACGACGTTGATCGCCGACGATTTTTTGCGTACCTGAACTTCTTTATTGCTGCGATGCTGCTGCTAGTTCTCGGCAATTCCTACTTGAACTTATATGTGGGCTGGGAAGGTGTCGGCCTGGCTTCTTATCTCTTGATTGGATTCTGGAACCAGAAACCTGCTTATGCGACTGCTGCAAAAAAGGCGTTTATAGCCAACCGCGTCGGTGACTTTGGACTTTCAATTGCGATCATGATTGCCTTTACCTCGTTCGGATCTGTTTCATTCGACGGCGTTGCGGCTGGAGCCGGCAAGATTCATAACGGCGCCCTAACCGCAATGGGAGCCATGCTCCTGCTGGCTGCAGCTGGAAAATCTGCACAATTCCCCTTGCAATCTTGGCTCGGCGATGCCATGGCTGGCCCTACGCCCGTTTCGGCTCTGATCCACGCTGCAACCATGGTTACAGCTGGCGTTTACCTGATAGTTCGCTCCAACTTTGTCTTTGACCATGCCCCAACTGCCCGTCTACTGGTGATAATCGTCGGAGTCATCACGCTTCTCTTCGGTGCGATTATCGGTACCGCGAAAGATGACATCAAAAAGGCGCTTGCCGCCTCCACGATGTCTCAAATCGGTTACATGATTCTCGCCGCAGGACTGGGACCTGCTGGCTACGCCTTTGCGATCATGCACCTGCTCACACACGGATTCTTTAAGGCTGGGATGTTCCTTGGCGCAGGATCGGTCATGCATGGAATGAATGACGAAGTCGATATGCGAAAGTACGGGGGACTCCGAAAATTTATGCCGGCGACATTTGTTACGTTCGGATTGGGGTACCTAGCAATTATCGGTGTTCCACCTTTCGCCGGCTTTTATTCGAAGGACAAAATTATTGAGGCTTCTTTCAATGCCGGCGGCGCTCGAGGCCTCGTCATCGGCTCAGCCGCGCTAATAGGTGCCGCTATTACAGCGTTCTACATGACTCGCGTCATGATTATGACCTTCTTCGGCAAAGCTCGATGGAGCCAGGGAACTCATCCACACGAATCCGGGAAATTGATGGTCATTCCGATGGCGATCCTTGCTATTGGCTCGGTCGGTGCAGGCGCCTTGCTCGCCGTCGGTTCGTCTCTGCGGAATTGGCTTGAGCCGGTTGTGAGCCCAGGCTTTGTGGAGCCTCCATCTCGATTAGCGCCAATGCTGATCTCGGCACTAGCGATCATTTCTGTTCTAGTCGGCGCTGGAATGGCATATCTGCAGTACGTTCGAACCCCCATTCCAGAAGTGGCGCCAACAAATGTTTCGGTCTTTACCCGGGCTGCCAGGCGCGATCTTTATCAAGATGCGTTTAATGAAGCGGTCCTTATGCGTCCCGGCCAGTACTTAACACGAGCTCTGGTGTTCCTTGATCGGGTCTTCGTTGACGGGGCGGTCAATGGACTTGGCGCCCTCTTAGGCGGAGCGTCAGTGCGCATCCGTCGTTTGCAGACGGGATTTGCCCGAACTTATGCAATGTTCATTCTTGGTGGTGCGGCCATAGTGGTCGCCGCGATGTTGGCTGCGAGGCTCTGACAAAATGTTTCCTTGGCTAACAACACTCGGGCTCATTCCACTCGTAGGTTCGGCAGCTGTTGCCTTGCTTCCTAAGGGGCGCGACCTTCTCGCTAAGCAATTGGCATTAGGCGTAAGCCTACTTTCGCTCCTCATATCGCTTCTCATGCTGACAGGATTCAAAACCAACACCGGCACTCTTCAATTGGTCGAGTCGCATGACTGGATTTCTACCTTTGGCATCAAGTACGCAGTCGGTGTAGACGGAATTGCCTTGATGATGGTGCTGCTGGCAACAATCCTCGCGCCAATAGTGATTCTGGGATCCTGGAACGAAGCCGAGAACGGTCGCTTCAGCGTAAAGACTTTTTTTGCGCTGTTACTGATGCTTGAAACATTCATGGTCGGCGTTTTTTCTGCGACCGATGTCTTCCTTTTCTATGTCTTCTTCGAAGCCATGCTTATTCCGGTTTATTTCCTGATCGGATCGTTTGGTGGAGCCCAGCGTTCTTATGCGGCAGTGAAGTTCTTGCTTTATAGCCTTTTCGGCGGCCTGCTCATGTTGGCTGCGGTGATTGCCCTATATGTCATTTCGAAGGATCAATTGGGAGCCCCCACCTTTGACATAACTGCGTTGACAAAACTGCATTTCGGCGCCTTGACCGAGCGTTGGCTGTTTCTTGGATTCTTTATCGCCTTTGCGATCAAAGCTCCGCTTTGGCCATTTCACACCTGGCTGCCAGATGCCGCATCTGCCGCAACGCCCGGCACCGCAGTGCTTCTTGTCGGCGTTCTGGACAAGGTCGGTACCTTCGGAATGCTCCGATACTGCCTTCCCCTGTTTCCAGGCGCAGCGAAATACTTCACTCCGTTGATCATCGTCCTTTCAGTGATAAGCGTGGTTTACGGCGCCCTACTGGCCATCGGTCAGACCGATATAAAGCGCCTGATTGCATTTACCTCAATCTCGCACTTTGGGTTTATCACTCTTGGAATCTTCGCCATGACGAGCCAGGGCCAATCAGGTGCGACTCTCTACATGGTTAATCATGGATTCTCTACGGCCGCGCTGTTCCTCATAGCCGGTTGGATGATCTCTCGACGGAACTCTTCGACGATTTCCGATTTCGGTGGACTTCAGCGAGTGACCCCAGTTATGGCTTGGACATTCTTTCTCGCTGGCCTGTCCGCCCTTGCGCTTCCAGGTATGTCCAGTTTCGTTAGTGAGTTCTTGGTTCTAGTTGGCACTTACACTCGCTACCCCTGGGCGGCGATTATTGCCACTGGCGGAATTATTCTTGCTGCCCTGTACGTGTTGATCTTAATTCAGCGCACCATGCATGGTCCGGTCACCGCTGGCAACGAGAATTTGCCAGACCTCACTTTGCGCGAAAAATTAGCGATTGCACCAGTAATTGCAATCATCATTTTCTTGGGTTTCTACCCAAAGCCAATTCTTGATGTCGTCAATCCGAGCGTCGCTCACACCATGCAAGTGGTGGGCGTAACTGACCCCGCGCCCACAGGAGGGAAGTGAGATGAACTTCCAGGCACCCGTAATTCAATACAGCGAACTGCTGCCGATCCTGATAGTTCTTGGCGGAGCGCTGCTCGGTGTCTTGGTGGAAGCGTTCTTGCCGCGTGACCGTCGTTATGTGGCACAGGTTGCGATCAGCCTTGTCTCAATAGTCGCTGCATTTGCCGCGGTCGTTCGACTCCATGGCACTTCGACCATTGCCGCCGAGGGATCGGTTGTGGTCGACGGCGTGACTCTGTTTCTGCAAGGGACTCTCCTGCTGTTGGCCCTTGGCGGCGTACTGTTGATCGCTGAGCGGCGTCTTGATTCAGAGGGCGGCGCTTTTACGGCGCAAGCATCTGCACTTCCCGGTTCTGAAGCTGAGCGAACTGCGCTAGCAACTGGAATTGTTCAAACCGAAGTCTTCCCATTAACTCTCTTCGCTCTTGGCGGCGCGCTTCTTTTCCCAGCAGCGGGTGATTTGGTCACTATGTTCGTGGCTCTGGAAGTTCTTTCCCTTCCACTCTACCTAATGTCCGGGCTGGCACGTCGTCGTCGCTTGCTTTCGCAGGAAGCCGCGCTTAAATATTTCCTACTCGGTGCATTCTCGTCAGCATTCTTTCTCTATGGCGCAGCGCTGATTTACGGGTACGCACACACAGTGTCACTCGGGGGAATTCGAACAGCTATCTCGACTAGCGCTGGCAATGATCTCATTCTCCTTATCGGTGTCGGCTTGATCGCGGTCGGATTGCTCTTCAAGGTGAGTGCAGTTCCATTTCACGCATGGACACCAGATGTGTATCAAGGGGCACCAACACCTGTAACTGCTTTCATGGCCGCCTGTACCAAGGTAGCTGCATTTGGTGCGATCCTTCGGCTCTTCTATGTTGGACTTGGAGGCCTGCGTTGGGATTGGCGCCCAATGCTCACTGGCATCGCAATAGTGACCATGATTCTTGGTGCACTCTTTGCGCTGACTCAGACCGATATGAAGCGCCTGTTGGCCTACTCGTCAATTGCGCACGCCGGATTCATACTTACGGGCGTTATCGCCGCCAATCAGAGTGGGCTTCAAGGATCGCTGTTCTATCTTGCGGCATATGGCTTCACTACCATCGGCGCCTTTGCCATCATTACCCTGGTGCGAGACTCGAGCGGAGAGGCTACTCACCTTTCCCAGTGGAGTGGCCTGGGTCGCCGCTCGCCGCTGATTGCGTCTACCTTTGCTTTCTTTCTTCTTGCCCTCGCTGGGATTCCACTTACAAGTGGCTTTGTTGCCAAGTTCGCCGTGTTCTCTGCAGCGTATGCAAGCGGCTCTACAGCTCTTGTCATTGTTGGCGTGCTCAGCAGCGCCGTGGCCGCCTTCTTCTACGTTCGCGTGATTGTGCTGATGTTCTTCAGTGAGCCCAAGGAAGATGGCACCACTGTTGTCATTCCACCAGTCATGACCTCTGCCGCCATCACATTTGCGGCGGCGGCGACTTTGATCCTTGGAGTTGTTCCCGGTCCGGTACTTGATCTAGCCAAATCTGCAGCGCAATTCATCTTCTGATGAGTAGTTTCGGCATCCCGGGGCTCTCTCTTGAGCTCGAGCGTCGCCTCGAAGCCGGAATGTCCTCAGTGGAGGAATTGCTGGCATCCAGCATTCAGAGCAATTATGAGCTTCTCACGCATACCTCGCACCACTTGGTCGATGCCGGTGGGAAACGACTTAGACCGCTACTCACACTGCTATCTGCTGAGTTTGGTAACCCCAATGCTCCTGGAGTTGTTGCTTCTGCGGTGGTCTCGGAACTGACTCACCTGGCGACTCTGTACCACGATGACGTCATGGACGAGGCTTCACTCCGGAGAGGTGTCGAGAGCGCGAACAAGCGCTGGGGAAATACGGTGGCAATCCTGGCCGGCGATTTCCTTTTCGCAAAGTCTTCGGCATTACTCGCTGATCTTGGCCCGGAGGCGGTAAGACTTCAGGCACATACTTTTGAACGGCTAGTCGTCGGTCAAATCATGGAGACGATTGGACCAAGCGAAGGTGACGACCTGCACGCTCACTATCTGAAGGTGGTGGCAGATAAGACCGGCTCCTTGCTATCGGCAAGTGCGCAGTACGGGGCACTTGCATCTGGAGCTGGCGATTCTGTGCGCAAAGTGCTCGGAGAATTCGGTGAACGAATTGGCGTAGCGTTCCAGATCGCTGACGACGTTTTGGACATAACAAGCGAATCTGGAGTCTCTGGCAAGACTCCTGGTACTGATCTGCGTGAAGGTGTTCCGACTCTGGTGACATTGCATGTGATTACTTCTAAAGACCCGGCGGATTCAGAGTTACGTCAACTGCTTCTTTCGCCGATTACGAGCGAACCTATCGTGAGTCAAGTGTTGTCGAAACTGCGCACGCATCGCGCGATCGAAAGCGCACGCATACAGCTGCACGAATATTCCGACGGTGCCCGGCAGGTGCTTGCAGAGTTAGATGATTGCGAAGCGAAAGAAGCGCTAATGGCTCTCTGCGATATTGTCATAGATCGCTCCGCTTGAGTGATCAGGATTAGTGCCGGTCGCTCTGCTTGTACGGTAACCATCCACGCTGAGTAGAACCAGTGCGATCCAGATCAGAACAAACCCGATCCACCGCCCCTCCGACATTTTCTCGTGTCGAATAAGAATTCCAATTACAAACTGCATTGTCGGATTGAGGTACTGAAGCAGGCCAATAGTCGATAACGGAATCCTCGATGTAGCTCCATTAAAAAGCAGCAACGGGACTGCTGTAACAATTCCGGCCGTCATTAGCAGCGCCGTCATGTGGACGCTAGATCCCAACTGCCCGGTTCCCCTGTCTGAAAGCAGCCAAATATAGCCAGCCGCCGGAATCACCATGATTAAAGTTTCGATACTAAGGGTTTCAAGCGCGCCGAGACTCAAATGCTTTTTTACCAGGCCGTATAACCCCCATGAAAAAGCAAGTGACAGGGCGATATATGGCGGGTGCCCATAGTCGATCGACAACACGATGACGCTTATCGCACCGAAAGTCACGGCTATCCACTGTGCTCGGCGCATCCGTTCACCCATAAGCAAGACTCCGGCTGCAATCATGACCAGAGGGTTTATGTAATAACCAAGAGCTGATTCGACGGTGTGCCCAGAATTGATTGCCCAGATAAAAATTCCCCAATTAAGGCTCAGCGCGATCGATGCAAGAGTGAGCCAGCCAAGAGTTCTTCGATCCTTCAGCATGCGCCAGGCCGAAGTTAAACTTCGACGCAGTGCCAACGCCACCACACAGATAACGAGAGACCAGACGACGCGATGCGCCAGAATCTCAGTCGGAAGAGCGGGTTTTAGTAGAGGCCAGTAGAGCGGAAAGAGACCCCAGCAGAAGTAGGCTGCGACGCCAAGCAGTAATCCGGTTCGATGTGAAGACTTGGTCATCCAACTTGCCAGGTATCGCTGCCAGCCAGAAGCGCAGCTAAATCTCCTTTGCCCTCTTTGGCCGTTACATCGGAGATTTGTTGGTGAATCAATTTCGAGAAAGGAGCTCGCTCAACATCGCGGAACACGCCGACGGGAACATGTTCGAGCATTGAACCCGACAGGCGTGAAAGGGCAAAAGCATAAGTAGGATCTTGGATATGGGCATCGTGGAGGACGATCTGCGAAGGGTCGACTTCAGACAAAGGTTTGACCGAAAGTGAACCAATTCCGTCACGCACGACCGCATGGGAGGACGAAACGACGGGAGCGCCATGCTCTAAACGGAGCAGAACGTCATCTTTTGTATCCGAGTCCTTAACTGGGTCGAAGGCGCCATCATTGAAAATCGGGCAATTTTGGTAGATTTCGATCAAGGCTGCGCCTTTATGTGCGGCGGCGGCTCGAAGTGTCTGCGTCAGGTGTTGTCGGTCGCTGTCGATCGTCCTTGCAACGAAAGAGGCTTCCGCGCCCAAGGCTAGCGAGATCGGGCTAAATGGAGTGTCGAGTGACCCGTAGGGCGAAGACTTAGTGATCTTGCCCTTCTCGCTCGTTGGTGAGTACTGCCCTTTTGTCAGTCCATAGATCCGGTTGTTGAAGAGCAGGATCTTGATGTCGGCATTCCTTCTCAAGGCATGGATTAGGTGGTTGCCGCCAATTGAGAGGGAATCGCCATCTCCAGTGATTACCCAGACCGATAAATCAGGACGGCTGATGGCTAGGCCCGTCGCAATAGCAGGAGCCCGACCGTGGATCGAGTGCATGCCATAGGTGTCTAGGTAGTAGGGAAAGCGTGAAGAACAGCCGATGCCTGAGATGAAGACGATCTTTTCGCGGGGCAACCCAAGCTCTGGAAGAAAGGACTGCATGGTGGACAGAATGGAGTAATCGCCGCACCCCGGACACCAGCGCACTTCCTGGTCGGAGCTGAAGTCCTTCTTGGTCAAAGTCAGCTCAGGCACTGAGCACCTCCAAGGTTGCATTGACAATTTGCTCTGTGGTGAATGGCATTCCTCGCACCTGATCGAAGCCGACAACGTCAACTAGATATTCGCCGCGGATCATTCTGGCTAGTTGCCCGAGGTTCATTTCCGGTACAAGGACCTTCTTGTAGGAGCCAAGTACCTCGCCGAGATTCTTAGGGAACGGGTTGATGTAGCGAAGATGTGCTTGGGCAACATTGTGGCCAGTTTCGCGGAGTGACTGAACCGCAGCCCAAATCGGCCCGTACGTGGAACCCCAGCCAAGGACCAGCACATCTGCCATGTCGCTCGGATCATCGACAACTAGGTCTGGAACTTTGACGCCAGCAACTTTTGCCGCACGAGTGCGAACCATTAGGTCGTGGTTGGCAGGATCGTATGAAATAGCACCAGTCTTGTCGGCCTTTTCTACACCGCCGATTCGATGCTCAAGTCCTTTAGTGCCGGGCACAGCAAACGCTCGAGCCAGAGTTTCTGGATCACGCAGATATGGCAGGAATTCACCGTTCTCTGAATTTGGCTCAGTTGCCAAATTGACGGTTATCTTGGGGATGGAATCAACATTTGGAATCAGCCAGGGCTCGCTGCCATTGGCGATATATCCGTCGGAGAGAAGGAAGACCGGGGTCCGATACTCAAGAGCAATTCGGCAAGCTTCAATCGCGACCTCGAAGCAGTCGCTTGGAGTTGCTGGCGCGATGACAACGCAGGGAGATTCACCGTTTCGGCCATACATCGCTTGGAGTAGATCTGACTGTTCGGTCTTGGTAGGAAGCCCAGTCGATGGTCCGCCGCGTTGGACGTCGATTATGACCAACGGCAACTCAAGCATGACCCCAAGTCCGATGGCCTCGCTCTTTAACGCGATTCCTGGCCCAGAAGTAGTCGTGATTCCCAGTGCACCACCGTAAGATGCGCCAAGAGCAGCGCCGACGCCGGCAATTTCATCTTCGGCTTGAAAAGTGACTACGCCAAAGCTCTTCATCTTTGCCAACTCATGCAAAATATCTGATGCTGGAGTGATTGGGTAAGACCCTAAGAACAGTTGCACTCCAGCAACTTCGGCGGCGGCGACCAACCCGTAGGAGAGAGCGATGTTTCCGCTGATGTTCCGGTACAGACCCTTCTCCATTGGTGCGGGCCTGACTTCATATGAAACCGCGAAATCTTCCGTCGTCTCGCCATAGTTCCACCCGGCACGATATGCCGTCAGGTTTGCCTCGAGGATTTCCGGCTTCTTTGCAAATTTGGCGGTTAGGAATTCTTCGGTGAGCGTAGTCGGGCGATGGTACATCCAAGAGAGCAGGCCCAGGGCAAACATGTTCTTTGAGCGTTCTGCTTCTTTGCGTGTAAGAGTCAAATGCGCAAGAGCTCCTACCGTCATGGAGGTCAGCGGTAAGGCATGAATTTTGTAACTATCTAACGAGCCATCCTCGATTGGGTTGGTTGCGTAACCGACCTTCGAAAGGTTTCTCGTCGTGAATTCATCTTTATCCACGATGATCGTTGCCCCACGTGGAGTGTCTGCAATATTTGCCTTTAAGGCGGCTGGGTTCATCACCACTAAAACATCCGGCGAATCACCTGGAGTTTGAATGTGGTGATCGCCGAAGTGAAGTTGAAAGGAAGATACGCCGGGTACTGTTCCTTGCGGCGCTCGAATCTCAGCTGGGTAGTTAGGCAAGGTTCGGAGATCGTTTCCAAGCATTGCCGTATCGGAGGTGAATCTATCTCCAGTTAACTGCATACCATCGCCACTATCTCCGGCGAAACGAATGACCACTTGATCGAGTGTGACTACAGGTTTACTCACCCGCACATCCTCTCACTTTTCACCTTAAATTCCCCTGGGAGCAAGCCGGTTACTGCCCTGGCGCGCGTGATCATGAACACATCTGCGGGCATTTTGATGGACCGGTCTGGCCCGGCTCTGGCGTTCTGGGCACGAGTTTGGCTGGCTGGCGGCCGGGGTGCCACCTTCCAGGAAGGCGCAAACTTAGCGGTAGTTAGTGAACTGAACTGCGAAATCCCACTCATGGCCCTTTACGAGAGCAATTATTTCCTGCAAATCGTCTCGGCTCTTGCTAGTTACTCGGAGCTCATCGCCTTGAATTTGAGTCTTGACCGACTTCGGACCCTCGTCACGAATCAATTTCGCTACCTTCTTGGCATTCTCCTGGCTCAATCCTTCTTTGAGGGTGCAAGTAATCTTGTAGATTTTTCCCGAGAGCTGTGGCTCGCCAGGCTCGAGGCATTTGAGCGAGACTCCGCGCTTTACCAGTTTCTCTTTAAACACATCGAGAACAGCCTTGGCTCGGTCTTCGCTTTCAGCCTCTATGGCAACCTTGTCGCCAGACCACTCAATCTTGGCACCGGTGTTTTTGAAGTCGTAACGGGTTGCAATCTCTCGTTCTGCCTGATTTAGAGCGTTGTCGACTTCCATTTTCTCGAATGTCGAGACGATATCGAAACTACTATCTGCCATTACGTCACCTTCTCCAATAGTCGCCCCATTCTGGCATCTAGGTGCCGTTTCCTGGGAAAAAGGGCGAAGTTCTGCATTCGCAGGCAATTTGGGTGCCGATCGCACAGGCAATCCTGAGCCCACATGTGGCAAATTCCAATTCTCCTTGCGATAATGGATATACGTGTTCCGGGGTCGGTGTAAATCCGAACCGGCGGTTACAGTCCGCGACCCGATTGAAGCCATCAATCGGTTGACTTGGTGAAACTCCAAGACCGACGGTTAAAGTCCGGATGGGAGGTTCACGTCGTAGTTGGATGCTTAGGCATCCGACTTCTCCTCTGTTTTTCATACCCCGGATCCGTGTAAATGCCGGATGGGGGAGTTGTGGCAAGCGAATCAGTCGATCTGTGGATGAGCAGAGCCCTCGACTTGGCGCGCACTGGGCTGGGTCGTACCGGTAGCAACCCGATCGTTGGCGCAGTCCTCGTTAAGGACGGCGTTGTGGTCGGGGAGGGTTTCCACGAGGCACTAGGCGGACCGCATGCCGAAATCAACGCTCTCAGACAGGCCGGTGACGCCGCTCGCGGCTCGACCCTCTACGTCACCCTTGAGCCATGCGCTCATTTTGGTCGCACCGAGCCATGTGTGGACGCGATTATTAAGGCGGAGATCACGGAAGTAGTCATCTCGGCTCTTGATCCAAATCCGATCGCTGCAGGTGGTCTCGCGCGTCTGAAGACGGCCGGCATCCAAGTTGTTGTGGGGCCATTGCAGGAGCGAGCATTATGGGAGAACCGGGCTTGGCGTCACTGGATAGCCAACGGACGGCCGTACGTAATCTGGAAAGTAGCCGCATCTATCGACGGAAGAATCGCCGCAGCGGATGGAACTTCACAGTGGATTTCAGGCGAAAAGTCCCGTCAGGATGCTCAGTTCATTCGAGGTGCTTCGCATGCCATCGTCACCGGAACCGGAACAGCCCTCAGAGACAACCCAGAACTTTCCGTTCGGGACGGGAGTGGTCGGACACCACTTCGGGTAGTGGTTGGCGAACGGGATATTCCCGCTGACGCCAAGGTGTTCAGTGGATCGCAAGAAACTCTGCTTATTAAGGATCGGTCACCGCAGCTCATAGTTGACCAGTTGAATTTTCGCCATATCGTGCAGGCGATGCTCGAATGTGGTCCGAGGATGGCGGCAAATTGGCTCGAGGAAGGACTTATCGATGAACTGGTCGTCTATACAGCGCCAATTTTGCTTGGTGGGGGACCTGCGCTCTTCTCTGACCTAAAGGTCGCTTCAATTAATGATAGGCGCCAACTGCACATCCATGATGTTTTGCAGATCGGTTCTGATCTGCGCACGACCTACACCACCAAAAGTTGGGAAGTCTGATGTTCACTGGTCTTATTGAAGAAATGGGCGTTGTCACCGAGATTAGGCGTGGAGATGAATCGGCTCGAATTGAAGTTGCAGCTGACAAGGTTCTCGCTGATTTGGCGATCGGCGGCTCGATCTCGGTGAACGGGGTTTGTTTAACCGCGATTGAAATTCATGAAGGCGGATTCGCTGCGGACGTGAGTTGGCAGACGCTGCAGGTTACCGCCATAGGTGATCTCAATCAGTTGGACTCAGTCAATCTGGAACGTCCGGTGGGCTTTGGTAGCGCCATGGGTGGGCACTTCGTACAAGGACATGTAGATGGCGTTGCACTTCTGCTATCACGAGTTCCTGGAGAAGGTTGGGAGAACGTCTCATTCTCGATTCCAAAATCACTTATGGAATTCATCATCAAGAAGGGTTCGATCGCCATCGATGGCATATCGCTGACTGTGGCAGACCTTGACGATTCAAATTCGTCGATTTCTGTCGCTTTAATACCGGAGACGCTCAAGGCCACCACGCTGGGAGCTGCAAAAATCGGTGCTCGAGTAAATGTCGAAGTTGATGTTTTAGGTAAGTATGTGGCGCGCGCAGTAGCGGCTCGATTGGATGAACCAAATGGCAATTAGCAGTGTGGACAAGGCAATTCAAGCTCTACAAAGTGGCCAATTGATCATTGTGACAGATGACGTGGATCGCGAAAATGAAGGCGATCTCTTTGTCGCAGCCGAGTTTGCGACGCCCGCCAATATCGGCTTCATGATTAGGCACACGTCCGGTGTCATCTGTGTCGCTCTGCCGGAAGCGCGTTGTGACGAACTGCGCTTGCCGCCAATGTCTAAGCGGAATGAAGATCATAAGCGGACCGCGTTTACAGTTTCGGTGGACGCCAAAGAGGGCACTACGACCGGAATCAGTGCAAGTGAACGAGCGCACACGATCAAACTTTTGGGTGATCCGGCCAGCAGCGCTGGCGATTTTTCAAGGCCCGGACACATTTTTCCGCTACGTGCCAATGCCAACGGCACCTCCTCTCGCCGTGGCCACACTGAGGCAGCTATCGATTTGATGCGGCTGGCCGGGCTAACTCAGTCGTGTGCGCTATCAGAGCTTGTAAACGACGATGGCTCGATTATGCGTGGTCCAGTGCTTGACGCTTTTGCCTCTTCGCATGGCCTTGTGAAGGTCACCATGGATCAAATCGTTGAAGCCCGTGGCGCTCTGCTAAGGGAGCCGCGACCGGTGGAAGCTGTTGCGACTGCGCGATTGCCCCGCCTCGGCCATGAATGGCAGATCTTCGCTTTCATCGGAGTTGAAGGCGACGAGCATTTATTGCTGACTTTGGGAAATCTGCAGGACTCGGCCCGGCCACTAATTCGGATTCATTCGGAATGTGTCACTGGGGATGTTTTTGGCTCGCGACGTTGTGATTGTGGTGCCCAACTGAATGCAGCGCTCGCGCTAATTGAGGGGGAAGGAGTCGGTGCGATTCTGTACCTAACCGGACACGAGGGTCGCGGCATCGGGTTAGCGAACAAGATCAGTGCTTATAACCTTCAAGATTTGGGTGCAGACACCGTAGACGCGAATGCCCTCCTCGATCTGCCCGTGGATGCCCGGTCGTGGCGCGATGCCGTAGATATTTTGGCAGCCGCCGGATTCAAGCAATGTCGGCTTCTGACGAACAATCCGGCCAAAGCGGAAGCGTTACGCAGTTCAGGTATCGATGTTGAGATGGTTCGACTTCCTGCTTTTTCGCATGCTCAGAACCTCACTTATCTTCGAACAAAGCAAGAGCGGATGGGGCACGACCTTGGATTGGCTGAGGCTAGCAAATTCAAAAAAGATGTCAGAGATGTCTCAGATGGGAGTCTGAAGAAATGAGTGGAGCCGGTGCGCCAAGCCAGAACCTCTTGCCAGAGTTTGCCGACTATCGGGTGGCGGTCGTGGTATCAACTTGGCACGACCAAATCATGGATGGCCTCATTGACGGAGCAGAGCGTGCCCTAGCGGCCGCGAATGTCACCGATTTTCGCATCATCCGTGTGCCTGGCTCATTTGAAATCCCAGTCGTTGCTCGTGCAGCAGCTCTTGCCGGTTTTGATGCCATCGTTGCGCTGGGGGCAGTCATCAAAGGTGGGACTCCACACTTTGAATATGTATGCCAAGGGGTTACGTACGGCATTACCAAGGTGAGCACCGAACTTGGAGTACCCATCGGCAACGGGGTACTCACCTGCAATACGGTGGAGGAAGCGATCGATCGAGCAGGATTGCCGGGGAGTCATGAAGACAAGGGTTTCGATGCAACGGCTGCGGCATTGACCACGGCCAGGATTTTGGTCGATCTGAGGGATGCTTCCACGACGGAGAATCGACCCTAGAGTCCGGGCTATACTTTCCAACCTTGGCGGGTTGCCCGAGTGGCCAATGGGAGCGGACTGTAAATCCGCCGGCTTAGCCTACGAAGGTTCGAACCCTTCACCCGCCACCAGTAGGCGTCGATCTAAACGGGTCGGCGCCTATCTGTTTTATCCCTGGCTTTAGCGGTTAACGGGCACGTTTAGGGGTCGAAGCACCCGACCCATCCGCGATTTGCCATAGTGCCGTCGGCATATCGCCCTTGTTAGCCAAATCGAAGCGCAGTTGAATCCGGTCAGCGCGGTACACCCCTCGGACTACTTCCTGGGGAACTGCCTTGCCCGGTCCTTGACGGAAATCAGTGCAGAGGGTTACGAAAACCGCCCCCTGGACTGGGATCTGTAATTGTTCTGCCTCCCAGGCGCTACAGAAACTCGTTTCGATCGCCACTGTTGTTCTGCCCAACTTAACCGTGGGCTTCTTGAAATCTGGAGTGAGGGTAAACGGGGGTTTTTCGTGTATTCGCCTTCGCAAATCGGCGGCAGCCGTCATTGGGAAGAAACTGTCGAAAAGCGCTACCGGCGCCTGATCGACACGGAGCAGGGTCATTGCCCTGAGAATTCTGGTGCCCTGGCGGAGGCTAAGTTGCTTTCGAATCCGATCCGGAGGAAGTTCTTCACGAAGATCCAATACCGATAGTTGATGACCAGGTATAGCGCTAGACATCAGGCGGCTAACTCCACCAACGCGTTGTTCGATCTTCGGAACCGCGACAAAGGTTCCTCGTCCGCGGACCCTTAGCAGCTGACCATCTTGTTCCAAGACGGAGAGGGCCTGTCGAACTACCGTTCGGCTGACATCGTAGGTTTCACAGAGATCTGGTTCGGACGGGATCAACTCTCCGACACGCCAGGTACCTGCTTCTATCTGTCCTTTTAGAAGTTCTTGCAATTGGAAATATAGGGGAATCGCACTTTCGCGTTTAAGCCAATTCTCAGACACGGATCAAGTATGCCATTGCAGTTCGGTATCTCAGTAGAGCAACCCAATACTTCCAATTCAAAGTATTGGGTTGCTCTACCGGGTTAGATATTTCGTCCGAGTTCTAGAACAAACATTTCGCGAAAGTCACTCACACTTGCTTCTCTGGGATTTGACGGTGTCGATGTATTTGCAAAGGCTTTCTGCGCCAGCAGATCAAGATCCGCTTCATCGATGAGATCCCTTAGCTTCGGTATACCCAGTCGGTCATTGCGATCACGGATGTAGTCAATGGCTGCTCTAGCTGCCGATGCTTCATCCATTCCCAACGTGTCAAGGCCAAACGCGTATGCAAGTCGGGCATATTTGCTGGTCGATACAGGGAGGTTGAACTCCATGATCATGGGCATCCCAATCGCACAGCACTCTCCGTGCGGGAGGTCGTAAACCGCGCCAACTGCCTCAGCAATCGAGTGGGTTCCAGACACGTCTGTGATTCCAACGGCAATCCCAGCTACGAGACTTGCCTGGGACATTCCGCAACGTGCTTCGATGTCGCTGCCATCAGCGACCGCTCGTTCCAGGTACATCGCGTTCAGTCGCGCCCCTTCGAGCGCCATGGAATCGGATGCGGGCGTATCTAGCCTGCATTGCAGGGCGTCTACCGCATGGCTCAAGGCATCCAGCCCGGTGGCAGCTGTGATTCTGGGTGGCACCGAGAAAGTGACATCAGGATCAACGAGGGCTACCCGGGGACAGATTCTTGGATCGAATAGGTTCATCTTCTTCTGGCGCGCGGTGTCAAGGATGATTGATGAGGGCGATACCTCGCTGCCAGTTCCGGACGTCGTAGGTATAGCGATAACCGTCACTGGGTCATGGCGTAGAGCGCCGAAGTCCTCCCAGTCGCGAGGGTGGCCTCCATTAGTCATGAGAATTGCGATGCACTTGGCGGTATCTATTGCGGATCCACCGCCAATCCCAACGAATAGTTCAATTGCTTTCTGTTGAGCCAACTCGGCACCAGCAATGCAATGGAAGTCGCGAGGATTTGGTTTCACTTCATCAAAGATTGTTACTTCTAGTCCGTGGCTCTCTAGATTCTTGACGATTGGGTCAATGAGACCGGTAGCCCTGACGCCAGGATCAGTTACGACCATTATCTTTGTTGCCCCATATTGACCTATCTCATCAGGCAATGTGGCAATTATGCCGCGCCCATATTGAACCCGGGTCGGCATATTAAATGTGCCATCGGCGGCAACTCCAACACCAGTTCTAGCCAGAGCAGGATGGATTGGTTTTGTACTCATGGTTACTTTTGCCCTTCACTAGTCATGGCCCGGACTGACTTGGCTGCCAATAAGTAGTAAAGGCCAGCTCCAACAATCAATCCAACAAATGGTGAAATATCTGCTCCGCCGAGGTACTTCATCGCGATGACGCCCTGGAATTTGGCGGTGTTGGCGACAAGTGCGCCGGCCACGACCCCAACAATTAATGCCGTTAACGCGCTCCAGCCGAATCCATTGGAGTACCAGTATTTGCCGCCCTTAGAGGCAAGCAGATCATGGCTCTCATATTCTCCGCGTCGAAGCCAAAAGTCGACTACAAAAACGCCAGCCCATGGGGCGAGCAATATGACAAGCATCGATAAGAATTGGGTGAATACTGTCGAGAAATCGTAGATGAATAGCGAGATACAGGCAGCAATGACGGTGATTACACCATCGACAAAGACGCTCTTGTATCGAGCAATATGAACACCCAAAGCGAGCAAACTCAATCCGCTTGAGTAACTATTCATAACATTATTTGCCAGAACACCGGCAAGTATGACGATGAGAAATGGAAAGAGAAACCAGCTCGGAAGAATCTTTGGCAAGTTATTGATCGGGTCGGAGGTGTCAACCAATGTGCCCAGCAAAACGCCGAGCGAACCATAGAGAATTCCAGGGATCAGCGTAGCCAATGTCACCCAACCGACAATTGCTTTACCGTTAGTTCGGCGCGGTAAGTACCGCGAGTAATCAGAGGCAAAGTTGACCCAGCTGATTGCTCCAGCGCCGAGCACTGATGTCAAACCAAGAAACCAGGTTGAAACGGAATTCGATGCGGCCAGCGTCCCACCTGCATAATTCCAGTGAACTTTGGGAAGCAGGATGATACCCATAACAAGAGTTAGCGCAGTGAGCAAATAGGCCAACCACTTCTGAGCGACGACCAGTGTTGCATGGCCCAAGATCGGAATGGCGAATGTAAGCAGTGCCATCAGTACAAGAAATGGAGCTAGCGCCCATTTTGGCGTGTTAAGACCAAGCTGCTGCAAGAGCGTACGTAGGGCCAGTGTCCCAAGGATGATGTTTATGGTCTCCCATCCCAAAGTTGCAAACCAACTAAACATGCTGGGGAGGAAATTGCCGCGTAGTCCAAACGGTGCACGGCTAATGGTGAGAGTTGCAGTTCCGGCACGGGGGCCAGGGAGGCTGCAAACGCCAACGAGAATGAATACGAGGTTTCCCACGAGAACTGCACCCAATGCTTGCAAAATGTTTAAGCCAAGCAAGATAAGAACTCCGCCAACAATCATATTGATGAACGTTGAGTTAGCCGAGAACCAAGGCCAGAAGAGATCCTTCGGTGTGCTGTGTCGGTCGGACTCCGGAATAATATCGATGCCGTAAGCCTCAATCTTTCCAAATTCGTTGACTGGTTCTTGATGTACGCCTGTAATGTTTCCGCCTTCACTACTGCTATTCATTGGACCACCTTTTCACTAGGAGATTCTGTAACGGGCAGATAAATTGAAAACTCATCGAATACTGCTTCACGTACCTTTGCGCCAGAACAGTCGCGGTTTGTTCGAAAATTAGCTCGTCCTAAAATCAGCTCTTGTGTGCCCTCAGCAACGTCACTTAAAAAAGACGGCATGGCTGCATACCTCAACCAATGGTGAACCAGAACGACATGGATGTCCTTGGAGAGCGCGGCAAGTCGCTCTGCCGATCTGGCAAATGTTTCGAGATTAGACTCTGGCCACTGCACGTATACCGCTCCGGTACTGACCGCATCGCCAGCGAAGAGAACGCCGTCCGGCTTTAGCAGTAGTGCAACGTGATCGGGAGAGTGCCCAGGGGTCGCGATGACCTGAAGAGTGCGGCCACCTAGGTCAACGACATATCCATCACTGAGGACGCCGCTAGCTCTGGTACCCGGAATTCTCCAATTATTATCTTCACTTCTGATGGCGAATGGACGCGGTTCGTCGGCTGGAGCGAGCGAGAAAAAGAACCTACGGTCGGCCTCAAGGTAACTCGGAAGTGCTTGCTCCATCTCCTCGGCATATTGCACGTATTCTTCAAGAAGGCCTCGAGGTACATCTTTGGCAACAAGGGAAACTCCATCAGGATGAATCAAGATCTGCTCGAACTCGTGGTTGCCACCAATATGATCGAAGTGCGAGTGGGTATTTACCACTAAAACAGGCAGATTTGTGATCGCCTCAACCACAGGACGGATGGGACGAACTCCCATGCCTGAGTCAATGAGCGCAGCCTGGGTGTCACCAACAACGAGCCAGGAGTTCACATGCCCTGGCTCAGCGAGTAGCCAGATACCAGGTTCGACTTCTCGCACTCGAAACCAGCCGTCGGCATTTTGCAAGATTTTTCCGCGTCGTTGACGCATGCCACCTCAGATCTTGTACGGTTGTAATTACAACCATTCCGGGAAGTAAAACGGCTTAGGGGCGGAGAGTCAATACCCTTAGGTTGATTTCAGGCAGGGATTGTCGATCTTGGTTGGTCGCTTAGATGTAAGAAAGAGTCAGCGCGGAATTGGGTTATCCCTGAATATCTGCAGGTGCTGCTGCTGAGTCGGCAGCAGTGAGCCAGCCCACGGCTGCCAATGCGACGGCGGTGGCAAGTACGGCCGCAGCTCCGGCAAGATGAAGATCTTGGAAGGCAGGGGGAGCTTTCAGGAGCGCACTGGCAATGCCAAGGCCGGCGGTGATTAGGACCAAGCCAGCTAAGGTCGCCGCGAGTGGGCGTACTCCATGTCGATTCGACCAGTCATTCCAGGCGTGTAGAGCGAAAATTAGTAGCGCTGCTCCAGCTGCAAACGCTGTTGCTCGATGCACCAGGTGTAGGGCGACGAAACCAGCGGGCTGACCGGTGGGGCAGAACGGGAAACTAGCGCAAGCCTTCTCGGCCTCGGCGTTTACGACAAGCGATCCCGTAATGAAAAGCGCACCGGCCAAGGAAATTGCCACCCAGCCAAGCCGGTTCAATCTTGGGCCAGTGGCAGGGAGCTGGAGAACTCGAGCCGAGACCGCGGTCACGGTCGCGCCGGCCAGCAGTGTGAGCCCGGCTAATAGATGCGCCGCGACGGTTGGTTCACCATTTCCGGCGAATACTGTTATCGCGCCAAGGGCGATCTGGACGATTACTACTCCAACTGTGAATAGCGAAGATCTAACAAGAGCACGCTGGCTTTGGCTTCGGCGGGCGAGAAAAGCAGTTGATACCACGAGGATTGTGACGATCGCCGCTATGTACCGATGGGTCTGCTCCATCAGGGCATGGAATTGGTAGATAGGTCCAAGTTTTCCATCGCACAATGGCCAATCGGGGCAACCCATTCCGGAGTCGCTAACCCGAACCTGACTTCCGAAGATGATCAAGAAGTAGACCGCCACGGCGCTGCTTAGGGCGAGCCTGGCCAGCCACTTGTTCTTCGAGTGTTGCAAATTATCTGGGCGACTCACGGTATTTATATTCACAGTCTTTGGATGTTACTCCCAGCCTCAATGAATAGCGACGACTTTGAGTGGCGTCAGTTGTGGCCCAAATGGGAGTGTTTCGCCATCGCCTTATCTCATTTCGTCTGCGCAGGATCTGCTGAGTGCACAATATTTCTAGCCATGGTGAGGAAGATCAGTGTGTGAAAAGGCGATACCAGCCACCAGTAGAGATGACCCCAAACGCCTTTGGGTAGGAAGGTCGCTTCTTGGGTAAGTGTCGCGATGCCTTTTTCTTCAGTCAATCGAAACTCCAGAAGCGCAACCCCGGGCAACTTCATCTCGGCGAGAAGGCGGAGCCTGACATTTTCTTCCAACGCTTCAACCCGCCAAAAGTCCAAACTGTCGCCGATTCGCAAGTGTTCTGGGTCGCGCCGTCCGCGTCGGAGCCCCACTCCGCCAATGAGCCGATCAATGAATCCTCGAAGTTCCCAAGCCCAGTCGGATCCATACCAACCATTCTCCCCGCCGATTCGCTCGATCGATGCCCAGATGTTCTTGCATTGATTGGTACTGGTAACAACGCGTACATCTCGAAACGCGCTAGCCCCTGCCCAAGCCGGATCACCCTGGGCCCTTTCCGAGGGATAGAAGTTGCCGGTGGCGTCCGACCAGCGGGTTATCACCTGAAAATCTCGGCTGCGAGCAAGCGCGAGTTCGACAGCGTGCTCAAAGTCAACTAGGCCTTCGGCTGGTTCTGGAATGAAAGCAGAGACACTCTTGGCTGGATCGGCAACAACCTCGTTGATGATCGACCCGATTAGTGGACGAGAAATGCTAACCGGTACGGGCGTAACTAGGTTCACCCATAAACCGCAGAGTCGCGGAGAATGAACGGGGATGGGAATGATGGTTCGCCCGCGCAGTCCCGCGACTTTTGCATAGCGGTGCATCATTTCCGCATACGTGAAAATATCCGGTCCGCCAAGATCGAACACGCCTGACACCGGTGTTTTCAATTGTGCCGATCGTTCCAGATACCAGAGGACATCGCGTATCGCGATCGGGTGTGTGCGGTTGTTGACCCACCGTGGGGCGGGAATGATTGGGAGCCTTTCGGTTAGGTGTCGAAGCATTTCAAAAGAGGCGGATCCGGAGCCGATGATGATGCCGGCGCGCAACTCCATGGTTGGGACGCCGCCCTGAGCTAAAGCTTCACCTGCGTCAACTCTCGAAGCCAGATGTTCACTCTTTGTCTTGTCGTTCGCGATTCCGCCGAGGTAGACGATTTGGGCGACCTTTGCTTTCGCACATTCACGTCCGAAGATCAGGGCCATGTCTTTTTCGGTTTTTGCAAAACCTCTACCGGTATCAAGAGAGTGAAGCAGATAGAAAGCAGTATGTACGTCACCTAGGGCAAGTCTTAGCGCTTCAGGATCTGAGGCGTCTCCTTCGATTATTTCAACCGCGTCTCGCCAGAGAAGGCCGGTTAACTTGTCGGCATCGCGTACCAGAACTCGCACCTGAAAGCCGTCGGCGACAAGGTTTCTTACTAATCGACCGCCGACGTATCCGGTGGCTCCAGTAACAAGGATTTGCCGAGGCATAATTGAATGCTAGCCACTATTTCTTGAGGATAGCTCCGTAAAGTTCTGGGCGACGATCTGATCTGGCGTCATTCCTTGGGCCGATCTTTCGGTCGGTTGGAACTTCGACGTCGGCAATGAGGATCTGGGTTTCATCAAGACGGTTCCGGTCGGAAATTGCCTGGATAACACCGTCACAATCTACGATCACGCTCGAGCTTGTCCACTTAACGTTTCGCTCATTGCCCGTCCGGTCGGCGGCCGCGATAACCATTCTGTTCTGACTTGCTGTCGCTTGGACGCGTACCGCCTCCATCGGCGTTGGATTCGTCGATAATCCGCCATCAGGCCAGTTTGTCGGGATCGCCAAAATCGCTACCCCCTTAAAGAGCGCAACGCGCGCCCACTCTGGGAACTCCAAGTCGTAGCAGACCATGGTTCCGAGGCGTCCGAACTTCGTATCGACTACGAGCGGCTCATCTGTACCTGGAGTGAAGAAATCAGGTTCATCGTTCCAGAGGTGAACCTTCTTGTACCAACCTCGAAAACCACCACTATCTATGATCACTGATGAGTTGTAGATCTGGTCGTTTTCCCTCATGGCGAGTCCGCCAACTATGACGACATCAAGTTCCTTTGCAAGCGATTCCCATTCGTTGATGACTACTCCGTCAAGAGTGGTCGCACGACTTTCGACCTCTATTACATCGCTGAAGGCATAACCCGAATTCGTGAGCTCGGGAAGGACAATCAACTTTGCACCAAGCGCCGCCGCTTCTCGAATTGCCGAGGCCGCTTTGTGCAGATTGGATTGAGGAGACTCGATACTCAAGGAGATCTGACACACTGCAATTCGAAGCACATCTGATCATATTCATTTGTTACTCGCTGCTGCATAATTGCCGGACTGGTTGGATATCGTAGATTGGAAGTTATGACATACGACGTGTTCGATGAGCGCAGGTGCCAATTGGGCGAGGGGCCAAGTGCCTCGGGGACCGATTTTCAGCAACTCTCTTGGGTGGATGTGTCGGGGTGTCGAGTCCTATCTCACGACATGGCAACCGGGCTGCAATCGGAGTTTTCGACCTCCGAGCAAGTCAGTTTTGCCATACCGCGTGAGAACGGTGGCTATGTTCTTGGCCTGGCAAATGGGCCGGTGCTACTTGATTCGGGCGGCCAACTCGAAACTCTGCCGGGCCGAAGAGAAGCCGATGGAATCGAAGACCCAAATCCAATCCGTTGGAATGACGCCAAGGTCTCGCCATCGGGAGAACTCTGGCTCGGCACCATGACATACGAGTTTCTACCAGGCAAGAGCGCTCTATACCGAATGAGCAGAGACGGCCGGAGCATCGCGCGCGTCCTAAGCGATCTCACTGTGAGCAACGGAATCGGGTGGTCACCGGATGGAACCAGGATGTTCTTCATAGATTCGCCAAAGCGTTCAGTAACTATCTTTGATGTCGACGGATCAATGATTCGTAATGAGCGCACGTTGATCGATGTTTCCAACTACCCAGGTGTGCCGGATGGGTTATGTGTTGATTCCGCCGGTGGAGTTTGGGTTGCTTTCTGGGAAGGATCGGCAATTCGACGCTTTGACGGACTAGATGGGTCTTTGACGGAAGAGTTTCGCTTTGCGGCTTCTAGAATCACGTCTTGCGCTTTCGGCGGACCCGCCCTTCGCCAACTCTTTGTCACTAGCGCTCGCGAGGACTCGACAGTAGACGAGAGTGCGGAAGCTGGGATGACTTTCGTTGTAGAACCGGGTGTTTCTGGTCTGTTCGTAAATCAGTATTTTGGTTAGTCTCGCGATTTCCTAGTTTCTTCGTGAGTTGGCCCGCCAAGCTCTTGTGACAGTTCGTCGGCGTGGCGTCGGACAATGGCTCCGAATTCCGCCACCGAATCGGCGCGAATCTCCTGCTTCAGTCCCGTAATACTGATTGCTCCGGCGCAGTTGCCGCCATGCTCAAACACATTTGCTCCGATGCACAGCACCCCGAGCGTGTCCTCTTCGTCATCCACAGCGTATCCACGTTCGTAGATACGTTCTAACTCAGTGAGTAGGGACTCGATGTCACCGATTGTATTTGGGGTTCGTAACGGCAATCCATTGGTCTCCGCAATCTGACGGACGGACTCCTGAGGTAAAGCCGCGAGGATGGCTTTACCAACTCCCGTTGCGTGTGGGAGTTCTCTGCGGCCCAGATATTGAGCAATGCGGATGGTTCCAGGGCCATCGACCTTGCCCACGGAGATGGCGTATCCGTCATCAAGGATTGCCGCTCGCGCTGTAAGCCCCGTCTCGGCAGTCAACCTCCGCAGGACGGGCATGGCAAGATCACGCAGTGCGGTCTCTGACACGACCTGGTCGCCGAGACGAGCAAAGGCCATTCCGAGACGGTAGCGACGCGTGGCGCCTACGCCCTTGTCTGCCAAGAATCGCCTGCTCAAGAGTGTCTGCAGAGTGCTGAAAGTAGCGCTTTTGGACATTTTTAAGGCATTCGCAATCTCAGAAACGCTCATCCCATCCGGACCGGCCTTTGAGAGGGCATCAATCACGTCAAGAGCGCGCTCAAGGCTCTTCACCCGGTATCTGTCATTAGGTAGATCGTTCGGTATCACAGAATCACTATTCCATTTCGTCCTTGTCTGCGTCAAGAGTACCCAATGTTTCGTAAATATTTCCAGAATAAATACTTTCACATAGGGGGTTGACGCTTACGAGTGCCTATGCCAAGGTTTACCAACTTTCCGCATAGCGTTCGGTAGTTCCGAACGCAGAAGAGGTGATGTATAGATGTTCCGTAAACAAAAGCGTCTAACGGCCGCTGCCATTGCTGGCGCAGCTGTGCTCCTCATTTCTGCCTGTTCGAGCACCGGTGCCTCAAGTTCCGCGCAGTCATCGGCGTCCGCTCAGTCCAACACCGTTGCTGCTGCGGTGTTGTCGCACAATTTCGCTTGGGGAAATTTCACTCTGGCCTCGCGAATCGTCGACAAACTCAAGGCAGGGGACAAGATCAATATCGTTGATGATATTCAAGGTACTGCGCTTCCGATCATGGGTGCCGAGATGCGCATCGGAATGCAGCGCGCATGTGACGCAGCGCAGGGCAGTCTGCCGATGAACTGTCGGCTCACTGGTCCAGTGACTACCAATGCCGGTGCTCAGCTGTCTGAACTCGAGACACTACTGAACGCAGGTCAGGTCGACTGTCTCGGACTCCAATCACCGCTACCCGACCAATATGTTGACATCATCAACAAGTACGTCGCGGCTGGAGTTCCGGTGTTCACCTTCAACAATGACGTGCCTAACTCCAACCGTTTCGCGTTCTACGCCTTGAGCGAGGAGCAGGCGGGAAAGACCAACGGCATACAGACCGCTCAGCTTGTAAAGAGTCGGGGTTTGAAGATCAAGACCATAGCCATGGGCAGTGGCCAGCCGAGCGGCCCTTGGGCGCAGGCTCGTATGACTGGATTCGAGGAAGGGTACAAGTCTGTCTTCCCGAATGCGAAGTTCTTCAACGACAGCAAGAGCGGCATTCCTACTGGCGATAACTTCACCACTCAGGAGGTTCTAAACTCAGTGGGGCCATTCCTACAGGCTCACCCCGACGTCAACCTCTTCTTTCACACCGATCAAGGTGTCGAGGGTGTTGGCTTGATCATCAAGAATCAGAAGTTGTCTGGCAAGGTTTGGACTTCCGGATTCA
>DATKUB010000024.1:0-2829 GCA_035530875.1 Candidatus Nanopelagicaceae bacterium
AGTGCACGCCGTGATAGACGGTGTAATCGTCGGAGAGCCCAACGGCGAGTTGGGCGAGCGTCTGCAACTCACGCTCGGCCGCGCCTGTGGCGCTGAGTTCGCGCCAGCCGTCGGGAAATACTTTGGCCATTGTTCAGGCCCGCCGCGTCGGGTTGGGATGTGAGCATGATAGCCGAGTGGCAGGCGATACGAACTGGTGAGCGAGACAACGCCGACGTCATTGGTAGCCGCTTGCTTTTGCTGTACATTGCCGTATATCCCACAGGGCAAGCGCTGCCTGATGGCCGGCAGGCAGGCCTTTCGGTGAATCTTCAAAGAGTCCGGTATCAAGGTATTGAAGGAATCTAAAGAAATGCCAACAGCACCTACGATTTCAGGACTTCGCGACAATTACAAACGCGGAACAGTTGCGGACTTCTTGAAGGGCAAGATTCACGATGGTTCGACGCTCTCGGTAGTTTCCGCTTACTTCACGATCTACGCCTACGATGCGCTCAAGGAACCACTTGACCGCATCGAACACCTTGACTTCCTTTTCGGTGAGCCATCATCCGTCAATAGCCTGGACCCCAGTAAGACGGATATGAAGGCTTTCATCATTGATGCCGATGGGCTGGAGCTTGCCAACAAACTTCAGCAAAAGCGCGTGGCTAAAGAATGTGCTGAGTGGATAGAACGAAAGGTCGACATCAAGACTATCAAGCAATCAAATCTGCTTCACGGAAAGATGTATCACATTGCTACTGGTGGCGTTGAGGATGCGGTTCTTGGCAGCTCCAATTTCACCGTGCGTGGTCTTGGCTTGGGCAATGGAGGCAACAATATCGAGCTGAACCTCATCGTGGACAGTAACCGCGACCGCCAAGAGCTGAAGCAGTGGTTCACGGAAGTCTGGAATGATGAACAATTGGTCAAGGACGTAAAAGAGGATGTACTGCTCTATCTTCGCAAGCTCTATGCGAACCAGCCGCCGCAACTCATTTATTACCTCACCCTTTTCCATCTCTTTCGTGACTATCTCGATGGCACCCGTGATATCGACGACAATCTCCGGCGCGTCGCGCTGCCGGATACCCGCATCTGGCGCACGCTATACACCTTCCAAAAGGACGGTGCCAAGGCGGCGATCAATAAGATTCTTGACTACAACGGTTGCATTCTCGCGGACAGCGTAGGCTTGGGAAAGACCTACACTGCGCTGGCGGTCATAAAATATTTCGAGCAGCGCAACGAGCGTGTTTTGGTGCTTTGCCCAAAGAAGCTAAGCCGTAACTGGACCATCTACCGCAATCCGAGCTCTCTGAATCCATTTTCCGACGATAAGTTCAGATATGACGTGCTTCATCACACCGACCTTTCGCGCGAATCAGGCAACGTCAACGGACTAGAGCTGGACACGCTGAACTGGGGTGCCTACGACTTAGTGGTGATCGACGAATCCCACAATTTCCGCAATAACAAGCTGGCGACTCAACGCCCGGGAGACACCGAAGAACGTAGGAGTCGTTACCAGCGGCTCATGGAGGACATCATCTCCGCGGGCGTAAAGACCAAGGTGCTGCTGCTTTCGGCTACACCAGTCAATAACCAGTTGGCGGACCTCCGCAACCAGATTTCTTTCATCGCCGGCGGCGACGTGGCACGCAACGATGTCGCGGACGCGGCATTTGCCGAGAAACTAGGTATCCAGTCGGTCAGAGATACTTCCCGGCAGGCGCAAACGCAATTCACTAACTGGGCCAAGAAACCTCCAGGCCAGCGCAAGACTCGCGAGCTTATCTCGGCCATTGGCGGTGACTTCTTCAAACTGCTCGACGGCCTAAGCATTGCACGTTCGCGAACTCAAATAGCTGCCTATTATGCTGGCGAGATGAAGGAACTTGGCGGGTTCCCGCGGCGCCCTCCGCCAAAGGCTATTCACGCCGCCATTGACCTGGAGCGACGGTTCCTTTCGTTTGAGC
This sequence comes from Candidatus Nanopelagicaceae bacterium, assembly GCA_035530875.1. Classification (GTDB taxonomy): domain Bacteria; phylum Actinomycetota; class Actinomycetes; order Nanopelagicales; family Nanopelagicaceae; genus JANXYY01. The sequence continues at coordinate 1,962 of DATKUB010000024.1, forward strand.
AACTTGACGCCGAGATCAGCGGTCTCCGACTGGCTCTATACCATCCCACGAGCTTCCTCCGGGACGATATTCCGGTGAACGTCAGAGCCACCTATGAAAATAAAATCCTCGGCGGATTCACCCAGGAGGGCCGCGAGCGAATCCTGATCGCCATGATGAAGGTCAACTTTCTCAAACGCCTGGAAAGTTCGGTGGACTCCTTCCGTCTGACACTGCAACGCACCATCGACAAGATTGATCAGTTGGAGGAACGCATTACCGCTTTTGAGAAGCACCTCGATAGCAATCCCGACCTCGACTACGATTCGCTGACCCCTGACCAGCTAGAGGACCCCGATTTCGACGAGGAGGATTTCACGATCGGTGGCCGCCGCCGCATCCATCTCGCCCATCTCAAATTGCCAGAATGGCTCAAGGCAGTCCGAAATGACCGCACACAGCTTCAGTTTCTGCTAGAGAAAACTCAGTCCGTCACGGCCAAACGCGACGGCAAGCTCGCCGAACTAAAAGCGTTTATCGAAGCTAAGGTCCGTCAGCCCACCACCAACCGCGACGGCAAAATCAACCGGAAAGTCCTCGTCTTCACCGCCTTCGCCGACACCGCCCGCTACCTCCACGAGCACCTCGACCCTTGGGCGCGCAAGGAACTCAAGATCCACACGGGCCTCGTTTGCGGCGATGGGGGAAATGCCGCCTCGCTGGGCCGCACTGATTACGACGACATCCTCACCAACTTCTCGCCCATCGCCAAACGTCGCGCTGACCAAGCTCCTCGCTTTTCCAACCAGCGAGAGGAGATTGACCTTCTTATCGCAACGGACTGCATTAGCGAGGGCCAGAATCTTCAGGACTGTGACCTGCTCGTCAA
>DATKUB010000025.1:0-11105 GCA_035530875.1 Candidatus Nanopelagicaceae bacterium
CCGCTGCTCGAACCGTGCCACCACGATCCAGCCTTCGAAAAAACTCTCGTTTCTGTAACTCCGACAACAGCCAACCTCCTTGGGTCAGGTGTTGCGATGACCACTGGAATGCAAGCCCGTGAAGGCAAGGTCTACTGCTGCGCTGTCCTTGATGCGTTCAGTCGAAGAATCGTTGGTTGGTCAATCGATACCGTTCAAAACGCCAACCTTGTAGTCAACGCCCTGGATATGGCTATCAAGAACCGAAACCCTGCCCAAGGCGGCATCGTTCACGCCGATCACGGGGCGCAGTTCACGTCGTGGGCATTCACCAACAGAATCAGACAAGCAGGACTCATGCCCTCATTCGGCTCAGTAGGAGACGGACTCGATAACGCAATGATGGAATCATTCTGGTCAAGCATGCAAATCGAGTTACTCAACCGCAAGCGATGGAAAACCCGGATCGAGTTAGCAAACGCGATCTTCGAATACATCGAGATCTTCCACAACCGGCAAAGACGACACTCCGGTCTGGCATATCGCACACCAATCGAATTCGAGTTAGCCTACGAAAACCCATCCATCCCGGCCTGAAATTCACAACCAATGGGTAACCAAACTGGGGGGCAGGTCATCAAGTCAACCAAACCTGCAGCAGTCCCGTTGGCAACATGGAACTGCTTTGAGTTGGCGTCAACATTGGCGGTGTGTTAACACAACACCATATCCATACAACAGGGTGTCCTCTGACCAGTGGACGGAGAACTATCTTGGTGGTGATTTCAAAGTTAGCCTGTATAGAGTGACCGAGATGAGTTGCCTAAACACATATTGGTATACCTAGTCTCTTGCGGTGGCGTCTTCAAAGCCTTAGCATCCAGTCATTCGGTTCTATGCATTTCTGGCAAATTGCTGCTTGCTTTACCTCTTGTTCTTCATGTGGCGCAATCGGTGGCAGCGACTTGGTTTAGAGATGAGAAATGGGGACAGAGTTGACTCTTTGGCGCCGGACGGGCACTGCAAGAATAGGTGTCGAACCCGCACTTTTGCGTGCAATTCCTCTTCGCGGTGTCGGTCGTGTCCCGGTCGTGATTGGAACAGCACATATCGCCCTCGTGACGTACAACGACCAGGCAAAGACGTACGACTATCGCCTCCTTGATTCGTTGGGCGGTCAAATTTGGCAAACATCGCTCGGGAACGGTGGATACGCAAGTCCCGTTTATAACCCAGATGCAAATGCCATATTGGTTCCGTTTGGTCTTACCTCTTTCGCTGAATTGAACGCCACGACTGGGGCGACGCTGTGGAGCCTTGATCTCGGTGTCAGGGTTCGATCCACACCGGCAAAGATTCCGGATGGTTACTTGGTCGGTGTGGCAAATCGTCTAGTTCGATTCAGCTCGGGGCAGGTACAAGAAACCAAGGTGTTCCCGGGTAGGATGCTGTTTGGCATTACTTCGGTTTATAAAAACTTGGTATTTGGGTTGTCTTTGGGTCGTGATAACGAAGATACTTTTACTGCCGTGGTCGCCTATGACATTGATTCGTTGGCACAGATTTGGGAAACACGTATTGGGCCAGCGCAGATTATTTCCTGTGATACATGTGGTGTGTCCATTGTGCCGGAACTGGATCAGGTTTTCGCAAATGGCACTGATGGTTCGGTCTACTGCCTTGACGCGATGACTGGACAGGTGCGTTGGACCGCACCTTTAGGTGACGGCAATTCTGTTGAAACGATTTGGCGTTCAGCACCATCGGTCGACCAAAGGTATGTATTGACCGGATCCCTAGAAGGTTCTTTGACGTGTTTGAGTACCAGTACCGGTGTCGTCGTTTGGAAAACCAACGCTGACCCGCTTGGTGTGTGGTCCCCGTCGTTGATACTCGCTGAAGTCGCCGTTGTCCACTCGGGAACATGGTTGCGAGGCGTGAATCTTGCCAAAGGCGACATTGTGTGGTCTATCCCGATCGGCTTTGACGGATACACGCAACCAGTCGAACTTGATGGTCTCGTGCTAATCTCAGGCGGCGATCCCCCCGATGACGGTTATATGCTTTGGGTCAATCCGAGAGAACTAGCAGACCCGATTCCCGCGCAGGTTGAGTACCGTATGGGCGAAACTCGGGATTTCCTCGAGATCAACTTAAACATGACGAAAGACGTCAAGGAAGTCAGACTAGATCTGCGACTCTTTGGACGTTCTGGTGATGAAAGATTCCAGTTAACCCCCGGCGGTTCGTTCAGGTGGTCTGGGGATGTTAGCGCCGATAAGCGATTGGCAGAGGCGGTTGTGTTCGGCACCATCATAGAAAGGGGGCAGCCTCGCCCATTTAGTTTATGCATAGATACAGGTGTTGCTAAAGCGCCGAGTGTTCTTTCGGCTCGTACTCTTGGCGACAATGAGTTGCCGATTCCCCAAGCAACCTATACGGGATCCGGTGGGGCGGTTCTCGCCGCCGTGGCGGCGACTCATGGGCGTGCTCTTGATCCGGCAGATATTGCACTTGCCGCGGAATTCATGCGAACTTCAATTGGGGTTAAGCCTCATCACATTTGGCGCGGCGGTGCCGGTCGGATTCTGGCTGCAAGTAGATTCCCACTACTTGAGATGAGTAATCAAGTACCGACAGAGATCGAAGTACTTGAAGTTCTCACCCGATGGGAGGGGGCGGCCACCCAAAAAGAAAATGAAAGTTAGCCACGTACAAACACCTAGCAAGAAGGAGATCAAAAATGCTTACAGCAATCGGACCACGAACCTCCGCACTTGATGGCGCGGGTCTTCCCGCGGGGTCGTACTACGAGCCATACCCGGCACGCTTGGCACCCAATCTCAAGGAGCTCTTGGCGGCTGGCATCACGCTAATCGTTCGCCTTCACCCAGGTCTGCGGTACCCAATGAGCGACGAAGATTTGCATGGGCGAGTCGATCCTGAGGGTTGCGCTCGTCAAGTTTTTGAGACAAGTTGATATGTGTTTTATGCAGCTGCCGGTTGGCATCTGGCTTGGTAGGCGGCGAGGGCGGCTGCTGGTGTTAGCCCAGCGTTGTATGAATGAGGGCGGCGACGGTTGTACCAAGACTCGATGTATTCCATGACCGCGGTGCGGGCAGTGAAATGGTTTTTGAACTGCTGGTGGTAATACATCTCGGTCTTCAAATGCGAGAAGAACGATTCAGCTACGGCGTTATCCCAACACACCCCGACGGCTCCCATCGACTGGGTGACCATGTTCGCCTCGCACCATTTTTGAAAAACGCTGGAGGTATATTGAGAGCCACGATCACTATGAAAAATAGCCCCGTCGCTGGCAAGGTGTCCGTGATCGCGGGCCATCGATATGGCATCAATAATCAGTGAGGTGCGCATATGGGTGGCCATCGACCAACCCACCACCATCCGAGTAGCCAAATCGATTACCGTGGCTAAATAAAGCCAACCGGAACCGGTCCGCAGATAAGTGATATCTCCGCAGAACCGGGTCCCCGGGACTAGGGAAGTAAAATCCCGTTTTCCATCCGCATCAAGCAGATGGTTCCCAATGTGAGAAGTCAGGGCGCCAGGATCGCTCTTAGTGGTCTTCTTCCACGCCCGAATTCGAATAGCTTGCAGGTGGTGTGCACCCATGATGGAACCAACCGTGCCATTAGCAATCCGAACGCCTTCACGATTCAAAATCGTGGCGACTTGATCCCGACCAGCTTTCCCTTTTTCACGATCGAAAACCCGCAACACCGCTGCCTCCAACTGGTGGTGGCGAAGCTGAGTCGAAGTCAATTCAGTAGGGCGCAACCACCGGTAGTAGGAGGCCCTGGAGACCTTCAACTTTCGGCACATCCAATCGATTGGAAAGAACGCCTTCTCCGCCAAGATAAAGACAAAATAGTCATTTATCGTTGCTTCGCAGCGAAGAAGGCGCTGACTTTTCCCAAAAAATCGATCTCCCGTTTCAGTTCAACATTCTCAGCCTGAAGCCTCTTATATTCAGCCCATTCCACCGGACCGCGCTCAGCAACTCCACTTTCTTGGTGCTCTTGCTTCCAGATGCGAACCCAATTGCCTAACGTCCCCTCGTTGACTCCAATATCTGCACTGACCTGGACAACCGAGCGACCCGAGGAAATCACTAACTCCACAGCCTCAGCCTTGAACTCGGCACTGAATGTTCGATGATTCGACATGAAAGAGATTCTCCATAACTCTGTCTCAAATCACCATACGGGCGCAGGTCAAGTAGTAGCACTTGTTGGTTTTGATGACGAGGCCCAGACTTTTCTTGTGGCGGATCCGTGGAATGCTCAATTCGGCGGGAAGGTTGCTGGGCTGAGAGCGATCAGTTATCAGGAGTTTTCTTGCATCATTGTCAATTGCACACTTGGTGTAACCAGTGCAGCCTTCCCGCTGAAGATCGGGATTGAGATCTCACCGCTATCCGGATCCACGAGTCTTGTTGATGCATTTGTATCGCTCCGGGCCCCTAAACCGCTCAAGCCGAAAGCCGTTGTACTAAAAGATGTGTGGGCATCGATCCAGGTTCCAAGTGGACTTGCTCTAACTTCAGAGATACGCCAGAATTATTCCACACTTGCACCAAACGAGATCGCTCACTTCCAATGGGAGGTTGCGGAGAATGATGCCGTGGACGGGAAAATAGCAATTGCCATCGCTGCGATCGCACACGCGTCCGACCCGTACCCATACAGCGAAGTGATTGGAACATCTGCAAGTATAGATGTCAAGTCGCTCAAGCACGTACCGGAGCACGAAACAACCTTAGTTTAGGTAGATTCGACACGTAGGCAGTTGCGTTCAAGTCACTTTGCGTCGAGGCAGCAAAGACGCCGGAGTGGCTTGAACGCAACCGTGGCTTGGCGATGGTCACCGATACGGGTGCTTGTGTGCTCAAACCTAAAGGAGGGCGCTATGGTTTCATCGGTCAGCGTAACGAGCCTTCTCCATGATCGCCGAATCGCCTTGTATTGGTCGGGTCTGTTGCTCTCCCAGATCGGGTCAAGCATGTGGCGTATCGCATTACCATGGCTGGCAATATCACTAACCGGATCTTCGATAGGCGTAGCAACAACCCTACTCGTGACTCTTCTCCCGGCCCTGATAGTTGGGCCTGCGGCCGGGGCACTCGCAGACCGCTTTCCGCGACAAAAGGCCATAATCGGGCTTGACCTCGGGCGCGCAATTCTTTTTGGGATTGCTTTCGTTATCGTGCAATCGTTGACAGGGTGGTCAGCAGTCTTCGCCTTGTCCGGAATAGCGCTCATTGAGTCTCTAGCAACCACCTGGTATTCATCAGCACGTGTGGGTGTTATGAAAGCTTTGGCTACGGAAGGTCACGGATTACAGGCGCTTAGCGCACTTGACCGCACCACGAACAACATAGCCAACTTGGCGGGTCTCGTTCTTGGGGGTGTTGCAATCGTTTCATTCGGCATAAATCGTGTCCTACTTATTAACAGTATCTCATTTGTTATCGCAGGAGTCTCCGCTTTAATAGCGGGGCTTCCCTCTGGCCAACTTGGTCAGCGTGGTCAAGGTGAAAGCAGGTTGGCTTTCGCGGTTGCAGGCCTCCGGCATCTTCATGAAAACTGGAGCGCAAGACAAGTCGTGATTGCGCAGGCAGGGCTGAATCTGGTCATTCCCCTTGTGGTGCTTGGTCTTCCAATCCTTGCAAGCGAAGAATGGAGGAGCGCGAAATGGCTTGGATTGGCTTCTGGTGCGTTTGCTGCCGGAGGTCTAGTTGCTTCGCTGTTAACGGGGTTTAGAAGCCTAAAGGCTCCCACGCTTCTAACAATCTGGGGTGCCGTTTCCGTGGTCGCAGCGATGGTCTTTGTTACGGCCGTAACAAATAAGTTCATTGCTCTTCCGGCGCTATTCGTTGCTGGATTCGTTTCAAATGCCTTAGGCGTAGTACTGCTGACTAATTTGCAGAGTGCTGTCATCGGATCTCTCATCGGTCGCGTCTTCGCGCTTTCAAGCATGGCCAACCAGGCTACAGCGGCGGCAGTGATTCTTACTATGAGTGTTCTGGTTTCTCCACAGCGATTCTCGCATGCTATGGCTATCGCGGCAGGCGTATTAGTTCTATTCGCGCTCGTATACGGCGGTATAGGAGGCATGGCACGGCTTACATTGTCCGGACCCGTAATGGAAGTCTCTTCAACTGAATAATCTGACTTCGCTCGTCAGATTTTTGTTGTGACTCCAAATCTGGCTACGAACAATATCGGTACGTCGGATACAAAGACTTAGAAATAGTGTTTTCGCACTGGCATCTTTCCAGATCAGTGGCCAACGCTCGGTTGACTTGATGACCTGCCCTACGTTTGGTTACCTACTTATGGTGAAGATGAGGCCTTTTCTGAAAGGCTTTGATCAAGCCGAAATCGTATTCTGCCGAGTCCCGTCTGCGCGCTGTGGCACTGTTTCGTTCCGGTAAGATAATCAATCAGACAGCGAACGAACTTCGAGTCAGTGCTGCCTCGTTGCTCAGCCCTTGATGGACGACGGGGAAAGCGATGATTTTGGCTCTTGACATGGCCAATCATTCCGGGATGATCGCCTATCAACGATGACGCGACTCAACTATCAACAAAGTCCTGAACTAGCACCCCCTCAGTTCCACTTTTTTGGTTTGTTTCCGCCGACCGGCGCCTTGCCTCACTGGTTTCGCCGAGCGGCGGCTTGCCTGCCCTCAAGCGGCGCTTCGCCTCGACGAGACCACTATCAACGATGACGCTACTCAGATATGAAGTCGGTTCTGAACCAGTACAGCCTTTGATTCACCCTTGACTATGCCGTTCGAAACATTCGAGAAATGAATTAGCAAGATGCCTGGCAATTACGGGTACCGGATCCAATTTCTTGTGATGCCGCGTGTACGCGTCTGTTGTAACTCAAGTGCGGGTGTATCGCGCATTTGGACGCCGTACTCCTTGACGTACCGCCGTACGGTGCCCGGCGATATCCCTATCCGAGAACCAACAGCTACGAGGGACAACCCTGAAAGGTAGAGCTGGATCATTTCATTGATCACACCGTCAGATGGCGGTTGATAGCGCATTGTGAGACCGGCTCTCTTCACTCGCTCCGAGACTGTATGCCGATCGATGTCGAATTCTTCGGCTAATTGGTAAACCGTCGCTCCTTCGCCGTAGGGGGCCACGAGCCGCTCAGTCTGGACGTTAGTGATTCTTCGCTGCCTTTGGCGGATCACGTGGGCTTCCAAGCCATTTTGTCCGGATTGGGACGCAATCTCGCTAGTTCTCGGTCCCCAAGATTTTCGATCGAGAAGAGTTCGCCATTTGTTTGTGTCAGCAGTGGACAGTTCCACCAATAGTTGCAAGGAGTATGCCAATCGGACTAGGTGGGTTCCAATACCGTACATTCGCGCCCGCTTAGCGAACTCTTCCGTGCGTATCCCGTGTCTGGACTCCGCGCTCAATGACGTAACGTTTCACCGTTCCAACCGATTTTTCAACTATTTTACCGACCGCCGCCAGTGATAACCCAGACTCGTATAGCCGGACCATGTCGCAGACTTCCTGAACCGACGATGGCCCAAGACGCATTGTGACGCCGTTCTTCTTGAGCCGCTCAGAGACCTTGCTCCGGCAAATATCGAACTCGACGGCCAACTCATATACCGTCGCTCCCCCGAGGTAACGGGTAGTCATTAGTTGAACCTGAACATCGCTTAGCCGCCCTTGACGTTGACGAATTGGTCCTGATCGTTCATCATGAGTATTTGTTGTCACTGTCTTTGGGCCGTAAAGTTTCTCATTCAGCAGAGTTGACCATTTGTTTGTGTCAGCAGTGGACAGTGCCACTTTTTTCGAATAATTCCGCCGAGCGGCGTCTTGCCTCACCTCGAGCGGCGTCTTGCCTCACCTCGAGCGGCGTCCCGCCTCATTCTTCGATTAGAGGTCTCGCCTAGGCCAGGATGGTCGCGATGGGTGCATCGAGCATTTCGTCCATTGCTGCGGCTACTAGAAAAGCAACCAATTGTGCGGAGAGCGTGCGTTTGTGGGGTGCGAGGTGCTTGACCAGTTGTGAGACAGCCAAGCCAACAAGCGCATGAGAAGCAAGTCGAGCTGCGGGGCTCGGGATTTTAGATTGAGTTTCCATTGAGGCATTATGCGATAAGCCGCAGACATTTTTCTGGCATTCAATGGCAATTTGTCCGTCTTGGTTGAGGTTATCTCGCGAGATGAATCGTGCCGGGAAAGTTGGAGAGTAAATCCTCTGAGAGGATTACTTCATGTCAAAAATATCCCGTTACTCACCGGAGCTGCGTGAACGAGCTGTGAGGATGGTGAACGACAACCGAGCGGACTACCGGTCTGAGTAGGCTGCCTTTACCGCCATCTCGAAGTTGTTCAGTATGTCGCCAGAAACACTCAGAGCCTGGGTCCGTAGGGCTGGCGTCGATGCCGGCTCTCGCCTCGGAATTACCTCCGATGAGCGAACTCGGCTCAAGCAACTCGAACGTGAGAATAAGGATCTGCGCAGAGCAAATGCCATATTGAAGGATGCATCGATCTTCTTTGCGACCGAGCTCGACGGTCAAACCGGGAAGTAATTCGCTACATCGATTCGCGAAAGAGTCGGTGGGGGGCGAGCCGATCTGCAGAGCGTTGCAGTTCGCCCCTTCGACGTACTACGCCACCAAGGTGCGACCGGTGTGTCAACGAAAGCAACGCGATGAAGCGCTCAAGCATGAGATCTTGCGGGTGCGCCAGTCCAACTGTCAGGGTGTCTACGGTGCGAAGAAAGTCTGGAAGCAACTCAACCGCGAGAACATCGAGGTCGTGCACTGCACCGTGAGGCGGATCATGAAAAGTGAGCGCTTGAGCGGGGCTAGGCGTGGTCGGCAGTTTAAAATCACCACGACCAGTGATGAGCACCAGCACCGGCCAAGTGATCTGGTGGATCGAGTGTTCGTGGCCCTGGCACCGAATCGATTGTGGGTCGCGGATCTAACTTATGTGAAGCCTCATAGTGGCTGGGTCTATGTTGCTTTCATCATTGATGTTTTCAGTCGGTTCATTGTGGGCTGGCAGATCTCCACCTCATTGCGTAGTGATCTTGCGATCGATGCACTCGAGATGGCGATCTACTCACGCAACGGAGACGACTTGTCGCATCTGGTACATCACAGCGACAGGGGCGTTCAATATTTATCGATTCGCTATTCCGAGCGACTCAATGAAGCTGAGATTGTGGCCTCGGTTGGATCCAAGGGTGATAGCTACGATAACGCCCTCGCTGGATCATTCAACGGTATCTACAAAACTGAACTGATCCATCGCCAAGGTCCGTGGCGCAACGTCGAACACGTCGAATGGGCCACCCTCAACTACGTTGACTGGTTCAACAACCGGCGAATTCACGAATCGCTTGACTACGTGCCGCCGGTCGAATTCGAAGATCACTACTATCACTCCAACGAGTCAGAGAGGCTGACCGTTTTAGAAATGATTTAGTCTCCAGGAAACCCGGCACGATTCACCATGCATTCTTGGAGAGGACCTACAACCCAATCACGCGAGGCAGACGGAGGCTCGCGGCAGAGACGCCGGTACGTTGTCTGTGCCAGAAGCGGTTCGAAAGGTTAATGCTGAGTTCAACCGTTTTATTGATGGGTTCTTCCAATGTCAAGAACTTGACCTGCATACCCCAGCCAATCATGAAGTGATTGCTGGTCTCGTTACACGCGCGGTCAGATCGGTTACTGCCAACTTGCGGGTGTCGCACTTATGGTGCGGCGAATACGGATCAAACTTAACTCGGCTGCTGGCAGAGACCGAGATCGTACTCGCATGGCTCGCCAAGATGGGCTCGGAAGGTTACGCGCAATTCCAAGCGTACGGCGATGGTAAGGCCAAGTTGATGAGGGCACACATGAGAGATCTCCTGGACGATTTCTCTGGCGAACCACCTGAGATGTTGATTGATTCTATTGAACATCTGGATAAGAAGTTGGGCGGTGAGTGGGCAGAGGAATTTATCCCGGTGAGTGTTGACCCAACTTTCGTTGCGGGCAAGTCGGTTTGGACAATGGCGCAGGAGACTGGTCGCGAGGACCTCTATCGATACGTCTATCAATCAGCTAGCGGAGTCAGTCATGGCGAGTGGTGGGCAGTGCAGGACTATGCCATGCAACGCTGTATGAACCCGCTTCATCGTTACCATTGGGTTTCGAAAACCACCAGCATTATCTCGATGGCATTGCTTCAGTTAGAAGGGCTTGGTATGAACATCGGCGACTCCGAGACTGATCTGCATAGAGAGTAATCCGGTCACGCTGGTACTTGTGTTGCCGCCATGTAGCCAGATGTCTGGAGCACCAGGCAGATGTTTGCCCGCGAACAACGCCATGTCCTCAAGATGATTGCGGGCCATCCGCATGCCCATCTCTAGAGATTGCGTGAATCCAAAGAAATCTCGAAGCGCTAATTCGCTGACTTGCGTCAATCAGAACTCTCAGTTTCCCTCTGTGGAGCCGACAATGGTGGCCGGTACTGTGATGATGTAGCCCATATCTGTCAGTTGCGTGATCGCGCTTTCAGGATCACTTCGAACCGCTGACTTGAGTTGGACTTGCAACCACCGTTTCCGATGCTCGTCGATGACCTTTCGCCATCCTTCATGCAGTTCGACAACCAACTCCTCCATCCATATGAACTCGATGAAGTCCTCAAGCGTCGGACGGTATCTACGACCTCCTACGGGGATGTGAAACTTGTCGAGTCCGCGGAGTTTCTTGGTGCCGTTGAGTCCTTGGATGAATGCAATCTCTTCAGATGCTCCGTGGATCTGTACATGCGCGGCGCTACGACGATGCCCGCGCGATGGACCGTCATCTGGTTCGGCACCTTTGTCACGCTCATATTCGATGCGGACGGCTGGGTGGCCAGTGTCGTTGTCTAGCACGAGTGAAAAGAAGGATTGTTGAATGGCCAGATATTTGTTGGTTCCATCGAGTCTCACCTGGAAGGAGACCGATAACCACAATCGTGGGGTCTCGCCCTCTGCTTTCCCTGCCAAGATCGGAATTGGCTTCGGTTTGCCCGGCTTTGAGTCGGAGGGTTGTATCCAGGCAA
>DATKUB010000026.1:0-46073 GCA_035530875.1 Candidatus Nanopelagicaceae bacterium
TCGTTGGGAGGAGGGCTTCCTGCGAGCCAAACACCCTGAATACTTAGCCTATACAGAAACGGTTCCTCGGTTCTTGCCGCGGTTACGAAAGATTCGGAGCGGTCATGATCCCAGGTAGTGAAAGCACGCTGGAGCACGTAGTAATTCGTCGGAAAACACTTCGAACCCTATCGACGGCTCAAATCATTGCCGGGCTTGGGACGGCAGGTGCTATCCCGGCCGGCGCGCTTCTTGTCTTAGATATCTCGCACAGCGAAGCGATAGCTGGCCTGGCCCAAACCTTTAGCGTTCTTGGTTCTGCTCTGATGGCAGTTCCGCTAGCCAATATCACTCAGCGAGGTGGACGTCGTGCTGCCTTGGCGAGTGGTTACCTAATTGGCGCCATAGGAGCCCTGCTTACGGTAGTGGGTGGAGCTAGTCGAATTTTCCCGCTCGTCTTTCTGGGGATTCTCTTTGTAGGAGCCGCCTCCGCTTCGGGTTATCAAGCGCGCTTTGCAGCTACCGACTTGGCCGCGGAGCACCATCGCGGTCGTGACCTTTCATATGTGGTTTGGGCCGGTACGGTCGGATCGGTTCTTGGACCAAATCTGGTCGGCACCACTTCTTCCCTTGCCAATGCGATCGGACTGCCCAAGCTAACCGGCCCATACCTAGTGGCTGGGGTGATGCTTTTTATTGGCTCGCTTGTGATCTTCGTTTTTCTTAGGCCAGATCCTTATTTGCTTTCCCGCACTGAAGCCCAAATTGCGCACGGTCGGCGGAAGGGTTCAACCCGGTTGGCATTGAAGGTTATTCGTGATTCGAAAATGGCCTCGCTCGCTCTTGCTGCCATTGTGATCGGACACATCGTCATGGTTTCGATCATGGTTATGACCCCGGTGCACATGCATCACTACAACGATTCGCTATCCATCATTGGTTTTGTGATTAGCGTCCACATCGCTGGGATGTACGCTTTTTCCCCGGTCATGGGTTGGCTTTCCGACCGGTTTGAGCCCCCAAAGGTGATTCTCCTCGGTGCCATCATTTTGACGGCCGCAGCAGTGATTGCTGGCACAGCGCCAATGAAGGGTTCCTGGATTCTTGGCGCTGGCCTATTCCTGCTTGGCCTTGGTTGGTCGGCCACTCTTGTCGCGGGATCATCACTGCTGGCTCGCTCTGTACCGGTGGATTTGCGGCCGTCGGTCCAGGGCGCCTCGGATCTGATGATGAATGGAGCAGGTGCTCTTGGTGGGGTGGTGGCCGGGGGGATCATCGCCTTGGCCAGTTACGGCGCTCTCTGTGCGCTCGCTCTACTTCCAGTTCTCTTCCTGGGTGGCTGGGCGATCCGAGTGATCCGAGCGCCTCACGCCGATTTCTAAGTTTTGACTATACCCCCGGGGGTATGTAATCTTTACCTGAATCAGTCCCCATATTCAAAGGAGCAGCAAAATATGTGCAGTCGAGCCACCTGTTCAAGATGTAAGAAAGCCACCTGGTCTGGCTGCGGTCAGCACGTAAATCAAGTTATGGCTGGCATCCCCAAAAGTCAGCGTTGCGACTGTGCAAAGAACGCCCCAGCCCCGTCAAACGAGGGCGGGTTTTTCGCTCGAGTTTTCGGCCGCTAATTTTTAGCTTGGTCAGCATCGACTAACCTGCACCCAACATTAGATTGGGGAGCAGGACATGGAAATTGGTGATGCGCTCGCAGCCGCGGCTGAGGGGGAGACTCGTTTAATCAGATTCTTGTACTGCGATCCGGCTGGTGTAATTCGCGGCAAAACGGTTCATGGATCCCAACTTCAGTCAAAGATTACTGAGGGCGTTGGGCTAACTCGCGCCCAGAATGCAGTGAATCTCTTCGAAGACCTGATCTATGTGGATGGTATGGAGCCGGTCGGTGAAGTGCGCATCATTCCTGACCCAAATACATACTCAGAGCTTCCGTGGCTTGATCACACTTCCAGCATGCTCTCTGACCTACGAGAGCAAGATGGATCTGAGTGGGCCGGGTGCACACGTTCGGTGCTTAAGCGCGCTCTAGCTCGCGCCAATGAACAGGGCGTAAAGGTGATGGCCGCCTTTGAAAGCGAGTTTTACTTAGCTGAACAGACCCCGGACGGTCCTAAACCGTGGCGAAATGGTCCGGTGTATTCGAGTTCGGGTATGGATCGCGCCAGTGAGGTCGTCGATGTGATGGTCGATAACCTCGTCGCTCAAGGTGTTGTCGTTGAGCAGGCAATCAATGAATATGGACCGGGTCAGCAGGAGATCTCGATCAAGTACACAGACGCGCTGGCCGCTGCGGATCAGCACCTCAAATTCAGGGACACGATCAGGGGAACAGCGGAGGTGCAATTTGGTCTGCTCGCCTCGCTCGCCCCGAAACCGTTTTCCGAGGGTATTGGCTCCGGTGCCCATCTCCACTTCTCGCTCTGGTCTGCCGACGGAAAGACCAACCTTCTTTATAATGAAAATGACCCAACTCGTCTGTCTCAATTTGGACTTTCATTTGTGGCGGGCGTACTAGATCATCTTCCGGCGCTCGTCGCACTCACCTGTCCGTCCGTAGTTTCATTTCATCGTCTTCAGCCACATTCATGGGCCGGTTCCACTATTTCGTGGGGCTATGACAATCGTGAGTGCGCGGTGCGAGTTGCCAGCCCATTTGCTGGCCGCGAAATGAACTCCATCAACTTGGAACTCAAGACCTGCGATGGCTCTGCCAATCCGTATTTTGCGCTCGCTGGCCTGATCACCGCCGGGCTTGATGGGGTTACTCGGGGACTGGTCCCACCGGCTCCGGCAGAACGTGATCCAACGCTACTTTCAGCGGAAGCGGCGCGCGCTAGTGATATTCGACCGCTTCCGGCAACCCAGTTGGCGGCACTGCGCGCGCTCGAAGACGACCCTCTGATTGCTGATTCGCTTGGGGATTTAATGCTCCGATGTGTTCTTGCTACTCGTCGCGCCGAAAATGCAAAGGCGGAAGAGAAGGGCCAGGAATGGGCTCGGTTGGCTACCTTCTCGACCTTCTAAGGAAACTTTAAGCAGAGCAATCGAGAGATTAATATTAAAAAAAAGCGTGTTTGCCCTTCCTATTTGTGCTTTCCACAAGTACAAATACCTAAACCAGTGCAAAACCATGCACCTCAGTCAACGCTGACTGACGTGCCTCCATGTGCTTTGTCTATTAGGAGGAATTTGTGTCAGGCGAATCGGGCCGCGGCCTCATAAAAAACTTGAACATCTGGGAAGCAATCGGTATCTCAGTGGCGCTCATGGCCCCATCCATGGCGGCAAATATTAATCCGCAGGGAACCGCAACAACCGTCGGTCGGGCAGTGCCTCTCGCTTTTGCCTTAGCGACAGTTGGCGTGCTCCTAGTTGCGTACGGGTTTGTTCGCCTCTGCCAGAACTTCAACCACGCTGGCAGCGTTTACGGATTTGTCGGCGCGACGATGGGCCCACGCTCTGGACTAGTTGCCGGGTGGGGCCTCATGGGCACCTATATATTTTATGGCGCTGTTACCTCGATGGCCGCCGGCATCTTCGGCGCCAAATTTCTGGATGAACTAGGAATTTGGAAGAATCAACCAGGCTGGCTTGGCTTCTTAATCGGTGGCATTGCGATCATCCTTGCCTACTTCCTGGCGGTTGCGCCCGCGCGGAACGGCACTCGAATTCTGCTGACTGTCGAAGGGGTAACGGTAACCCTGATCATCGTCACCGCCATCATCGTTTTTGCCAAGTTGGTTGGCGGCAGTGGGCCTGGCGGTCACCATGTAGATATGAGCGTCTTCTCAGTCCCATCTGGGACCGGTGCCTCGTCTGTCTTCCTTGGCGTTGTCTTTGGGTTCCTGTCCTTCGCCGGCTTCGAGGCAGCATCCACGCTTGGTGAAGAAGCGAAGAATCCGCGCAAGGACATTCCACGCGCCATTCTTGGTACGGCAATCTTCGGTGGCGTCTACTTTGTGCTCATCACCGCGGTTGAAGTAATGGGATTCGGTACTGATGCGGCTGGTGTTAAGGCTTTTATTAATTCGGGTTCCCTCATGGGTGATCTTGGAACTTCATACGTTGCGTCATGGGTCGGTACCACGATCACCCTCGGTGCTGCGGTAAGCGCATTCGGTTGCTTGCTGGCTTGCGTGGTCGGTGCCTCCAGGTTGCTGTTCGCGCTGGGTCGCGACAGCGGACATGCCAAGCTTTCTGCGGTGTCGGAGAAGAACGGCACCCCAAGTTCGGCCACCCTGGTCATCGTTATAGCTGTAGCTGTCATTGACTTTGGCTGGAAGCTCATCTTGAACGTACAGCCATTTGATGTATTCGTCGGTTCTGGAGTTATTGGAACTCTGATCCTCCTTGTTGCCTATGTGCTGGCAACCATTGGGGCAGTTAAATTCCTCTTCTTCTCTGGCGCAAAGAGAGCAAAGAGTTGGGAAATCGTGATCCCAATTGCGGGACTCCTGGTTCTGGCCTACACGCTCTACCGAAATGTCATTCCATTCCCGACCAGTGGAGCAGCTCGCGCATACCCAATCGTCGGTGCGATTTGGCTCTTGATCGGTATTGTGTGGGTTATTGCTCGGCCAGGCTTTGCCGCCAAGGTTGGAGCTAAATTAACGGCCGATGAGAACCTATCGGCAGTTCACTAAGGAGCGAGAACAAATGCTGAATGGCGCGAAAGTAATCGATCTGACGATCCCGCTAGGCGAGGGAATCGTCATGTGGCCCGGTGCCCCTGCTCCAGAGGCAGAAACTCTGGTGACGGTCTCACACGACGGATACTTTGCTCGGAAGGTTTCGTTTTTTGAACACAGCGGAACCCATTTCGATGCTCCGTGCCATTTCATTGAAGGGCATACAACCGTCGATAAGGTTCCGGTGGAATCACTCGTGCGAGCTGCAGCCGTAATTGATATTTCGGCCCGCATTGGAGATGACGCAGACGGCGAACTTTCGCTTCAAGATGTCCATTCATTCGAATCAGCACACGGGCGAATCCCAGACGGTGCAGCGGTTCTGCTCCGCACCGGCTGGGAAGAGTTCAATGGCGACGAACGCCGCTACGCCGGAGCCGAGGGAGATTTGCGTTTCCCCGGTTTCGGCGTGGAGGCCGCCAAGTTTCTGGTAGCGGAACGGAAGATCGGTGGGCTTGGAACAGACACGCTTGGAATCGATTTAGGTAGGGCAACCGATTTTCCGGTCCACACCCAAGTGACGCTTCCGAAGGGAATCTGGCACCTAGAGAATCTCCAAAACCTGCGGGCGCTTCCGCCGTTAGGTGCCTGGATAGTGGTCGGGGTGCTCCCGCTAATCGGTGGCTCTGGCAGTCCAGCGCGCGTTATTGCACTGCTTCCCTAGCCGATGGTAAAACCTGAACTTTCTTTCGTTGCAACTTGCGATCTAGTCGCAATGGTCAAGGGTAGGGCTCTGCCGAGAGCGGCACTTTTGGATGGCGGCACGGGGGTTGGCTGGGTTCCGGCCGACCTCGCGCTGACCGCCTTTGGCGGAATTGCCGACCCAAATCCCTTTGGTGCACTGGGCGATTTGCGACTGATACCTGATTTGAAGACGGAAATAATTCTGCCGCCAGTCCAAGGCGGTGAGCCGCTCAGCCTGTTTCTTGCTACCCAGGCCAACCTCGACGGTACCGCCTGGGAATGCGATCCTAGGAATGCGTTGCGATCGGCAATTTCCAGGTTCCGAGCAGACTCAGAGTTCACCATCATGGCTTCATTTGAACACGAGTTCACTCTGCTTCCCCTTGATGGCTCTCAGCTTTATGGAAGCCCGTTCGGCCTAGATTCCCTTCGCGCAGCAGAACCATTTGGAACTCAACTGCTGAAGACGCTAGCTGAAATTGGCTTTGAAGTGGAGAACTGGCTGCCCGAATATGGGGCAGGACAATTTGAGATCACGCTCAAGCCCGCTGACGCTCTGACTGCTGCCGACCGTGCGGTCGTTCTTAGAGAAGTGGTGCGAGATGTTGCCAGAAGAAACTCGCTGCGCGCTTCGTTCGCGCCTCTGCTTAGCACCGCTTCCATCAGTAATGGTGTTCACATCCACCTTTCGCTCTGGAAAGACGGCGAACCGGCTACCTACGATCCCGGACGACCAGGAGATCTTTCGGGTGCGGCAGCCGCGGCATTTGGCGGAATTTTAAAACATGCCGAATCGCTGCTGGCGTGGACTGCGCCTAGCCAGATTTCTTTTCTCCGTCTCCAGCCGCATCGTTGGAGTGCCGGCGCAATTTACATCGCGAAACAAGATCGTGAGGCGCTATTGCGGATCTGTCCGATCGTTCAATTTGGCGACAGCGATCCGGCTCGTGCCTTCAACGTCGAATATCGCGCAGCCGATGCAACCGCAAATCCCTGGTTGGCAATGGCGTCCCTTGTCCATGCGATGAGCGAGGGGGTGGCAACAGCAGAGTCAGGGATTTTGGTAGGCACTATTGATGAGCGCCCTAGGCCACTTCCAGCCAATCTTGACGATGCCATCCGCGCCTTCAAGTCTGACGCAGTAGCGCAGCGTTGGTTTGCACCGAATCTCGTCGCCACACACCTCGGGGTTCGCGAAGCAGAGGCGATTTCGCTATTGAACATGACCGATGATGAGAAATGCGAGAAATATTCAAATGTCTACTGATTGGCAAATTGCCCCAGGTGGTCCGGCTAGTGAAGCACTTGCTGAGGCGCTACTCGTTGACCATCACGTGCATGGGGTAGTTATCGAAAATCCGTCGATAGCAGACTTTGCAAACATGATCACCGAGTCCGACCGGTCGCCGGCTTCGATTTCAGCTGCCTTTGATACGCAAGTGGGATTCGCCGTTCGCAGGTGGTGCGCACCCAAGTTGGATCTGCCTTCACACGCTGAGCCAGAGGCTTATTTCGCACGACGGATTGAACTCGGGGCACCAGAGGTTAATCGACGATTATTGCAAGGCAGCGGCATCGGGCACTTCTTAATCGAGACCGGTTATCGGGGCGATGAAATTCACGGCCCGAAAGGAATGGCCGAACTGACGGGGGCCAATGTCAGCCGGGTGATTCGTCTTGAAACGATAGCCGAGATGCTAGTTCGATCCGGTGAAACCTCCGCGACAACTTTCGTCGAAGATTTCCGTTCAACTCTGGCAGAATCACTCGAGGGCGCGGTGGCGATTAAGTCCATCGCGGCCTACCGGATTGGTTTGGATTTCGATTCGGAGAAACCAAGTCTTGAACAAGTTCGGCAGGCGGCCGGCCAGTGGTTAGCCGAAGCCGAACTCAGTGGAAATGTCAGGGTCAGCGATCCAATCTTGCTTCGCCACTTAATCTGGCAGGGGGTCGAATTCAAAAAACCAATTCAGTTCCACATTGGCTATGGCGATCCCGATCTAAACCTGCACAAGTGTGATCCGCTGCTGATGACTGAACTCATTCGCAAGCTCGAAGTGCTGCAGATTCCAGTGATGCTGCTGCACACGTATCCGTTTCAGCGAAATGCTGGATACCTTGCGCAAATGTTCAACAATGTCTATTTAGATGTCGGTCTGGCCATCAATTACACAGGAGCGCGCTCACCGGCGATCATTGCCGAATCGCTAGAGCTAGCCCCATTCAGCAAACTTCTCTTCTCGTCTGACGCCTGGGGGTTGAGCGAGTTGACCTATCTTGGGGCGTTGTTGTTTCGCCGCGGCTTGGGCGAGGTTCTAGATTCCTGGGTTGCTCGTGGCGATTGGTCAGCTGCCGACGCCATCAGCGTCGTTAAAGCGATCTCCAGCGAGAACGCCGCAAGGATTTACGGGTTAGTTAACTAAGTCACGGCAATCGAGGTTATCTGACCCTTGGGGGTAGGTTTTGCTCCATGGCTCATTCCCTCGGCACGAGGTCCCCACATAAGCGCACTGCATTGATCGCCGGAATCTGCCTAGCCCTAATGGGCTCTGCGGTTCAAGCCGCGGCTAGCAATAGTCCTGGTGGCGACCTGGCCAGTGCGGGACCGCTGACCAAGGCAGCCTTAGCTCGCGGCTCCGATCCGTCGGTTCTGCCCGGTGCCATTGCGATCGCCGATGAAGGTAACAATCGAATCGTCGTTGTTGACCCGCAGGGGCGAGTGCGCTGGATATTTCCGCAGAAAGGTGACCTCAAGCCAGGCCAGGTTTTTCGCACGCCTGATGATGTCTTTTTCTCAGCCGACGGTCGGTCCTTGATCGTTACAGAATCTGAAAATCAGATGGTGAGCATCATTGACATCGCAACCCGCAAGATCTCCTTCCAATACGGGGTTGCGGGCAAAGAGAGTTCAAGGAAAGGCCATCTAGCGAACCCAGATGATGCGATCTTGCTTAAAGACGGCCGGTTATTGATCGCCGACATTAAAAACTGTCGCCTCCTCTTTATCAATCCGAAGACGAGAAAGACGTCGCAACTCGGGACGACGAGGAGTTGTGTTCATCGACCTCCTAGGCAATTCGGCAGTCCAAATGGCGCATTTCCAATGAAAGATGGTCGCTACCTGGTGACCGAAATCAACGGGAACTGGGTTGATGCGATGTCTCTTACCGGAACTTCAGCCGGAAAAGTGTCATGGTCTGTCCACCCACCAGGAATCGCATATCCGTCAGACACCAGCGAGGTTGCACCCAACGTGTACCTGACAGTCGATTTCAGCAAGCCAGGTCAGATCATTGAATTCAATTCCAAGGGCAAGCTCCTCTGGCGCTTCCGACCCACTGGCAAATCAGCCCTGGATCATACTTCTCTTGCCCACGCGCTCCCAAATGGTGACGTGATCGCAACCGATGATCGGAATCACCGCGTGATCGTTGTCGATCCGAAGACCAACAAAATCGTATGGCAGTACGGCAAGTATCGGGTTGCCGGGAAGGGCGCAGGGCGCCTTAACAATCCAGATGGCCTGGATCTACTTCCTCCTAATAGCCTGCTGTTTAGCGATTAGGAGGTCGACTCGACCTTGCTGACGCTGACACTTCGTAAGTATCTGCGCCCCTACAAGCGCAGTGTCTGGCTGGTGCTTCTACTCCTTCTTGTTCAGGCAATCGCCAATCTCTATCTTCCGACGCTCAATGCCGAACTTATCAACAATGGTGTTGTCAAAGGTGATATCGGCTACATCCTGCGCTCAGGCCTAATCATGCTGGCCGCTTCTGGTCTGGTGATTATTGCCTCTGTGGTACTTGCATATCTGAGTTCGCGAGTTTCTATGGGTTTCGGAAGAGATCTGCGCCGAGATGTTTTCACAGCAGTGGAATCCTTTTCAGCACGGGAACTCAATCACTTTGGTGCGCCGTCTCTAATTACACGAAACACGAATGATGTGCAGCAAGTACAGATGGTTCTCTTTTTGGGACTGACCATGATGCTTGGCGCTCCGATCACTGGGATTGGTGCGGTGATTATGGCCCTACGCACCAATGTCCGGTTATCGGCGTTGCTCTTGGTTGCCGTTCCGCTGATGGCAATCATGATTTTGTTTCTACTTCGCCGAGTTGTTCCGCTTTTTCGATCGATGCAATTGAAGATTGACCGGATAAATCTCGTTCTTCGCGAACAGATCTCTGGAGTGCGTGTAATCCGAGCTTTCGTTAAGACTAAACACGAAGAAGCTCGATTTGATTTGGCCAATACTGACCTGACGAGAACCACGTTAACCGTGACGCGAACATTCGCGATCATGTTCCCGTCCTTGACGCTAATCTTGAATCTTTCCAGCGTCGCCGTCATCTGGTTTGGCGGAAAACTGGTTAATTCGGGTCAGATGCCGATTGGAAACCTAACTGCTTTTCTGGCCTACATTATGCAGATACTGGTATCAGTCATGATGGCAGTGATGATGTCTCTAATGATTCCGCGAGCCGAGGCGAGCGCTGAACGAATCATGGAGGTGCTTGACACGGAATCCTCAGTTATCGACGCGGTGAATCCAAAAGCTCCCGTGGTCAAGAACGGACGAATCGAATTTAGAGACGTGGAGTTTCGTTACCCCGGCGCCGAGCAGGCAGTCTTGAGCGGGATTACATTTACAGCGGAACCCGGTCAAGTAACCGCGATTGTCGGCGGGACTGGTAGCGGCAAGAGTACTTTGGTTAATTTGATTCCACGCTTCATCGACGTTACGGGCGGAAGTTTGATGCTAGATGGCATCGATATTCGCGAGCAGTCATTAGAAGAAGTGTGGTCAGGGATCGGTTTAGTCCCGCAGCGGGCCTTCCTATTTGGCGGCACCATCGCGGAGAATTTGCGCTACGGGGACCCTCAGGCGACCGACGAGGATTTATGGCGCGCCCTTGAAATCGCTCAGGCAAAAGACTTCGTCGATGATCTTGCGGACAAACTGAGTTCCCATGTGGCGCAAGGCGGTACCAACCTTTCTGGCGGTCAGCGGCAGCGTCTTTCGATAGCGAGAGCGATTGTCAAGAATCCGCGTGTTTTTATTCTTGATGACAGCTTTTCAGCGCTTGACTACTCAACTGATTCGAAATTGCGAGCGGCACTCGCGTCAGCGGCATCAGGTGCGACGATGATCGTTATTGCACAACGAATCAGCACAATTTTGGGGGCAGACCAAATAATTGTTCTGGAAAATGGTCTGATGGCTGGCCTTGGAACTCACCAGGAACTCATGAACGACTCTGCGACCTACCGCGAAATCGTGCTATCGCAACTTAGCCCAGACGAGGCAGCGTGAGCGCGAAAAAGCCAGCCCCATTACGGGGCCCGGTCGGCCCTGGAGCAGGAATGTTTGGTCCGCCGCCGGCTAAATCAAAAGACTTTCGAGGTTCGCTTGGCCGACTTCTCGGCCATTTGCAACCCGAGCGAAAATTACTAGCGCTGGTTGTGTCATTGACTTCGCTCAGTGTAGTCATCGGCGCCTTCGGTCCAAAGATTCTTGGCCGTGCAACCAACCATGTTTTCTACGGCTATCTTGGCAAACAGATTCCAATAGGTGTTACGAAAACGGAAATGCTTGCCCGTCTCAGGAGCAACGGTCAGTCTCAATATGCCGACATGCTCCAAAATAGCCCGATCATTCCAGGGCAAGGTGTGGATTTCGGTGCTGTCGGTCGCATCCTTCTTCTGGCGATCGCCCTTTACGCTGTCGCATCATTTTTTATGTGGCTCCAGGGATATTTGATGGCTGGCATAACGCAGCGAACTGTGTTCCGCTTGCGGAGGGCAGTTGAGGAAAAACTGGGCAGACTTCCACTCCGCTACTTCGATGGACAATCTCGCGGCGACTTGCTGAGTCGCGTCACGAATGACATTGACAACATTGCCAACTCCTTACAGCAGGGACTATCGCAGATTCTTAACTCAATCCTCACGATTGTCTCGGTTCTGATAATGATGGTCTGGATCAGCCCGATTCTCGCTCTCGTTTCGCTCATTGCGATTCCGCTTAGCCTTGCGGTTACGGTCAAGATTGCTAAGCGATCACAGCGACAATTCATCGCCCAATGGGACTGGACTGGCAAACTAAATGGGCACGTCGAGGAAATGCACACTGGTCATGCGCTCGTAAAGGTGTTTGGCCACCGCGAGCAAGCGATAACGGAATTCGCAGAACTAAATTATCAGCTCTATGAGTCAAGTTTCAAAGCTCAATTCATCTCAGGGACGATTCAACCGGCAACCATGTTGATCTCGAACTTGAGTTACGTCGCAATTTCAGTTCTCGGCGGTTACAAGGTTGCCACGGGAACTATGACACTTGGGGACGTGCAGGCGTTTATCCAATACTCCCGACAATTTGGCATGCCCCTTTCCCAGATAGCGGGGCTCATGAATTTGGTCCAGTCGGGTGTGGCTTCAGCGGAGCGAGTTTTTGAACTTCTTGACGCTGAAGAAGAAGATCTCGATACGAGTACGCCGCAACAAATCCTCCGAGCCCGCGGAGAGGTTCACTTTGAGAATGTCTCCTTCAGATACGAACCCGATGTCCCGCTGATCGAGAATTTCTCACTTCACGTAAAACCCGGTCAGACGGTGGCGATTGTTGGGCCGACGGGAGCGGGTAAGACGACTCTGGTAAATCTCATAATGCGTTTCTATGAGATAGGTGATGGCCGCATCACTCTTGACGGCATCGATATTAAGAATATGCGTAGAGATGACTTGCGTCGGCAATTCGGCATGGTCTTGCAAGACACCTGGTTGTTCACTGGAACGATGTCCGAGAACATCGCGTATGGAGCTGTTGATCCTCTTCCGGAAAAGATTTTTGCTGCGGCAGAGGCCGCCAATATCGATCACTTACTCAGATCCTTACCAGAGGGTTATGACACCCTGCTTACAGATGATAATGCGACGGTCTCAAACGGAGAACGGCAGTTGATCACAATTGCTCGCGCCTTTACGGCTGATCCGCCAGTCCTAATTCTGGATGAGGCGACGAGCTCAGTCGATACCAGAACGGAGATATTGGTGCAGCGGGCGATGGCTGTTCTGCGTCGCGGTCGCACCAGTTTTGTCATAGCTCACCGGCTTTCGACCATTCGCCAGGCTGACACAATTCTGGTCATGGACAAGGGGCGCCTTGTCGAACAGGGAAACCACGATGAACTGATGGAAAGACACGGCTTCTACTTTGATTTATACGAAAGTCAGTTCACTGCTCCTATTTCAGGAGCCTAATAACCGCTATTCCTCGTACTCATACTCCTGGCGTCTGGCCGCAAGTTCCAATACTTGGGTTGAGCGCAATATAACAATGATCACGAGAGCAAAACCGACTCCGGCAAGTTGGAACCCAAGGCCAACCGCCACGCCCATGGTCGCGGTCGAAAATACCGTGGCGGCGGTAGTTACTCCCTGAACTCCATGACGTTTTGAGTTGAAGATCAGCCCGGCACCAAGAAACCCAATCCCGGTGATGACTCCGTGCATTGCACGAGTTGGGTCTCCGTATTTCATACCCGATGTGTCCAACAACTCACCGATGACAACGAAGACGGCCGCAGAAGCGCCGACGAGTGCCATTGTCCGCGGGCCTGCAGACTTTCCCGCTCGATCTCGCTCCCAACCGATAATCGAGCCAAGCACAGCGGCAATGGTGCCGTCGATGATCACGGTTAACTGAGACCAGATATCTACCGCATGAAGATTCAACATTTGCCGAATATAGACCTTGAGTGGGTAGTGAATCTAACTTCACGGTGTTTAATTGCAGAAATACTGGCAGGCTGATCCCATGACAACTCCTGCGGCTCCGGCCATTTCAGTTTCGGGGCTTACGAAAAAGTATGGAAGTCGAGTTGTTGTAGACCACTTGGAATTTGCAGTTCCGAAAGGGACTGTGTGCGGCTTCGTTGGCCCCAATGGTGCTGGGAAAACCACAACGATCCGAATGCTCTTGGGTTTGATTTCGAGTACTGCTGGTACTGGCGAGGTGCTTGGTAAAACTCTCACCCACCCCGAAGAATATTTAGCGCAGGTTGGAGCCATGATTGAGGGTCCCGCCTTCTATCCATATTTGTCGGGCCGAGAAAACCTTAAAGTTCTGGCCACGCTCGGCGGTTTGTCACATGATCTGATTGATCAACTTTTAGCGAAAGTAGATCTGCTCGGACGAGCAAGTTCAAAGTTCAAGACCTATTCACTTGGCATGAAACAACGTCTTGGCATCGCAGCGGCACTACTGTCGCAACCCGAATTGTTGATCCTTGACGAACCAACCAACGGACTTGATCCCGCTGGAATTCACGAAATTCGTACCCTGCTACGAGGTTTAGCCGACAGCGGGATAACCGTATTCGTCTCCAGCCACCTCCTAATTGAGTTGGAGCAGATAAGCGACTACCTAGTGATTCTCAACGAGGGCAAACTTCTCTTTGCCGGTCAAACTAACCAACTGCTTGAGGCCCAGCGAGGATCTATCACGGCCAAGGCCGAACGTGAAGAGGACCTAACCACTCTGGGCGCATTAGTGCTGGGCCTTGGCTATGCCACAAGTTATGAGAACGGCGTTCTACATGTTTTTGCGCCAGCAGATTGGGCAGCCGAACTTAATCGGATTGCGTTTGGTGCAGGAATTGTCCTTTCTGGGCTCTCCACCAGTCGACCCTCGCTAGAGGACACCTTCTTCAACATGATCGGCGGCGCCAAATGATTCGGGTTTTCAGGGCCGAATGGCGAAAGATTCGCCGACCTTCCCTATTTGTCGGAACGCTCCTCGCAGTTACAGCAGTGTCTGCGCTTTTTTCATCCATCTTGTTCATCATGCTCGATCAATCTCGGCACGGTCCTGACCTGCCGGTAACAAGGGCGATGATCGAACAAGCCAGCGGTTTGGCCCTTGGCTTGGGAAACGGTGGAGCGCTACTTGGAGTCGTGGCGTTCTGTATCTTTGCCGCGCAAATTGCTCAGGAATACACCTTGGGAACAATGCGTAATCTTCTTGTTCGGCAACCGCGACGCCTAACCTTGCTCCTTGGAAAATATCTGTCGATGGTCAGTTTTGCCGCTCTGATTGTTCTGGTCTCGGCAGTCGTCTCGGTCATCACTTCATACATTTGGGCAAATTCAAAGCACATAAGCACCGCGCTTTGGGGGAGTGGGTCGGCTTATCATTCGCTATTCCTGACTTTTTTGAATGTGCTAATCGCAACCCTTGGCTATGGCACCATCGGTATTCTCCTCGGCCTCGTATTGCGCTCACCCATCTCGTCCATCTCCATCGGATTGGCTTGGCTTTTAATTGTTGAAGGAATAGTTAGTAGCGTTTTCACCGGAATGCGAGGCTGGCTTCCTGGACAGTTGCTAGCCATTGTCGCTGCTGGCGGGGATCCCTCCGTTAGTTATTCCCGGGCGTTAACTACCTCTGTGGGGTTCCTGTTGCTAGCCCTCGCGGCAATATCGCTACATTTCAAGCGCCGCGACGTCTCAGTCTGAAGTCTTATAGAACCCTGCGAACCTGCAGACACGCCCTAGAAAAGAGTGATTTGGGGGATTTCTCCCGATAACCTCGACTTCATGTCTCGCCGACCACTTGCCTTTGCCCTCTGTGCCGCCCTTCTTCTTGGCACTTCACCAGCACTTTTTAGTACGTCAGTTGCGGTGGCAAAGACTCGGAAACCGACGTTAGCCGAGATTGCTACGGCGAAGGCGGCCGAAGCGGCGAAGGCAAAGGTTGCCGCCGATGCAAAGGCCAAGCTCGACGCCGCCCAGGCGCGACTGAAGGTTCTAGCCCAACAGGCGGCAGTGGCGAGATCCGCCTATAGCCAGTCGGTATCTCAATTGTCGAAACGCACCAAGATCGCAAAGCGGAGGGCTGTACAGGCCGCGAAGGCCGCCAGTACCGTCAGCCAGGCTCACAGTGAGATCGGGCGGATTGCGGTTGGTGCCTACATCATGGGTGGTGACTTCACCAATTTCGATTCGCTGCTTCATGCAAATGGCCCGCAGGACTTGGTTGATCGTCTCTCGCAATTGAACGTTATCTCCGCCAGCAACACCACGGCGTTACACCGATTCCAATCGGCAAGCGACGCGGCGACGGCGGCGCAACAAGCTGCGGCGACGGCGCGCGCGGCCCAAGCAACTGCTACAAGCAAGGTTGCAACTGCAAAGCAGATTGCCGATGGAATTGCTGCGAAGCAGCAACAAGAAGTTGATTCGCTAATGGCTTTGCAGAACCAGCTGATGGCCGAATTGGCCAAAGCGCACGATGTTCGCGTAACTCTGGAACAGCAACGTCAGTTGGCGATCCTTGAAGAGCAGCGCGCTAAGACAGCCGCGACAACTAGGGGTCAGGCGAAGATCTGGGCGGACCGCGGCTTTACTGGGCGGCAGACCATCCGCACAACCGATGCCCAACGCCTTGTTGCGCTCCATTTTGCCCAACATGAAGTTCAGGCACACAAGCCCTATGTATGGGGTGCCCAAGGCCCAAATTCATACGATTGCTCGGGTCTGGTTTATGCGGCATACAAAGCCGCTGGATTGCAGTCCCCATCATGGTCTCGGTTAAATGCCGCCCTGTATTTTGTTGCCACCAAACGAATTCCATTATCCGATCTTCAACCTGGTGATTTGGTTTTCTGGTCGTATAACGGAACAGTCGGTTCGATTCACCATATTGCCATCTATGCCGGGAACAACATGGTCTGGGAAGCCAGAGGCACGAAGCCAGGACTAAAATTCTCGAACATGTATGCCACCGATGGACTAATGCCGTACGGCGGACGTGTTTAGGAGACTCTGGGCATTACCCGTTGCTGCTTCACTCTTTTTCGCAGTTGCTTGTTCCTCTGCTCCAGCTTCAATAGTTGCGACCCAACCCGCGAAAGAGCTCGTCACCTCGACCCCAGAACCAGTGCCCGAGGTGGTGCTCAGTGCTCTGCCTAGCCAAGCGCCATTACCGACCGAGCAGGCAATCAGACGTTCCCTGACAATGCTGTTGAAATCACCGGACCTTGGCGGACACGTAGGCATTGCGATAGGTGATGTACTGACCGGCTTGATTATCTTTCAGGCTAGCCCGAAGGCGCCGAAGGATCGATTCATACCAGCCTCGTCCATCAAGTTGTTTACGGCCGCCGCTGTTCTTCTAACGAATAGTCCCGACATTTCTGTGACTTTCAAAAGGGATCGGATGTCACTGAGTAGGTTGATTGAAACGACTCTGACCGAAAGTGATAATGATGGCGCCGATCTGCTTTCAACGTTTGTCCCTGGGTCTTCGGCGCAAGTATTGTCAGCGAACTTCCCTGATCTTGATCTAAGCCAGTCAACCCTGTCTGATGCCTCGGGACTTTCGCGACTAGACCGCACGACGCCGACCACTCTGGTTCACCTACTTCTCATCCTGGCAAACCCAGCAAATCCAGAGTTTGCTCCAATTCTTTCTGGTCTCCCGATAGCTGGACTTACCGGGACACTCAAATTGCGGGCGAAGGCGGTTAGCGGCCAGTTCCGGGCTAAGACCGGAACTCTTACCGGAGTAGATGTGCTTAGTGGGTATGTCGTAGATAGCGCCAATCGCTTACTCGCTTTTGCGGTGATGGCAGATCAGGTGCCAGAAACTGAATTTGCGCGGGCCAAGTTGGATGAGATCGCAGGCGCGCTAGTCAAACTCTCCTGAGCGGCCCCGGCTATCTAAGGAGCCGGGGGATTGCCTAGGCTGAACTCATGACCGAACAAGGATCGATGGCAGTCGTGCGCCATGCCGTCCGGCTCGATCTGGCTACTTTGGAGCCGGGCGATCGAATCCTGGTCGCTTGTTCAGGCGGAGCCGATTCCTCAGCGCTGGCTTACGCGTTGACGAAAGAGGCGCCGCTGCTTGC
Source organism: Candidatus Nanopelagicaceae bacterium (assembly GCA_035530875.1). Lineage (GTDB taxonomy): Bacteria > Actinomycetota > Actinomycetes > Nanopelagicales > Nanopelagicaceae > JANXYY01. The sequence goes on from DATKUB010000026.1 coordinate 17,276, forward strand.
AGTGTCTGTGACAGCGGTGACGATTGACCACGGACTTCAAGAAGGTTCCGCCCATCAAGCCGCTGACACTGCGCGGTGGCTTCGCGAAATCGGCTATGACCAAGTTGAAATCGTCCAGGTTCAGGTGGGTAACGAGGGCGGTTTGGAAGCGGCTGCCCGCGATGCGCGCTATGGAGCACTTGAGGCAGTAGCGGCGGGGCTCACTGCATCGGCCATTTATTTGGGGCATTCAATGGACGATCAGGCAGAAAGTGTCTTGCTTGGTCTGGGCCGAGGTTCGGGACCAAGGTCGATTGCTGGGATGGAGAAAGTCTCGGGGATCTACCGGCGGCCGTTTCTTGGGCTCCGTCGAAGTCAACTTAGAGTGGCCTGCCTTGAGGTTGAGGCGCCAATTTGGGACGATCCGCACAACCAGGACGAACGGTTCACCAGGGTCGGACTACGGAATTTAATCCCCAGCTTTGAGGCTACGTTAGGCGGCGGAGTTGTCGAGGCGCTGGCGCGAACGGCTGATCTCCTCCGCGAAGACTTATTCGCCCTCGACTCGCTGACCACGCCTTATGTCGATCGAGTCGAGGCAACGGTGGCAGAACTCAGCCAACTCCCGGCCGCGTTACGCAAGCGGGCGATGCGGGCGATGGCCTTTCGGGCTGGGGTTCCAGGAGGCAGTTTGACCTTCGATCACCTGACCCGAATGGACTCTTTGATCACGGATTGGAGGGGTCAGGGCGGGGTTACCCTTCCCGGCGATCTGACCTTCTCACGAAAGTCGGGCAGACTGTCTTTTTCAAGCACGGGAAAGGTCGAGCGTGGAAGCCGCTGATTTGGGCAGTGAAATCTTGCAGGTCCTCCTTACCAAGGAGCAGATTCAGACCAGGTTGGCAGAGTTGGCGGCGGAGGTGGCTGCTGATTACGAGGGGAATGACCTGGTTCTGGTTGGAATCTTGAAAGGTGCTGTGATGGTAGTTGCCGACTTTGCGCGGGCACTGCCACGTCATGTTTCGATGGATTGGATGGCCGTTTCTTCATATGGGAAGGGGACCAAATCCAGTGGGGTAGTTCGGATTCTCAAGGATCTGGATCATGACATAACCGGACGAAACGTTTTGATCGTCGAAGACATCGTTGACTCTGGCTTGACTCTTTCGTGGTTGGTTGCGAATTTGCGATCACGCGGAGCTTCAAGCGTTGAAGTGTTGGTTCTGCTTCGAAAGCCCGAGGCGGCAAAACTTGAGGTTGGAATCAAATACATAGGTTTCGATATCCCGAATGCCTTTGTCGTTGGTTACGGCTTAGATTATGACGAGCGTTACCGCAATCTCCCAGTTGTGGCAACGCTTGCTCCGCACGTTTACTCCTAAAGATTGAGAGCTATGAAAGCCAAACAAGTCGTCCGCGGTCCTTTTTTCTGGGTTGGCCTTGCCCTACTGGGGTTCATTATTTTCAGCCAGTTCGCATACGGCTCGGGCACCTTTAAAAAGGTTGATACTGCGACGGTAATTACGGCGATCACTGACAATAAGGTGCAGTCAGCCCTCTTGGTTGATCGCGATCAACTGATTCAGGTGACGCTCAAGGATGGCGTAACCATCGATGGCGCCAAGCGCATCGAGGCGAGTTACATAGTGCGCCAAGAGGCTCAATTAGTCGATCTTCTCACTGCCCATCAGCCACCGAGCCTTTGGGACGTGAAGGTCCCTAGCCAGTCAGGGTTTGTCTCGTTTCTGCTGACTCTTGCGCCAATCATTGTTATCAGTTTCATCTTCCTGTTCTTCATGAATCAGATGCAGGGTGGTGGCGGTCGGGTCATGCAGTTCGGCCGATCAAAGGCAAAGCTGCAGTCGAAGGAGACCCCTAAGACGACATTTGCCGATGTCGCCGGGGCCGATGAAGCCGTCGAAGAATTGAAAGAGATCAAAGACTTCCTATCCGGACCTGAGAAATTTCAGGCGATTGGGGCCAAGATTCCCAAGGGTGTACTGCTCTACGGTCCGCCGGGAACGGGCAAGACTCTTCTGGCTCGGGCAGTTGCCGGTGAGGCAAATGTGCCCTTCTATTCGATTTCTGGTTCTGATTTCGTAGAAATGTTTGTTGGTGTCGGGGCCGCGCGAGTGCGAGATCTTTTTGCTCAGGCCAAACAGAATGCGCCAGCTATCGTGTTCGTCGATGAAATTGATGCAGTAGGCCGCCATCGCGGCGCCGGCATGGGTGGCGGCCATGATGAGCGCGAGCAGACTCTTAACCAGTTACTTGTCGAGATGGATGGTTTCGAAGCGAACGGCTCTGTCATTCTTATCGCCGCTACAAACCGCCCTGATATTTTGGATCCGGCCCTACTCCGCCCAGGTCGGTTTGATCGTCAGATCGCAGTCGAGCGGCCTGATCTGAAGGGCCGGGAGCAGATTCTGAAAGTGCATGCCAGGGGCAAGCCGCTTGAAGACGATGTTGATCTTGTTGCGGTAGCTCGTCGAACTCCGGGTTTTACTGGCGCAGATCTGGCAAACGTACTTAATGAAGCAGCCCTGTTGACCGCGCGTACCGACCGACATTTGATCGATAACTCGGCTCTTGACGAAGCTATTGATCGGGTTATTGCCGGTCCGCAGAAACGCAGCCGCATTATGAGCGATCATGAGAAGAAGGTCACCGCGTACCACGAAGGTGGTCACGCGCTGGTCGCACATACGATGCCCAACACCGATCCGGTGCATAAGGTGACGATTCTTCCGCGCGGTCGGGCGCTTGGTTACACGATGGTTCTTCCTGAAGAGGATCGATACTCAACTACCCGAAATGAAATGCTTGATCAACTCGCTTATGCACTGGGTGGCAGGGCGGCCGAAGAGATGGTCTTCCATGACCCAACGACTGGAGCTTCGAACGACATTGAGAAAGCAACAACTTTGGCACGTGCGATGGTTACCCAGTATGGAATGACCGAAAGACTCGGTGCCGTTAAGTTGGGCACTAGCGAATCAGAACCATTTTTAGGGCGCGATTATGGACACCAGCGCGATTACTCTGATCATGTTGCAGCGACCATTGATCAAGAGGTCCGCCGGCTCATCGACCAAGCCCATCAAGAGGCTTGGGATGTTTTAGTCGAATATCGCGATGTTCTCGACTCGCTGGTTACTGCTTTGTTGGAGCGAGAGACCTTGGATAAGGAAGAAATCGCCGATATCTTCTCACCCGTGACCAAGCGCCCACCACGAGCTGCCTGGACCGGATCGGTTAATCGGGTGCCTTCGGATCGCCCGGCGATAGATATGCCCAAGCCAAAAGAGGAAACGATGCCAGCGGATGGAACCAGTTCAGAAGGTGGGACGAACCCCGATGTCTGAAATTTCACCAGTTTCGATTGGTGATGGACGGGCCAAAAGTGAATTCGATGCCGAACGCGCTGAGCGGGCTATTCACGAACTCCTTCTTGCCCTTGGCGAGGATCCCGAACGGGACGGGCTCCGCGATACGCCAGCTCGGGTGGCCAGATCCCTGAAGGAGACTTACGCAGGTCTCTGGCAATCGCCTGAAGAAGTACTCACCACGACATTCGATCTCAGGCATCATGAGTTGGTTATGGTTCGCGATATCGAGGTCTATTCGCAGTGCGAACACCACTTGGTTCCGTTTCACGGCGTTGCCCACGTCGGTTACATCCCTGGGCCTAGTGGACGGATAACCGGTATCTCGAAATTGGCTCGCTTGGTGGATGTATTCGCACGCCGACCTCAAGTGCAGGAGCGATTAACTTCTCAAATCGCTGATGCGATGGTTGACATACTCGAACCGCTCGGCACGATTGTCATCATTGATTGCGAACACCTTTGCATGTCGATGCGCGGAGTACGCAAACCTACCGCCCGAACCGTGACCAGCGCAGTGCGTGGCCAATTGCGCGACCCGGCAACCCGCGCTGAAGCAATGGATCTGGCTCTAGGGCGTTCGCGCTAGATGGCGTAAGTTTCACACATGAGTTCGTCGCGCATTCTGGGATTACCAGATCACTTGAGCGATCTCAACCGCACGCTCGTGATGGGCATCATCAATGTAACCACCGACTCTTTCTCCGACGGCGGTAGACACTTAGATATTGATAGCGCCCTCAGAAAAGTCCACTCGATGATTCTTGATGGTGCCGACATCATTGATGTGGGGGGCGAATCTACTCGCCCTGGCGCTGAACGGGTCAGCGAACAAACCGAGCGGGCACGCGTGATCCCACTTCTTCGCGAAATGGTCGATCTTGGTGCGGTTGTAAGTGTGGACACTATGCGAGCCAACATCGCCGAAGAAGCGATCACCGCAGGAGCGTCGATCATAAATGACGTGAGTGGCGGACTGGCTGATCCGGTAATGGGTGAGGTCATTGCCGCTGCCAGGGTGCCTTTCGTTGCTATGCATTGGCGTGGCCATGCTGCCCACATGCAGTCGGCAGCGCAGTATGACCACGTGGTACACGACGTTCGTGACGAACTTGCCGCCCGGATCGACGGCTTGCTGATTCAAGGCTTGGAGTTTGAACAGATAATTGTCGATCCTGGTCTCGGCTTTGCGAAGACATCGTCGCATAATTGGGACCTGCTCCACGGCCTGGGGACTCTTATGGCTCTAGACCGGCCGATCCTGATCGGAGCATCAAGAAAGCGGTTCCTAGGTGACCTTCTAGCCATGGAAGGTGTCGATCGAGCAGTGGATGAACGTGATGATGCCACAATCGCGATCAGTGCCCTGGCATCTCATGGTGGGGCTTGGGGTGTCCGTGTGCATGAGGTGCTGGGAAATCGCGATGCGGTCGAAGTCGCTAGCGCTTGGCGGAGACACAAGTGACTGATCGAATCGAACTAACTGGAATCCGTGGATTCGGTTTTCATGGCGTTTTTGATGAAGAGCGAAAAACTGGCCAGGACTTCGTGGTTGATTTGTCCATCGCATGCGATCTGCATGAGGCGGGTCTTAATGATGATCTTGAGGCGACCCTCAACTATGGCGTCTTGGCAATCAGCGTCCAACAGATACTTGAAGGCAGCCCGGTCAACTTAATCGAGACACTCGCCGAGCGCATCGCAGTCGAAATTCTCAAGCACGAACGGGTAATTTCAGTAAGGGTTACAGTTCACAAGCCGTCCGCGCCGATCGCCGTGCCGTTTGATGATGTGGCGGTAGTTATAACGCGGGGTCGTGAATAGAAAATGCAGCACCGAATCGTGCTGGGGCTCGGGTCTAACCTGGGCGATTCGGCAACTATTCTGGGCCAAGCCGTTGAATCGCTCTCTGCCTTCATAACAGACCTGCGAAAGTCCTCGACATATCAGACGGAGCCAGTTGGTGGGCCGGTCCAGCCCCGGTATTGGAACGCCGTTCTTGTCGGATTAACAGATCTTGAACCAGAGGAATTGCTTTTGAAAACACAGCAGATTGAAGCGCGCTATGGTCGGCTGCGTACAGTTCGTTGGGGGCCTCGAACGCTAGACATTGACTTGATTGACTACGACGGCATCATTTGGGATTCGCCGACGCTGATTCTGCCGCACCCGTTAGCGCATCAACGAGCCTTTGTTCTAGTTCCATGGAATGAAGTCGACCCAGAGGCAATTCTGATCGGGCATGGATTTGTTAAGTCCATTCTTAAAACTCTTGACCTTAGTGTGATCGTGCGCTGATGAGGCATACCTCACGTAGCTTGCTCACATCCTTTTTTTTAGCTGGTGGAGCAGCGAGTTACTTGGCTTTGCATTTGCTTTTTCGGAGTGGGAGAGCACTGCCAAGACTTCCTTGGACTACGTCGCCGCTGCTCTTTTTTCTCGCCAGCGTACTGTTCATAACTGCGTTCAATGTATATCGACGTCTCGAAGAACGACGCAAGAGCCAGATGGAAATGACTCTGACTGAGCATAAGGAACTGGATCCCCTCTACTTAACTAGATTGCTGATTTTTGCTAAATCGGCCTCGCATGGCGGTGCCTTGTTAAGTGGAATCTATGCTGGCGTTTGCGTAGCGTACTCAGCGGATTTACCACATTTGAATCTAGTTTGGAATCCATTCATTGATGCTATTTCGGCACTATTAGTTGCAATTGGCGGTTATCTGCTAGAGCGCGCGCTGAGAATCAAAGAAGATGGCGAGGCGCGTTAACTATCATCTCCCATGCCAGCTAGTCATCGCTATTCCAGCCATAACTTATCCAAGTGAAAACTCCGGCGCGCAATGATTCCGCAAGCATCTGGTTGCTCAGTGGAAGATGAGAAAACGTTCATCTTCTTCACACGGTCAGTTCATCGCCTTGAGGGCAAACTCATGACTGTGAGCGAATCCCACGCTTCCTAAAAAGATAATGAGAGAGGCAGACACTAGATGAATAGCAATCGCAAAATCGCAATCGCCGCATCAGCATTCGCGGCCCTCACTAGCATCGCACTTATCACCAACCAAGCCAGCGCTTCGAACTCGACCCCGGTAACGACGCCCACGGTTACGTCGCAGTCGGTTCCTTCGGTCACGCCTAGCGTTGATGTGCCAGAATCAGGCAGTAACGCCACAGATGGCGACAATGTTCAATCAGGTGACCAAACCTCAGCGGACGCCGCTGGTGCCACCAGCGAGACTGATGGCGACAACGTCCAGTCGGGTGGCAACAACCAGTCAGGTGACCAAACCACGCCAGACGTCGCTGGTGCGACGGATGCAGAGTCAAGCAAGTAGGAAATGCAACTCAGAAGGCGCCTCGAATTCCCAATGAGGCGCTTTCTGGCATGTCTTGGACATAAAGAGGAAGAATTGGGTCTATGAAAGTTCTGATAGTCGAGGATGATTCTCAAATGTCCACACTCTTGAGACGCGGCTTAGAAGCTGCAGGACATGATGTGGTACTCGCAGCTGATGGGCTCTTTGCACTAGATGAACTGGAAAAAGATTTCTTTGACGCGGCAATCGTGGATGTAATGATGCCCCGGCTTGACGGTTTTGAATTGGCGCGGATAGTTCGCAGCCGCGGAGACAACACGCCCATTCTGCTTCTAAGCGCCCGAGAGGCAGTGGTGGATCGAGTCACCGGACTGGATGCCGGAGCCGACGACTACCTTGCCAAACCATTTTCCTTCGATGAATTGCATGCGCGCCTCCGCGCGATAGTGCGGCGTGAATTGAAAGATTCGCGCCTCACACTCCAGGTCGGAGACCTGCGCTTGGATGTGGCAACCCATCGAGCCTGGAAGCGCGATAAGCCGCTTGTCTTAAGTCCCAAGGAGTTCCTTTTATTGAAACATTTCATGAGTAGTCCAGAAGTAGTGTTCTCCCGAACACAGATCCTGGATGAAGTATGGGATTACTCAAGCAACATTGATGCCAACGTCGTTGATCAGTATGTTAGCTATTTGCGCAAAAAAGTGGATTATCCATTTGGAGATTCTTCGATTCAGACGGTGCGAGGCGTTGGATATCGTTTTGTTGTTCCTGGCGAACCCAAATTATGAAGGTTTCCTTTAAGTCACGGCTCACTCTTGGCACCATTATTATTTCTTCGCTGATCTTCGGTTCGGGCGCACTCTTTTTTCTCTCCGAATTTCGTGCATCAGTGCAGTCAACAACGGAGACGCTTTTGCGTAATGACTCGCATACCTACCTCGTGGCGATTGCGGCACTAACTCCCGAAGAAAATGGGAACGAGCGCGGGAACAGTAGTGGGAGTAACAGTGGGAACACTTTGGATCCCCCAGCACAGGGGCAGCTGATCGCACTGATCAACCCAGCCAACAAAGTTGTGTTATCTACGTTGCCTCGAGTCTTTCAGGGCCAGCTAGATCATCTCACCTTCGGAACGTCACCTACCTTCGTCACGTTCTCGCAATCTGGGCAAAATTATCGCCTTATGAGATCACGTGTTCATGCTTGGAACGGCACGTGGGTTGTAATTGCAGCTAGGAATGATGCCACCGCGGAACTGATCACTAGCAAAGTGGCTACCTCGCTGTTATTTGGCTTGTTTCTCCTAATCATCCTTTCGGGTATTGCTGCCTGGGTTTTAGCATCCACGGTACTGCGCCCAATAAGGAGAATGCACCGAAGAGCACTGGAACTGATCGAAGATCCAACTTCGGGACTTTTGCCCGCGGGAAAGGAGAGTGACGAACTTACAGAACTCGCGCTGACATTAAATCGATTGATCGTGGAGTTCCGATCTGCTCTCGAACGTGAACAACGAATGGTGTCGGATGCTAGTCATGAACTTCGAACTCCACTAGCACAACTGCTTGCCCAATTAGAGTTGTCCAAACTCAATTCTGATAATCCCAAGGAATTGCTTCGCGATGTTGAGGGGGCCGCAAAATCGGCAGGTCGCGTGGCTGCCCTAGCTGCAGATCTATTGTTCCTTTCTTACAAGCAGGCTGATCCCAAATCGGGAATCTCGTCTGCCGAGGTAGTCGCGGAAGAAGTTTCGCAAGCAATTGATCACGCGAGAATTCTTGATCCGAATAAAGAGTTAGAGATTAACTTCGAGGTAGCGGGTGCCATCGACGCCAGAGTCAGCGCACAGGATTTTCGCCGCGTACTTGACAACCTGATCACCAACGCTGTTGCTCTCTGTCCGCCAGGGGCAAAAATCTCAGTCGAAACCGATCATGACGACATGTTTCTTATCCTTCACGTGTCGGACTCTGGTCCAGGCTTTCCTGATGGGTTCATTCCAGTGGCCTTTGACCGCTTTTCAAGGCCAGATCCATCGCGACATTCGCAGACCGGTGGAAGTGGACTCGGCCTTGCAATCGTCAAGGCAATTGCTGAATCAAGTCAAGGACGGGCCACGATCGAAAATCTCCAACCGCACGGCGCCCATATCGCCGTCTACTTCGCCCGAGCCAACTAGATTCTTTCTCCAATGGGGATTGAGCGTTCATGAGGCTCAATCTTTCAGGTAATTGAACCTGATGGCCTCAGTCCAATACGATCTGGGTGTCCGGTACCCGAAGGACTGGAACGCTTTGGAATGCAAATGAGAGATCGAGAGAACGCTGATTCGTCGCTTCACTCGGCGCGCCTGCAAATCGGGATCGTGGGTGCAGGCCGAGTCGGGGCACCGATGGGTGCTGCGCTAGCAAGAGCGGGACATCGCGTGATAGGCGTAAGTGCCATCAGCGATTCTTCGCGGAATCGGGCTGAGGCTCTCCTTGAGGGCACGCCAATTCTTCCCGCAGATGAGGTTGTAAAGAACGCTCAATTGGTTCTTCTAGCAATTCCAGACGACGTGTTGCCTGAGTTTATTGAAGGTGCTGCGAAAGCTGAACTATTCAAAGCCGGGCAAATCATTGTTCACACTGCTGGTCGATTTGGTGTTGGTGTCCTAGAGCCAGCCACCAGGTGTGGTGCCTTGGGAATGGCCATCCATCCCATAATGACCTTTACCGGAACCACGATGGATGTTGAGCGAATGCATGGAGCAATTTTCGGGGTAACGGCTCCGAGTTCAATCTTGCCGATTGCCGAAGCGCTGGTAATTGAAATCGGTGGCGAGCCAACTGTCATCGCAGAAGGTGATCGAGTTGCCTACCATGCCGCGCTGGCCTGGAGTGCAAATTTTCTTAATACTCTCGTTGCGGAGGGAATGGATCAGTTGCGGGAGATTGGAGTGGTCGATCCGGCTAGAGCGCTGATGCCTTTGCTTAATGCAGTCCTCGATAATGTTCTTCGAAACGGCGATCAGGCACTGACCGGGCCGATCGCTCGAGCCGACGCCAAGACCGTAGCTGCGCATCTACAGGTAATGGCCGAACGAACTCCAGAGATTCGAAATGCCTACGAAGTCTTGGCTCGCCTGACCCTGCATCGAGCGACAAATGCGGGTCTGCTTAGAGCCCAGGACGCAGCGGAAATTGAAAGACTGCTTGGCGGCGACGATGCAACAGGTTGAGAGTATTGCTGAGCTTGAGGTAGCACTGTCGGATAAGCGCAATTCATTAATAGCATTGGTGCCCACCATGGGAGCTTTGCATGCCGGGCATGCTGCGTTGGTGGCAAAGGCAAAAGAGTTGGCGCCAACCGTAGTGCTCAGCATCTTCGTGAACCCACTTCAATTTGGTGAGTCGAGCGACTTCGCACGATACCCACGAACGCTTCAGGCTGATGCGAATTCAGCGGAGAGTTATGGCGCTGACATTCTCTGGACGCCTCGTGAAGAAGATGTTTATCCGCAAGGGCTTGCGGTGGTCAAAGTAGATGGTGGTGAGCTAAGCGACGAATATGAAGGTGCAATTAGACCCGGTCACTTTTCGGGGGTTCTCACTGTGGTGGGACGACTGTTTGCCGCAGTGCGGCCCGATGTTGCGGTATTCGGCGAGAAGGACCGGCAGCAACTCGAATTAGTTCGACGGATGAACAGTGGCCTCAAGATTGTTGGTGTGCCGACAGTTAGAGAATCAGATGGTTTGGCCCTTTCAAGCCGCAACAGATTCCTTGTTGGAGAACAACGAAATCAAGCCCTCGCCATATCTCGGTCGATCGCTAACGCACAACTAAATACGGGACTTGATGTAGTGGGCATTAAGGCAGGCGTTGCTAGAGATCTTAAGGATCTTCAAGTTGAATACGCTCATCTGATCGATGCCAAGACTTGGCGGCCGGTTCCTGACGACTTTTCAGGTGAAGCACTTCTCCTGATTGCGGCTAAAGTCGGCTCAGTTCACTTGATCGATAACGGAGAGTTGCGAATCGGATGAGACTCAAGACCGGCACGCCTGGTTGGAGCGCGCGAGCAGATGTAGTCGTCGTCGGCTCTGGCGTGGCTGGTTTAACCACGGCGCTCCAGGTGCGAGCCAAAGGTCTGACCGTTCTGCTCGTGACCAAAGCAAGGGTCGACGAGGGTTCAACAAAGTGGGCACAGGGTGGGATTGCCGCTGCCCTTGGCCCGGGGGATACCCCCAAAGAACACGAAGAAGACACTCTGGTCGCTGGGGCGGGGCTCTGTGATGTAGCTGCAGTGGAGGTCTTGGTGGCCGAAGGCCCCGAGGCCGTACGTCGGCTCATTGCCAGAGGTGCGGTATTCGACCTTGAAGCCTCTGGCGCGATTTCACTTCATCGCGAAGGCGGGCATCATCGCAACCGAATTCTGCATGCCGGCGGTGATGCGACCGGAGCTGAGGTATCGCGCGCGCTCCTCGCTGCTGTTACCCAGGATTCTGGCATCGAAGTGGTTGAACATGCGCTAGTTCTCGATGCGATTAAAGATGCTCAGGGCCAGGTTTGTGGAGTGAGTCTGCACGTAATTGGCGCGGGGTCAAGAGGCGGAATTGGCCGAGCGTTGGGCCGCGCGGTCGTGCTTGCTACCGGTGGGTTAGGCCAGGTTTACGCGCAGACTACGAATCCGGCGGTAGCCACTGGTGACGGAGTCGGGGTAGCGCTCCGGGCCGGGGCGAAGATAGCCGACATCGAATTCGTCCAATTTCACCCAACGGTTATGTGGATTGGCCCGAGCGCTCGCGGCCAGCAGCCATTAATCAGTGAAGCGGTCCGCGGTGAGGGCGCGTTTCTCGTCGACGATGCCGGCGTTCGTTTCATGCGCGATGTTCACCCGCTGGCCGATCTGGCCCCACGCGACGTCGTTGCTAAGGCGATCATGCGAAAAATGATCGACTCCAATCGACCACACGTCTGGCTAGATGCCAGGAATATCGTGGGCTGGCAAGAGAATTTCCCGACCATCTATGCCTCTTGTGCCGCTTACGGGGTCAACCCGAGCCGGGACTTGATCCCGGTTTCGCCAGCGGCTCACTATGCGTCAGGCGGGGCGAGAGTCGATCTGAACGGGCGAACAACAGTTGCCGGCCTATACGCCTGTGGCGAAACCGCGTGTACAGGCGTTCACGGCGCCAACCGGCTCGCCTCAAACTCTCTGTTGGAGGGGTTGGTCTTTGCTGCCCGAATCGCAGATGATTTGGCCGCGAATCTTCCTACTCCAGGTGATCCAATCGAAAATGAATCAACTGAAGTCCTCCTTATTCCCTCGGTGCGCGATCAGATCTCGGCTTCAATGGCTCAAGGTGCGGGGGTTCTTCGAAGTGCGCACTCGCTTGATCAGACGAAAGATGATCTCGAGCGTCTAGGCAAGCAGGCCAGCAGCGAACCATGCGTTGAAGCATGGGAAGCGACGAATCTTCAATTAGTGGCAAAGGCGATCGTTGAAGCGGCCAAGATCCGCGAAGAGACTCGGGGATCCCACTGGCGTGAGGATTTTCCGCAGACCTCTCCCTTATGGCAGAAGCGGATACTCCTAGAGCTCACTTCCGACGGTGGCTTGTCACACTCTTTCGAGGCGGTGGCCGATGTCTAGCAGCATTCTCAATACTTTAAGTAGTGAAGCCGAAGTTAACGCTCTGGATGGCGCTCGCTTAATTGATTTAGCAAAGGCAACGCTGCTTGAAGATCTTGGCAGCGGAGTTGATGTAACGAGTGTTGCAACAATCCCGGACGGGCAAGTAGCGCTGGCCAACTTCGTAAGTCGTGCAACTGGCGTAGTCGCGGGAGTAAACATCGCAAAGATTGTGATCGCCATGGCTTGCGAAGGCGAAGTTGAATTCATCGAAAGCTTGGCTGAAGGAGCGCAACTAGAACCCGGAACAACGGTGCTCTCTGCTCGCGGGAATTCGCGCGGCCTGCTTCTTGCCGAGCGCAGTGCGTTAAATTTCCTATGTCACCTAAGCGGAATTGCCACGCTGACACAGCGCTGGGTTTTGCAGGTAGCAGGAACCGGAACCAGGATCAGAGATACGAGGAAGACCACCCCTGGGTTGCGAGACCTGGAGAAGTTTGCCGTTCGGATGGGTGGCGGAACGAATCACCGGCTCTCACTCTCAGATGCGGCGATGATAAAAGACAATCATGTTCTGGCGTCCGGGGGAATCGGGCCAGCCTTCGAAAAAATCCGAAAGACGTTCCCGGACGTGCCGATCGAGGTTGAGGTGGACCGGATAGATCAGATACCCGAAGCGCTCGCGGCCGGAGCCGATCTCATTCTGCTCGACAACATGAACATCGAGGAGTGCGCAAAGGCTGTGAAATTCGTGGCCGGAAAAGCGCGCCTGGAAGCATCAGGCGGAATCACTTTAGAAACGGCTCGGGCATATGCAGAAACCGGCGTTGATTATTTGGCAATCGGAGCCTTGACTCACTCGGCTCCAAATTTGGATATCGGGCTCGACTTGGTGGTGGGGTAGCAATGTTGCTTGCGATTGATGTTGGAAACACGAATACGGTCATTGGACTCTTCGATGGCGCAGCACTGGTGGACTCGTGGCGAGTCAAGACCGACGCTAGGGACACTGCTGATGAGTTGTGGCTGCAGTACCGGGCGCTACTTGGGACGCAGAAGGTTTCCGGAATAGCGGTCTGCTCCACAGTGCCAGCTATTCAACGAGAGGTCCGAACGATGCTCAGCACCTACTGGACAGACCTTCCAACAGTCATTATCGAGCCGGGGATCAAGACCGGCGTGCCGCTGCTGGTAGACAATCCGAAAGAGATTGGTGCCGATCGGATCGTAAATACGCTGGCAGCACATACTCTTTTTGGCCAGGACGGCCCGGTCATCGTTGTGGATTTTGGCACGTCGACCAACTTCGATGTTGTCTCGGCTAAGGGCGAATTCCTAGGCGGCGCGCTAGCCCCGGGAATCGAGATCTCAATTGAAGCTTTGGCGGCCCGAGCCGCCCAGCTTCGTAAAGTTGAGTTGGTCCGCCCTCGATCGGTGATTGGGAAGAACACTGTTGAAGCTCTTCAATCTGGCGCCATTTATGGATTCGCTGGCCAGATCGACGGATTGGTCCGTCGCATTATCGATGAATTAGATAGTGGTCCGGTTGCAGTAGTTGCCACCGGGGGCCTTGCTCCACTCGTGATTGGAATAAGCGAGACGATCGAATTTCACGAACCTGACCTAACCCTTATTGGCCTCCAGATGGTCTTCGCGAAGAACGGGTGACGGTAACCTCTTCCCCTATGAACACAGATGCCGGTATGCCAATCGATGAGGATCTGCCTGAGCAGTTGCGGATCCGTCGGGACAAGCGTGCCAGGCTGCTCGAAGATGGAGTGCAGCCCTACCCGGTCTCGGTTCCGCGCACGAGTTCGTTGGCCTATTTACGAGAGCGATTCGGAGATCTCGCTACCGATTCGGTGACTGGCAAAATCGAGAGTGTCGTGGGGCGCGTGATTTTTAAGCGCGACGGCGGGAAGTTGGCTTTTGCCACCGTTCGCGAAGGTGCCGGCGCTGAACTCCAGGTGATGCTCTCCCTAGACAAAGTTGGAGAGGCTGGGCTGGACAATTGGAAGAGCCTGGTCGATATCGGTGACATCGTGAGTGTGACCGGTGAGGTCATTACGTCAAAGCGTGGTGAGCTTTCGGTCCTGGCGAATTCTTGGCAGATGGCGGCCAAGGCACTACGTCCGCTTCCAATTGAGCACAAGCCGCTATCTGAAGAGACTCGCGTTCGGATGCGCTACGTCGATCTCATCATGCGTCCTGAAGCCCGCGAGAATGCCCGAATGCGCCCGTTGGTCATGCGAGCCCTCAGGGATTCGTTCGCTGAGCGCGATTTCATCGAAGTTGAAACGCCGATGCTGCAGGTGATGCATGGGGGAGCGAGCGCAAGGCCGTTTAAAACACACATAAACGCATACGACATGGATCTGTATTTGCGGATTGCGCCAGAACTTTATTTAAAGCGATGCGTGGTCGGCGGAATTGAGCGGGTGTTTGAGATCAACCGCAATTTTCGAAATGAAGGCGCCGATTCGAGCCACTCACCAGAGTTTGCCATGATCGAGGCTTACGAATCATTCGGCGACTGGAACTCAATCGCGGAGATAACCAAGAGTCTTGTTCAAGAAGCCTGCCTGGCCGCTTATGGATCTTTGGTTGCCACTCGTAGTGACGGTACAAAGAAAGACTTTGGTGGCGAGTGGGGAGAAATCTCCTTATTTGGTGCGGTATCTGAGGCGCTTGGCAAAAAGGTGGACGGTTCTACATCACGCGACGTTCTTCTCGATTACGCAGCGAAAATCAATCTTGCAGTTGATCCGAAGTGGAGTAGTGGAAGATTAGCCGAGGAGATGTTTGAACATCTCTGTAAAGACCAACTGCTCGAACCGACCTTTGTCCGTGGCTATCCAGTCGATACTTCACCTTTAGTAAGGGAGCACCGGAGTGAGGTAGGTGTTGTTGAGAAGTGGGATCTCTATGTGGATGGATTTGAGTTAGCTACTGGCTATTCCGAGCTAGTCGATCCGGTGATCCAGCGCGAGCGCCTCACCGAACAATCTCTGCTGGCAGCCGGTGGAGATAGCGAAGCGATGCAGTTAGACGAAGATTTTTTGCGGGCTATGGAGTTTGGGATGCCGCCGATGGGCGGAATGGGCATGGGGGTCGACCGCCTCCTGATGGCACTGACTGGCCTCGGGATTAGGGAGACCATTCTCTTTCCACTGGTGAAGCCAGAATGATCGGGGCCAACTAATGGAGATCAGGGCGGCTCGCACCGCTGACGTTAAGGGCATCAGGAAACTGATTGACCAATACTCACTACAGCGCCGGCTTCTATCGAAAGAGACCGTCACGCTCTTTGAGAGCGTCCAAGAATTTGTTGTGGCGGTGGACGACGGAGAAGTGATTGGCTGCGGGGCGCTCCACGTGATCTGGGAAGACCTGGCCGAAGTTCGCACCGTCGCGGTTCAAGAACAGTTTCATGGCAAGGGGGTAGGTCATGCCATCTTGGAGGCCGTCTTCCTTAGAGCCCGAGAACTGGGCATCCGGCGCCTCTTCTGTCTCACTTTTGAGACCGAATTTTTTGCTCGACACGGGTTTGTGCAGATCGAGGGCGCTGCGGTGGGTCCAGAGGTATATGCCCAGCTCCTCCGCTCCTATGACGAGGGAATCGCCGAATTCCTCGACCTGGAGAGCGTAAAACCCAATACTTTGGGTAACACGCGGATGATCAGGCACCTTTAGCCTCATATATCTATCTGTCTGGCCGATCCGTGGATCAGGGTCGGTGAGCTAGTTGAGCCTGGAACGGTGCCCGATCTGGCCCGGGGAAGCCTTTGGCGCGCATGAGCGTTACGCTAATAAGAGGTTAAAAGAAGGGGTTCTTTAAAATGTTTGAGCGCTTTACCGACCGTGCCCGACGCGTAGTGGTTCTTGCCCAAGAAGAAGCAAGAATGCTCAACCACAACTACATCGGCACCGAGCACCTTCTTCTCGGCTTGATTCATGAGGGTGAGGGCGTCGCAGCCAAAGCGTTGGAGTCGCTCAATATCTCTCTGGAAGCCGTCCGATCCCAGGTTGAGGAAATCATCGGCCAAGGCCAACAGGCGCCAAGCGGTCATATCCCGTTTACGCCGCGAGCCAAAAAAGTTCTCGAATTGTCGTTGCGTGAAGCTCTTCAATTGGGACACAACTACATCGGCACCGAGCACATTCTTCTGGGTCTGATTCGCGAAGGCGAAGGGGTTGCTGCGCAAGTGCTGGTCAAACTTGGCGCCGATCTCAATCGTGTTCGCCAGCAAGTAATTCAGTTACTTTCGGGGTACCAAGGCAAGGAGAGCGTGCCGACTGGCCCGGCGGAGGGAACGCCATCAACCTCGCTAGTACTTGACCAATTCGGGCGCAATCTCACCCAAGCAGCCCGAGAGGGCAAGTTGGATCCGGTTATCGGGCGCGAAAAAGAGATCGAGCGGGTAATGCAGGTGCTCTCTCGGCGTACGAAAAATAACCCGGTTCTGATCGGTGAGCCTGGTGTGGGCAAGACTGCTGTCGTTGAGGGGCTGGCCCAAGCCATCGTCAAAGGCGAAGTGCCCGAAACCTTGAAAGATAAGCAGATCTACACTCTTGATCTCGGCGCTCTGGTAGCCGGCAGCCGGTACCGCGGCGATTTTGAAGAACGCTTGAAGAAAGTTTTGAAAGAAATTCGCACGCGCGGCGACATCGTCCTTTTCATCGACGAGATCCATACCCTCGTTGGTGCCGGTGCCGCAGAAGGCGCGATTGATGCGGCCAGCATCTTGAAGCCGATGCTTGCTCGCGGTGAACTCCAGACGATCGGCGCCACCACGCTTGACGAATACCGAAAGCACCTTGAGAAGGATGCCGCACTAGAGCGCCGCTTCCAACCAATTCACGTCCAGGAACCTTCAGTGGCACACACCATTGAGATCCTGGCCGGGCTCCGCGATCGCTATGAAAATCACCACCGGGTTTCCATCACCGATGGCGCGCTGGTAGCCGCTGCAACCATGGCTGATCGGTATGTCTCGGACCGATTCTTGCCGGACAAGGCTATTGACCTTATTGATGAGGCGGGCGCTCGGCTACGAATTCGCAGAATGACCGCACCCCCCGACTTGCGTGAACTGGATGATCGAGTCGCAGATGTTCGTCGCGAAAAAGAGTCGGCTATTGATGGCCAGGACTTTGAAAAGGCGGCGAGCCTGCGCGATAAAGAGAAGCAGCTGCTGGCGGAACGAACTGACCGAGAGAAGTCTTGGAAAGCCGGCGACATGGATGTGGTCGCTGAGGTGAACGAAGAGTTGATCGCTGAAGTTCTGGCAACTGCCACTGGAATTCCGGTCTTTAAGTTAACCGAGGAGGAGACCTCTCGACTGCTCCGAATGGAGGCCGAACTTCACAAGCGGGTGATTGGTCAAGATCAGGCGATTAAGGCACTTTCACAAGCCATCCGCCGTACCCGGGCTGGTCTGAAAGATCCGAAGCGTCCTGGTGGCTCATTCATTTTTGCCGGTCCATCTGGGGTCGGTAAAACCGAGTTATCACGTACTCTCGCCGAGTTCCTCTTTGGTGACGAGGACTCCTTGATCCAACTTGATATGAGCGAATACTCCGAGAAGCACACTGTTTCTCGGCTCTTCGGATCCCCTCCCGGATACGTTGGGTACGACGAAGGCGGCCAGCTAACCGAGAAGGTCCGTAGAAAGCCATTCTCGGTTGTGCTCTTTGATGAGGTCGAGAAGGCACATCCCGACATTTTCAATTCGCTACTTCAAGTTCTTGAAGACGGTCGTTTGACTGATTCGCAGGGTCGGGTTGTTGACTTCAAGAACACCGTCATCATCATGACGACAAACTTGGGTACTCGTGATATCTCGAAAGGGGTAAATCTTGGGTTTGGCTCAGGCTCTGATGTCTCAGGTTCGTATGATCGAATGAAGGCTAAGGTCACTGACGAACTTAAGCAGCATTTCCGTCCTGAATTCCTCAACCGGATCGACGATATTATCGTGTTCCACCAGTTGTCCCAGGAAGAGATCGTCAACATTGTCGACCTGATGCTTTCTAAGTTGGACGAGCGCCTGCGCGACAAGGACATGGGTATTGAACTCACAGTTGCGGCGAAGCAACTTCTTGCAACAAAGGGGTATGACCCAGTGATGGGTGCTAGGCCGCTTCGTCGAACCATGCAGCGGGAGATCGAGGATCAGTTGTCCGAAAAGATTCTCTTTGGCGAAATCAAGCCAGGAGAATTGATCTTGGTGGATGTTGCAGGCGAAGGCGCCGAAGCGACCTTCACTTTCAGGGGTGAGCCAAGGAGCACACTTCCTGATGCGCCTCCACTGGTTCAGACTGGCGAAAACGCCTGAGCGATAGCCTCCTTTAACCGGCCGACTTCGATAGTTTCGACACCGAACACGGTGGCGCCGCTGTCGGTTGGGACTATCGCTCGCTTAAAGCCAAGCCGGGCCGCTTCGTTTAGGCGTTGCTGAACTCCGGCCACTCGCCTCACCTCGCCGGCCAGCCCGACTTCGCCAATGGCGATCAGGTCGGGGGGCAGAGCTCGATGCTCGGCAGCTGAGGCGATCGCCAGAGCGAGCGCCAGATCTACGGCCGGTTCGGTAAGCCGGGCGCCGCCAACGGTCGCTACGTAGACATCGCGTCCAGCTAGCGCGACCCCAGCCCGTAGTTCAAGCACGGCCAGGGTCATTGAGCTTCTGGCGCTGTCGAGACCGCTGGTGACCCGTCGAGGGTTGGGATATCCGCCCTCACGTCCGGGAGCTTGTCCGACCAGGGCTTGGATCTCGGCTAACAGTGCGCGGCGGCCTTCGAGGGTCACGGTGACGCAGGTTCCAGATACCGGTTCCGCATGGCGGGTTAGAAAGAGCCCAGTTGGGTCGGGAAGTCCGGTGATCCCGCCATCATTTAGATCGAGGCAGCCGACCTCGTCGGTGGCGCCGAAACGATTCTTGACCGCGCGCACTAATCGCAGACGTGAATGACGCTCGCCCTCGAAGTGAAGAACCACATCTACCAAGTGTTCAAGCATTCGAGGTCCGGCGATCGAGCCGTCCTTTGTCACATGACCAACCAGGATTACCGCAATATTTCGATCCTTGGCAATTCTTATGAGCGCATTGGCGACCTCGCGTACCTGGGTAACGCCACCAGCGGAACCATCGATGGCATCACTTGCAATTGTTTGAATGCTGTCGATAATCAACAGATCGGGCTTTACTTCATCTATGTGTGCAATCACTGCACCCAGATCTGTTTCTGCGGCCAGCCAGAGGTTGGGATTTACCGCTGACATCCGCTCTGCTCGCAACCGAACTTGAGCCGCCGATTCTTCGCCAGTTACATAAAGTGAAGTGATTGACTCTTCGGCGCACTTTGCGCCGACGGCAAGAAGGAGAGTTGACTTTCCAACCCCAGGTTCTCCGGCCAGCAAGACAACTGCCCCTGGGATTAAGCCACCACCAAGGACTCGATCAAGTTCGCCGACACCAGTTGGCCGAGATCGAGCACTCTCAATATCTACCTCGCCAATCGGCCTAGCCGGAGCCGAGATTTTTCCCGCTTTTAAGGACTTTGCTTTGGGCGCACCGAACTCCTCAACGCTTCCCCAGGCTTGGCATTCGCCGCAGCGGCCGACCCACTTGCTCGTGGTCCAACCGCATTCCCCACACCGGAAAGGATCTTTGCTCTGAGTCTTGGGTGCCGCTTTGGTCATGAGCTAGAGCGTATTGGCTCGCACCGACGCAGGGTGAACCGCAAAAAGCGGCAAGTGTCGAGCCTTAGCAGCGGCCTGGGCGGCCAGTCGCGCATCGCAGAGCGCAGCCAACGCTGCGTAGGCCTTCTCACCCATAGTGGCGACTAGTTCCACCTTGTTGGACAGGTAGACCGGTTCGGTTCCAATGTGCGCCTCAGAGTTGCCAGTGCAGTACCAATCAAAATCGACGCCACCGGGACCCCAACCGCGCCGGTCAAATTCGCCAAGCACCGTGACTTCGATAGTTACCCCGTCGGGTCGGTCGACGTTTTCAAACGAACGTCGGATCGGAAGCTGCCAGCAGACGTCGGGTTTGGTCTCGACAAAATGCACACCCTCAGCATTAGCAAGATGGTGTAGCGCGCAGCCTTCCCCACCTGCAAAACCAACCCGATTCAAGAAAATGCAGGCTCCGTCGACAACACGAGTCTTGCGTTCTCCCTCGTCGTCGCGTTCGATGATGTTCAATTTCTTTTTCTTTTTTTTCGCTTGACCTTCGTCAAAATACTGCCAGGTCTCTGAAGTGAGCCGGTCAACCCATTTCCGAACACGCTTTTCATCAGCAGCATCCGAAAAATGTGCACCGTGCGTGCAGCACCCATCGTCGGGACGATCGGCCATGATGCCCTTGCAGCCGGCACCGTAGATGCAAGTCCAGGATGAAGTGAGCCAAGTTAAATCGCAGCGCCAAGCTTCTTTCTCGGGCTTGTCTGGATCGGCGAATTCGACCCAATCGCGGGCAAAATCCAATGGCACTTCATTGGGGGTCAACTTGCCATGGCTTGCTGGCTTCGGCAGATTCTCGGTTGACTTCGAAGGCACGCGCCAACCTTATGGGTTCAAACGACTATCGTCATCCTGTGCGCTTAGGAGTATTAGATGTGGGATCCAACACTGTTCACCTGTTGGTAGTTGACGCACACCCAGGCGCTCGTCCGCTCCCTGCAACTAGTTACAAGGTTGAGCTTCGACTCGTCGAGCACCTTGATGATAGAGGCGCGATTAGCGCTGAAGGCGAACAGCTCCTAGTGGAAACCATTGCCGACGCCATGGAACAGGCGAAGGAACATGGAGTTGAGGATGTTCTCGCCTTTGCCACATCGGCGTTGCGCGAAGCCGCCAACAGTGAAGAACTCCTTGCACGTGTGCGTGATAAGACGGGCGTCGATCTCCAGATCCTGGCCGGAAATGATGAAGCGCGTTTTACCTTCTTAGCCGTTCGACGTTGGTTTGGCTGGTCGAGCGGGCGCATGCTGGTCCTCGACATTGGCGGCGGCTCGCTCGAAATCGCCTGCGGGTACGACGAAGAGCCGGATGTTGCTTTCTCGCTTCCACTTGGGGCCAACCGCCTAACGGTTGAGTACCTTTCCGGCGATCCATTTGACCCGACTTTGATTAGGGAATTGCGGCGCAAAATTCGCATCGATATCGCTGGTGTTGTCCCCGAGGTTTTGAAGCTCGGAGAAATCAACCACCCAGTTGCAACGAGCAAGACATTTCGCTCGTTGGCTCGAATTTGCGGCGCAGAACCATCTAGTGCCGGGGCCTACGTGCCAAGGGTACTAAAGCGTGACGTGCTCAATGACTGGATTCCCAGGCTTTCTGCCATGCCTCGGGCGGAGCGAAGCCGCCTTCCCGGCGTCTCGATAGGCAGGGCCAACCAACTCCTGGCGGGGGCTCTGGTTGCCCAGAGCGCAATGGAACTTCTTGACCTTGAGGTTCTTGAAATCTGCCCATGGGCGCTGCGCGAGGGCATCATTTTGCGCAGGCTCGACTGGATGGAAGGATGAAAGACGTGTTCAGAGAGCCGATTCTGGCAGCCAGCCGAAGCAGTCGTGTCAAAGGGCTGATCACCGCGACCCCAGTGACGAGAGCTGTGGTCGACCGTTTTGTTGCTGGCGAGACCAGCCAGAAGGCTGTCGATGCAGCCAGAAGGCTCGATAGTCAGGGACTTCTTGCCAGCATCGATCACTTAGGCGAAGACGTGACTAGCGTGGAGGGAGCTCGAGCCAATCGCGACGCTTATCTTGAGATTCTTTCGAAAATCAAGGAGTCGGCTCTTGGGTCCGCTGCTGAAGTATCAGTAAAACTTTCTGCGATCGGCCAGGCTCTTGGTAGCGATGGCGAAGACATCGCCTTCGAATTTGCCAGGGACATTTGCCTGGCAGCGGAGGCTGCCACTACGACAGTCACTCTAGATATGGAAGACCACACGACGACGGATTCGACGCTTCGGATTCTGCGCGAATTGCGGAAAGACTTCCCGTGGGTCGGTGCTGTACTGCAGTCCTATCTCTTACGTACCGAAAACGATTGCCAAGATCTTGCCTATGAAGGCTCCAGGGTGAGGCTTTGCAAGGGAGCCTATAAGGAGCCCCCCAACGTAGCTTTTCAAGACAGAGGCGAAGTCGACCGGTCTTACGTCCGCTGTATGTCGGTGCTTATGGCTGGGCCCGGCTATCCAATGCTGGCTACCCATGACCCACGATTGATTGAAATTGCGGGTGCCCTGGCTCTTCGAAACAAGCGAGCTGCTGGAAGCTATGAGTATCAGATGCTTCTTGGCATTCGTCCGGATGAACAACTTCGCCTCGCGCAAGATAGTGAGCGGATGCGCATCTATGTTCCCTACGGCACTGACTGGTACGGATACTTGATGCGCCGGATGGCAGAGCGCCCGGCAAACCTGGCCTTTTTCTTGCGGGCCCTTGCGACACGAAATTAGGTGGCCAGATGAGCAGAACTGCAATTCTAGGAATGGGAGTGATGGGCGAGGCCCTTCTCTCTGGACTTTTGCGCTCAGGTGTTGATCCTTCTGAGCTTGTCTTTTGCGACCGTCGCATTGATCGTGTAAGCGAAATCAATGATAAGTATGGAGTATCTGCCGATACAACCGCGGGTGCGGTCTCAGCGGCCGAAACAATTGTTTTGGTGGTGAAGCCACAGGATATGGGTGGGCTGCTTGAGGAAATTTCGCCGCATATTCGGTCTAATGCCCTCATCGTCTCGCTAGCTGCGGGGATTACAACGGATTTTCTGCAGAGTCGACTTACCGCTGGAACGCCGGTAGTTCGGGTGATGCCGAATACGCCGGCGTTGGTCGACAAGGGTATGGCTGCGATCTCACCTGGCTCTCACTGCGATGAGCAGCACTTGGAGCGTGCCGAGCAATTGCTCAAGAGCACCGGGAAAGTAATCAGAGTTGCCGAAAAGCATCAAGACGCGGTGACGGCCATCAGCGGCTCAGGACCGGCCTACATCTTCTATGTGGTTGAGGCGATGATCGAAGCCGGAGTACTACTTGGGCTGCCACGCAACGTTGCAACTGAGCTCACAGTACAAACCCTGCTCGGAGCCGCGACCATGCTTGCGGAGACGGGCGAACATCCAACCGTCCTTCGCGAAAATGTCACAAGCCCGGCGGGCACCACTGTTGCCGCTCTCCGCCAACTAGATGATCACAAAGTTCGGGCAGCTTTTCTTTCCGCGATGGAAGCCGCGCGCGACCGTTCACGTGAACTAGCACAGGGCTAGTGTTTTCTGGGTCGCTAACCATCCAGCAACTCTTGGCGTTCAGTGGGCTTGCGCTTCTCATTACGCTTTTGCCTGGCCCAGATACCGCACTTGTAATTCGAGCAGCAATGCGGAGCGGCCGAACGGGTGCAATCAAAACGGCAGCGGGAATTTGTAGCGGCCTCTTGGTGTGGGGCTGCCTGACCGCAGGTGGGCTGACGGCTTTTCTGACAAGTTTTCCTACCGCATATCGAGTGATCGCTTTTCTCGGAGGCCTTTACCTGCTTTATTTGGGCTGGCACTCCTGGAAATTTGCTCGCTTCGAAAATGGAGTGCCAGCCAAGAACCTTGGCAACTCTCCGTATGCCAGCGGATTGATCACAAATCTGTTGAATCCTAAGATCGCCGTTTTCTATTTGAGCGTCTTGCCGCACTTTGCACCGCCGGGACCGTTTCTATTTGCGAGGGCGCTCACCTTGGCGACGATTCACGCAATCTTCGGAATGTTCTGGTTTACCATCGTCGGTGTGTTTATTGAACGTTCACTGTTATCGCAGGGGGCGGTCAAGCTCCGAATGTTATTGCAGCGGATCACCGCAGTTCTTCTTGCAATTTTGGGCTTAAGAATTTTATTGGGAGGGTGAAATGCGGATAGGCAGAGTAGTCGCACTTACGTTAGCGCCAGGGCTTCTGCTGGGCCCGTCATTGGCGAATGCTGCCACTCCCGCCACGGTAAAGGCCACCATTCAGATCCCAATAGCTCTGCTGAGCGCTTCTGAAGATATTGCCCAAATTATTCCGTCAGGCAGTTCGTGGCTGATAGTTGGCAACATGGATCAGACCACCATTGACTCGTCCCCGCTTCTGCCAACCGAACCTACCAAAGGTGAGAGCGATGGATACGTGTCCATGCTCGATTCCAAGTTGGCTCTTGTTTGGACTCATCGCTTTGGCACATCGCACGATGATGTAGCCACGGCCATTGCCCGTGATAGCGCTGGTGTGATCTGGAGCGTTGGTGTGACTACCAAAGAGAGGCAACCGACGCCCGCAACATCGGCTACCACCCCGGCAACATCAGCCTCCCCAACGGTGGCTCCCGCCACTCCTTCGGCTACCTCGCCGGCAGATCCCATGGCGACCCTCAACCCAGATGGCGTTGTGCCCGTCACTTTGCCAGCTGCCGCACCGATTGGAGATCAACTTTTGATTGCCTCCTTTGATGCGAAAGGTCAGTTGCTAAGTCAGAATTTGGTGACGATCGCAGACGGGGTTGCGCTAAATCCAAGCGCTCTGGTGCCGGCCAAGTCCGGCGTGTATGTAGTGGGTACCGCCCTCAATCCCGAGACGGCAGCATCCCGTGGCTTTTATGCCCTGATCGGAGCCGACGGCACTTTGGGTTCGGTGCACTGGGTAGGCGCCAAAGCGGTAGTGCTCCGCTCGGCTGCCCTTCTCGGCAACGGAGCATTGGCCCTTGCCGGGTCAATTGCCGAACGGCTCAAAGGCAGACGGGCAATTGGCGCCACGGATGCCTTGATTGAAGTAGTGAATCCAGATTCGGGCGCTCTGCTCAGGGCACAGCGCAGTGGAAATACTGGCGCTGTTAGGGCTTGGGGATCGCTGGTGGCGGATCGGCACGGAAACCTCTATGCGACTGGACTCTCTCTGGCTGGCAAGACCAGCGAAGCGGTCCTCACCTCCTTTGCGCCGTCCTTGGCGGTCAGATACTCCCTCAGGCTCCCTTCACCGTTGGGCCAACCGCTCGTCCTGGCGGCGCCAAGAGGTGCTTCGGTGGCCATTGCGCTTAGCAACGTGCGCAAGACCAGAAGAGGGATCGAGACCTATCTACTCCCGGTGAGCGGGACCGGACGGGCTCTTGCTCCCACCTATTTATTGGGTAAATCCGCTGTTGGACTGCTAGCTGCTGCGAGCGGCAAGGGCTATCTATTGGCAAATGGCACTGCAACCGGGGTCACCTTGTCCTGGTTTGCACCTCGAAGCAAGAAGTAGACCAATAAGGCGGTAGCCTTCATTCTTCGAGGGTCGATATTTTTGCTGAGAAGGGCGTTACCTGTGGGTTCAGTTATCAAGAAGCGTCGTAAGCGGATGGCTAAGAAGAAACACCGCAAACTGCTTAAGAAAACCCGCATCCAGCGCCGGAACAAGAAGAAGTAACTGGTCAGGGCTTAAGGAAAGTTACTTAAGACTGGTCAGGGCTTAAGGAAAGTTAATGCATGGTTAAGCCCAACCAGCACTCCGTTTTTCCCAGATACGGTGGCGAACGCGGCACTTTGAACTTCAGTCGCGTCCTTGTCGCTCACCAAATGCTGACGTCCAGATGCGAGATCCACCGAGCACAGCCGACCCTGACATCCGTAGAGCAGGGTGTTGCTGTTGACGGCCAAGGGTTGGCTGGGAGCGCCAAAATGGCCGCTGGCAACTCTGCGTACAGTGGGCGACAGCGAATTCAAGGTGGCCCAGTCGATGGTGTCAGCTACCGGAGTGCCAAGGGTCGAGTTAGTGGCAGATAGCCAAGCGCCAATCACCTTCTTTCCCGAAACGTTAAGCGAAAGCCCATAACCGGATACCGGGTAAATCGCGTTGTTCGAATCCACACTGATGTAGTTCCAGGCGCTCGGGCTTGCCGAACTCCGCACCGCCTCGCGAATATCGCCGACGGTTGCCTTTCGTTCTGGATCAATTTTTAGAACTGAGTCGTAGAGGACGTGAACTGTTCGGCCGATCGCTGCGGCGGCGAGATGGAATCCGACATCGCCAATTGTTCGACCATTCGTTACTCGATCGCCATCCACCAGTTCATACCGCCAAGTGCTGCCGACTTGTACGGCACCGAGCAGAATTCCTTGGCTGTCGTCACGATAGAAGACCTGTAAGCCAGCGGGAGTCGACACACACGCGTTGCTGACACTCACATCGCTTGCAGTCCGGACCCGCACGGGATCATTGACTTCTTGGACCACCGGCCCATTTCCATCGACGATATCGAATTTCCAACGCTTCCCATTAAAAGCCGCATGCAGCAAGTCCTTGTTGACGGTGTCGGTATAAAAGATGTTCAGTATCTGCTTTGTGCCGCTACCTGTAACACAGGTAGACAATGCCCCATTGAGATTGTTAGTCGTACTCCCTCTGGCGACGCCGGGACCATCGATCGTCTGGATCGTCCATTTTTTCCCAATTCGAATCGATCTCTTCAAGGTGCCAGTGGCGGAATCGGCATAGACCACTGTTAGGTGCTTTCGGAAAGTGGTTGCGGCTACGAATTTGGGATTTGCACCGGGATCAACGGTGCCGGCCCGCCAACTCGATTGCGGAACTACCGTATTGCTGAGTGCGGTCGGGCTAGATCCCAGGGTATTTACCGCAGAGATCGAGAACTGGTAAGTAGTTCCTGATTGAAGTCCGGTTACTCGAAACGGCGATGAATCCGTAGACAAGGTGTTTCCGCCAGGAGTGACACTAACCGTGTATGAGGTGACTTGCGTCAACCGGGCATCGACGGGCGGATCGAAAGTCACGAGCGCAGAACGATCGCCCACTAGAGCTACAACATTCTGCGGAGCCGATGGTAGTGCTGTGACTGGAGCTGTAGGCGGCTTGGTGCGCATGTCCTGGAGCATGGCGGTCGCGATTGGCCCTGGGTCATGGATCGCTTCGCCGGGTTCGAGTTGAGGGGTCATCAAGGTATTGGGTGTGCCGCTTGGGTAGGTAGCTTCATCCAAGTGGCTTACCGATGAGCCAGACGAATAGGTGCTTGGGGTATAGAGCTTTGGTTGGGCGCCGTTGTTTGCGGCAACGGCCAGCGCTCCAGACCAGGTGAGGCTCGACGTCAGATAGGTGCCGAGAGTCCGGCTCGGGTTTGGAATATCAGAGAGCCGATTTCCGTCCTGAGTTCTGACAAAGGCGTCGAAAGGTGTGGGTTGAGAAAGGGCGCCCATTCCGGAAGTCGCGTCATATTGGTCGTCAGAGAGAAATCCCAAGCCGTGACAGAGCTCATGTAGCACTGCAGTTTCGAAATCGTAACGACCAGCGGGAGTCTTTCCATCGGTGCCGAGGTACCAGGGGTTAGTTGAGGAGAAGCGCGCAACGATTTCTTCGCTAGTTGGATCCAGATCTGTGCCGGCAAGGGCATTGGCCAGGGCTGATGGGTACCAGAGGGTTGGGTCCGGCGCGCCAGCAAAGCCGGCAAAGAAGCCACCCGGCCTGGCCGCACCAAGAACCCCAGGGCCTAAATCGCCGGCCCAGGTGGCGCTTATGGTGATCGGCACGCTGGACGGGTAGCGAGCTGCCCAGATAGAAACAGCCGCGTCAAAGGCCACTTTGGCTGCGTCTGGAAAATTCGTGTAGTTAACGATGAAATTGCTCGGTGCCCCGGAATCGTTTTTCCAGACGCTGCTGGACTTGACGACTGGAGTCGGGACGCCTTTTCCAGCGTAGTAGTTGGCCCACTGAGTTGCCGGCCGCTCGTTAAAGGTGAGAGCGGAGGCAGGAGTTGGGCTGATGTTGATTAAGCCGGCGAGCAGTGCGAGCGCTACGAGGGAACGTAAATTGCGCTTGGTCGACATGAAGGCGAGATTATCAGCGTTGCCTGGCAAGATTGACCGAGCATTCCTAGGAACTTGTTATGAACAGGGGTTGGTGGTTGTGGCGCCGGTTAAGATCTCACTCATTAGTCGACCTGGCTGCCACCTTTGCCAGGTCGCACATGAAATTATCAGCGAAGTTATCAAGGGCCAAGATGTGGAATTCGAGGAGTTGTCACTGCTCGATGATCCAGATCTCATGGCGAAGTACCGCGAAGAGATTCCGGTGATCTTAATTAATGGTGAAATTCATGACTTCTTGAGAGTTGATCCAGACCGCTTACAGTCGGCGATAGTCGCAGCGGGCCATTGATGGCAATTTTAGTTGATGAGCCGATCTGGCCCGCTCATGGACGTCACTGGGCGCATCTGGTTAGCGACGAATCGGTAGCTGAACTTCACACCTTCGCCGCCGCCCTCGGAATCCCAGCTCGAGGCTTTGACCGAGATCACTACGACATACCTTCAGAATATGTAGAGAAAGCTTTGGAACTTGGCGCCACAAAGGTGGGCGGAAAAGAATTGCTGACCAGATTGCTGGCCGCAGGTCTTCGGGTTAGGCGAGTTCGAAAGCTCAAACTAGAGATCAACTGAGCCTTTCAGTACGTCATCGCCGTCAATAATCCGGTACGAATAGCCCT
>DATKUB010000027.1:0-7322 GCA_035530875.1 Candidatus Nanopelagicaceae bacterium
GAAAGCAGGAACTAGTGATCCGGCGGTGGCTTGTGGAAGCGCCGTCGCTCAACGGATAAAAGGTACCCCGGGGATAACAGGCTGATCTTGCCCAAGAGTCCATATCGACGGCAAGGTTTGGCACCTCGATGTCGGCTCGTCGCATCCTGGGGCTGGAGTAGGTCCCAAGGGTTGGGCTGTTCGCCCATTAAAGCGGTACGCGAGCTGGGTTCAGAACGTCGTGAGACAGTTCGGTCCCTATCCGCTGCGCGCGCAGGAAACTTGAGAAGGGCTGTCCCTAGTACGAGAGGACCGGGACGGACGAACCTCTGGTGTGTGGGTTGTTCCGCCAGGAGCACCGCCCATTAGCTACGTTCGGAAGAGATAACCGCTGAAAGCATCTAAGCGGGAAGCTCGCTTCGAGATGAGGTTTCCCACTGGGTTAACCAGGTAAGGCCCCCAGCAGACCACTGGGTTGATAGGCCGGAGGTGGAAGCGAAGTAATTCGCGGAGCCGACCGGTACTAATAGGCCGAGGGTTTGATTACAAAGCTGCTACGCGTCCACTGTGTGGTTCCCGAGATACGGTCGGGAGTCACGATTGATATCTCAATAGAGTTTCGGCGGTCATAGCGAGAGGGAAACGCCCGGTCCCATTCCGAACCCGGAAGCTAAGCCTCTAAGCGTCGATGGTACTGCAGGGGGGACCCTGTGGGAGAGTAGAACGCCGCCGGACATTCTTCCACTAAGGGGCGCTACGAGCGCCCCTTAGTGTTTTACTGGGCATTTGTTGGACTTAATTTTATAGAGGAGAAGTACATGGAACGCGGTCGTCAATCTGGCTCATCGGGCCGTAGTTCCGGGAAATCGTCTGGTCGTCCTGCTTCGGGTGCTGGTCGTCCGTCTTCTTCGGATCGTCGTCCTGCTTCGGGTGCTGGTCGTCCGTCTTCTTCGGATCGTCGTCCGCGTGCGGATGAAACTTCGTCTCCCTCTGGGCGCCCCGTCTATGGCAATACCGGTCGTCCGTCTTCCTCGGATCGTCGTCCTGCTTCGGGTGCTGGTCGTTCGTCGTATTCAGATCGTTCGTCTTCCTCGGATCGTCGTCCTGCTTCGGGTGCTGGTCGTTCGTCGTATTCAGATCGTCCGTCTTCCTCGGATCGTCGTCCTGCTTCGGGTGCTGGTCGTTCGTCGACGTCAAGTCGCCCGCCGCAGCGTG
Organism: Candidatus Nanopelagicaceae bacterium; assembly: GCA_035530875.1. Taxonomy (GTDB): domain Bacteria; phylum Actinomycetota; class Actinomycetes; order Nanopelagicales; family Nanopelagicaceae; genus JANXYY01. Next base: position 1,195 of record DATKUB010000027.1, read on the forward strand.
GGGGAGACACTTGGGAGCGTCCGCCTCTAGATCGCCCGAGGCGAGCCAAGATTCACGAGCCAAATATTCCGCCGGAAGTTACTGGCGACGAATTAGATCGCAGCATTACGCGCGAACTGTCGACCCTCAGCCCGGCCAATGCAAAAGTGGTCGCCCAGCATCTTGTTGCGGCCGGCCTTAATCTTGATGCGAATCCAAAATTGGCACTGGAACATGCGCGTGCCGCGGTTTATCACGCCGGTCGAATTGCAGCGGTGCGCGAGAGTTTAGGTATCGCTGCCTATATGTGTGGAGAGTTCGCAGAGGCGCTCTCCGAATTTCGAGCGGCAATGCGCATCTCAGGCGATGTATCTAACTGGTCCATGATGGCTGATTGTGAACGCGGACTTGGCAGGCCCGAAAAGGCGTTGGCAATGGCAGGAGCACCTGAAGCCACCAAACTCGATAAGGCGGGACAGATTGAACTTCGAATCGTCGCTGCGGGGGCGCGTCAGGACATGGGGCAATTAGAAGCAGCGTTGGTAACGCTGACCTGCCCGGAGCTAAATACCAACAATGCTGAGTGGAGCGGAAGACTCCGTTACGCCTATGCCGATGCGTTACTCGCCAGCGGTCGCGAAGAAGAGGCCCTAACCTGGTTTCAAAATGCCGCAGCATCGGATCCGGAACAGTTGACGGACGCGGTTGAACGAATCGATCAACTGAATGGCATCTCGTTCGACCTGGACGATGAGGATGATCTCGAAACGGAATTAGAGGTCGAAGACCAGATAGTCGATTAATGGGCAGCATCGCCAAAGGAGTACTGACTCTGCTCGATTCCATCGAGCCAGCGGTTTATGCCAACGATATTGGCACCCGTTGAATTCAATTCTTCAAATCGGTGTGCCAGTGCCGGGTCACTAAATAGTCGTTGGTAACGCTCGTGTGTCTTTTCGCGGATCATCTGAATGGCATGGTCAAGATCGAGTTGTAGCGTTCTCGCGTCGGCGACTAGTTCGACCCAGAGCTTAAGTTCCTCGATGGAGATATCTAGTGTTTCGTTAACATCATCAACTGGTCCATAGTGACTAAATAGCAACCGTGTTGGCGAGAGGGCACGGAATAACTCAATAGAGTCAAGGGTTATTTGCAAATCAAAATCAGGCGGCGGAGTGGCAGGTCGCTGCGTCTTTGTTTCTTGTATGTAAACTCCGGCGGCGTCGCCAACATATAGATCTCCGGTCTCGCTATCCATCAGGCCGATGTGGTGCGATGCATGTCCTGGGGCGTAATAAGTATTGAGTGAGCGGCCGTCTCCCAGATCCACTCGAGATAAATCCCCGAGAGCAGTGACGCGCTCGATCGGCGTTGGTAAGAGTTCGCCCATCACCTCATCAAGCAATCTGCCAAAGACTCGTCTGGCACTTGTCATCAGTCGTGAGGGATCAACTAAGTGTCGGGCGCCTCGCTCGTGAGCAACAAGTTGAGCTTTGGGAAAATAGGAAGTCAGATGCCCGGCGCCGCCGGCATGATCCAGATGAACATGAGTGACCACGATTGTCGCGAGATCCTGACTATCAATCCCGAGTTCACCCAGCGCAGCGATCACCGTTTCCGCACTTCGTGCCGTTCCTGTTTCAACCAGACATGGCTTAGAGCCACGAATCAGATACCCAGCGGTTATGCCCTTGTATCCGGACTGTTCAGTATCGATCTGAAATACCTCAGATCCAAGGGAAGTAATGCTCACTTATCTCTCCAACCCACAGCCACAGAAATAACTTCCTGATCCACATGCTTCCACGATCGAACGTCAAGATGTCGTACCACGCTGACAGGTTATCCTCGCTGGCAGTTAGCCAGCCCTAAATAAGGGGATGCGATGAAAGAAATCGATTTTGATCCGGTGAACAAAATCGACCTCTGCGGTCGAGTCAGTAGCGATCCAGGGGAACGAGAATTGCCGAGCGGCGATGTCGTCCTTGAACTTCGATTGGTTGTTCCTCGCTCGGACAGATTGGGCGTCGACACCCTTGATTTGGCCTTCTGGAAGGCTGATCTGCGACGTAAGGCTAGAAAACTCAAGATAGGTGATGTCATTGAAGTTTCGGGATCGCTCCGGCGACGATTCTGGCAAGGAAAGGCTGGCCTCTCGAGCCGAAGTCAGGTCGAAGTGTCAAAAGTAGCAAAGGTCAATTAGTACTTCCGGTAGCGTTTGCCTCAGAGAGAGGGGTTTGCTCCATGGAGGAATCTGTTGCAGGTGTTGATATGACTCATTTAGATGAGGCGCGCTCTGAGTTAGCCAGCCTATGGTCTGCGCCTACCGGCGAGCATGTTGATACTTATGAACGAGTTCACGGCCTTCTGGATACGGCCCTGAAGGCCATCGATGGTCTCTGACCGCACTCTCGCCGGGATCCTTCAATGACCCCCAAACCAAGACTAGATAGCGAGTTGGTTCGTCGCGGCCTGGCCCATTCCAGAGAGTTTGCACGCACCCTTATAGAAGACCGAAGAGTGCTCCTTAACGGCAATCGTGCTGAAAAGCCAGCCACGCAAGTTGGTCCGGATGCCTCAATAGTTGTCATCTCTGAAGATGGCGCCGTGGATTACGTTTCGCGAGGGGGCTACAAACTCAGCGGGGCGCTAGACGCCTTCTCATCGATCAAGGTAGAGGGGCGGATCGCGCTAGACGCCGGTGCGTCAACGGGTGGTTTCACTGATGTGCTCTTGCGAAGAGGTGCCGCACATGTGATTGCGGTTGACGTTGGCTATGGTCAATTGGCCTGGTCGCTTAGGACGGATCCAAGGGTTGAAATACATGATCGGACGAATGTCAGATCGCTCACTTTGAATGACATTGGCAAGCCAGTCGACTTAGTTGTCGCCGACCTATCTTTCATATCCTTGAACTTAGTAATTCCCGCTTTTGCTGAAATAACGCACACCGAAAGTGACCTGCTCTTGATGGTAAAGCCCCAATTTGAGGTCGGACGAGAGCGTCTGGGGGCAGGCGGTGTGGTCCGAGATTCTCACCTTCGAGTCGATGCCGTGATGGGTGTCGTTAAAGCGGCGTCAGATCACGGCTTGGGCGCGGTCGGAGTGACGGCTAGTCCACTGCCCGGCCCAGCGGGAAACGTCGAATACTTTATTTGGTGCAAACATGGCCAGACTCAGATCGGTGCGACCGAAATCGAATCAGCAGTTGCGGCCGGGCCAAAATGAAAAGGCGAGTCGCCTTGATGGCTCATCCCAACCGAGCCTCAGCTAACGAAGCCGTTAAACAAGTTACGGATGCTTTGCAGACAGATGGAATTGAGGTTGTTCAAATTCGATCCGACGGCAAGCCTATGAAGGCCGACGAATTTGAACTGATCGTGGTCCTGGGTGGTGACGGGACTATTTTGCGAGCCGCTGAGAAAGCACGTGGAAGAGAAATTCCCATACTGGGAGTAAACCTTGGTCATGTCGGATTTCTGGCAGAAGCAGAGCACTCGGAACTGGCAGAGGTAGTTGAGGCCATCGCTACGCGCCAATACCTAGTTGAGAAGCGGATGACAGTTGATGTGGGTGTTCATTTGAGGAGCCGTGAACTCTCCAGCGATTGGGCGTTGAACGAGATCTCAATCGAGAAGCGTGGCTCGCGAATGATTGAAGTATTGGTTGCGGTTGATGGGCGTCCCCTTTCAAGATGGTGGTGCGATGGGGTCTTGTGTGCGACTCCAACTGGATCCACGGCTTATGCCTTCTCGGCGGGTGGCCCGATTATTTGGCCCGAAGTGGAAGCCCTTCTTGTTTTACCCATTGCGGCGCATGCACTTTTTGCGAGACCTTTGGTGACCTCTCCTAAATCAAACATTACGGTAGATGTAATATCTGGAGATGCGCAGGTCGTTTGCGATGGACTTAGAAGGGTTGATTCCGCCGCCGCTAGCAGAATAGAGATTTCACGGGGTCACGAACCTATTCAACTAGCTCGGCTGGCTACAGCTCCGTTCACCGATCGTTTAGTAGCCAAATTCCGTCTTCCAGTCGAAGGATGGCGCGGCGAGTAAGGATGCTTGAAGAAATCCGAATCCGCTCTATGGGTGTTATTGGTGACGCCGTTCTGGAGTTGTCGCCTGGGTTGAATGTTCTCAGCGGCGAAACCGGTGCGGGCAAGACGATGATCATCACGGCTCTTAACTTGGTTCTGGGCGGCAAAGCGGACGGATCATTGGTGCGCACTGGCACCGATCGGTTGACTGTATCTGCTCGGTTCCAAGTCGAGGAAGGTCATCCAGCGCGTAAAATAGTTTCAGACGCTGGAGCAGAAATTGAAGAAGAGAGCGCAATTCTTGCGCGATCGGTAAGTGATCAAGGACGTAGTCGAGCCTTAATTTCCGGTTCTCCGGTAAACGCTTCTACTTTGGCGGAAATAGCGACGGAAATTATTTCGATCCATGCACAATCTGCAAATGTGCGCCTTCTTAAAACAAGTGCGCAGCGAGAAATTCTTGATCTTTTCGGCGGTTCAGAACTTTCGATCATTTTCATGCAATATCAGGACGCATACTCCCACTTCCGTGAAACGGAGCAAAAATTACTGGACATTCGACGACTGGGAGCTTTAGCCGATCTAGAGGTCACCGAATATCGAGCACTAGTTGACGACGTAGGGCTTGTTTCTCCTCAACCTGGCGAACTGGAACACCTCGCCAGTGAAATGGCCAGACTTGATTACATTGACGAACTGCGCGAAGCCGCGACGGTGGCTCACGATGCAATCGTCGGGGGAGCGGGCGAGGATGTAACCGGTTTGTCGTTATTGGCTCAGGCAGTTAAGGCGTTAGAGAAAGTTCAATCAAGAGATCCGAATTTAAGATCGATTCTTGATCGGCTGACTGAACCAATCTTGATCGTGAAAGAAATTGCGGGCGAAATTGCTAGTTATGAGACTTCGCTCGACGCAGACCCCAGTCGACTTGAATCACTTCATGAGAGAAGATCGGTGCTTTCGGCGCTGCTGCGACGTCACAGCCTTTCCGTGGCTTCAGACGACAATGCGTTGATTGAAATTGTAAAAAGATCTCAATTGGCCGAGGAAATCCTGTTAGGACGGGAAAACCTCGATTTAGAGATACAAGCCGGTGTTGAGTCTGTTGAATCTGCTCGCAAGCACCTAGTCGTCGCAGCTATGAAATTATCCTTGGCTCGACAGGGAATAGCAGATCAGATCTCTCAATTAGTCACTGTCAAGATTCGAGAACTGGCGATGCCGAACGCTGAGTTTTCAGTCAAGGTTCAGTCTAGGAATTCAGAAGACGGCTTAGAAATCAATGGAAGTAGGGTCGCTTTCTCCGCCACCGGCGTGGACGAGGTTGAAATGTTGCTTTCAGCCCATGTTGGTGGGGCGCCAGTACCACTGGCAAAAGGTGCAAGTGGTGGCGAGCTCTCCAGAGTGATGTTGGCCCTCGAGGTGGTGCTGGCCCGGAACTCGAAAGTAAAAACGTTTGTCTTTGATGAAGTCGATGCAGGCGTAGGCGGCAAGGCAGCAATCGAAGTTGGTCGGCAACTTGCCGAACTTGCCAGGGACGCGCAGGTCATCGTGGTCACTCACCTTGCCCAGGTGGCCGCCTTTGCCGATGCCCATTACACGGTGCGAAAGTCTGAGGACGGTCTAGTAAGCGAAAGTGATGTTCGCCTTTTGAACCAAGCCGAGCGTGTCATCGAACTGGCTCGAATGCTCGCAGGTCAAGAGGAGTCAGATAGCGCTCGTAGACACGCCGAGGAATTACTTGAGATGGCGCGCCGGACGTAACTGGGCTTTTAGCCCGGGACGCTGTTAGCCTAAGAACCCGTGGACGGGCGAGTTTCCTCGCCGCACACGATCTGCGGGAGTCCTTGGTGGCTAGTTCACATATAACCAGGCATGTTTTTGTTACCGGTGGCGTTGCCTCTTCGCTTGGCAAAGGGCTCACTGCATCAAGCCTCGGTCGATTGCTCAGGGCTCGCGGCTTAAGCGTGACAATGCAGAAACTGGATCCTTATCTCAATGTGGATCCGGGCACGATGAACCCCTTTCAACATGGTGAAGTATTCGTCACTGATGATGGAGCAGAGACAGATCTCGATATCGGTCACTATGAGCGCTTTTTAGATACAGA
>DATKUB010000028.1:0-22309 GCA_035530875.1 Candidatus Nanopelagicaceae bacterium
TCGGGAGATACGTTGGTGACTATCGACCAAGGGTTTGACAATCAGGCCGAGGCTCCAGTCAATGCCTGCGTCGATTACCTGACCAAAGGAATCGTTCCTTCCGATCCTCTGCAATATCTGAACCCAATCGTCATCACGAAAGACGGTGGCACTGGACTCCAGACCCCAGCAGAGGCACGAGCTCGTTTGCAACAGGCAACAAGTTAAATAGTAAGAAATGCTGTTTGGACCCGCGGCTGCTTCCACAGCCGCGGGTCCTGCACCAACTCGAAAGGTCGATTTAACATGGTTTCGGATACAGCGAAACGCCAGGGTAGGTCTAGGCGCGGTCTCGCCCTGAATCAATTACGGACTGCAGGTCTGGTGCTAGCGATTATTCTCTCCGGGCTAGTGTTCCAATCTCAAACATCTGCCTTCTTAAGCAGCGTAAACCTGCTGACCCTGCTGCGGGCAATGTCATCGCTTGGCATAATGGCATTCGCGCAGATGCTTGTGATTCTTCTTGGCGAGATCGATCTATCTGTTGGTGCGGTTTATGGTTTGGCCGCGACGACCGTGGCCGTGCTGTGGTTGGGCGGAGGCGCGCTCCCGTTCCACGTTCCGCTGATCCTCGCACTTGCCCTGGCTTTCCTGGTGGCCATACTCATTGGTGCTGCGAATGCTTTTCTAACCAGTGTGGTTAAGATTCCTTCGTTCATAGCAACTTTAGGATTCCTCAGTTTGGCTCAAGGATCAGAGTTGCTCTTGAGCAACGCATCTACGTTTAATCCGGCCTACAACAACCCGCTGCCGTCTGCTGGGGAATTGCGGTTCTTTCATCTCCTAGGAGGAGCTCAACTTCCCCTCGGCATCCCGATCCAAGTCGCTTGGCTCGCCGCCATGCTTGGATTGTTCTGGTTCCTACGGCATCGCACACTTTTCGGGTTTCGACTCGTGGCCATTGGCGGGAATCCAATGGCCGCTCAGATTGGCAGACTGCCGATTCGTCGATACAAGTTTGTCGTTTTTATTCTTGCTTCGGTTATGGCAGCGCTCGCCGGCATTCTTGACTTCTCCTATGTCGGATCCGTCGGTCCGAACTCAGGTGGTTCCTTGGTATTTCCAGTGATCGCCGCAGTCGTCATTGGAGGAGCCAGCCTGAATGGTGGGTGGGGAACGATTCCCGGAACTCTTCTTGGTGCGATGCTATTGGCAGTCCTCGCGAATGGCCTGGCGCTGCTAGGTGTTGGTGCGTTCGCTCAGTTGCTTTTCGTCGGATTCGTAACCATTGGCGCAGTCACCTTGGACCGCGTGACACGCCAGTTAGCCAATAAGAGATCAAGCCGAGCCTCACAATGACAATTGTCGAAGTCCGCGACGCTCACAAACGATTTCGGAATACCAGAGCGCTTGACGGTGTGCATTTAATGATTCAATCAGGCGAGATTCTAGGTATAGCTGGACCGAACGGTGCGGGAAAGAGCACCCTTACTCGAGCGCTTTCAGGAGAGGAGCGTCTTGACTCGGGAGAGATTCTGATAGATGGAGAGGTCTTACCTGAGTCGCGTATTGGTGAACTTGTCGCGGTGGTACATCAAGAGCCGCAAGTTTGGCTCAATTTGACGGTCGCTCAGAATCTGATGGTGGGGAACGAGGACACGCGCTTTGGACTTCCTTCCACGACGCAGGATCAACATAGGGTGCTAGAACGCATTGGAATTGATCACCTATCCGACACTCTCCTTGGGGAATGTTCTCTGGCGGTGAGACAGCGCGTCGAGATCGCTCGAGCGCTTGTGCGTGATGCGCGGGTCATCTTGTTCGATGAACCAAATTCGGCTCTTACTGACGAAGAATCCGCATCACTTTTTGAGTTTATGCACGAGTTGGCAAATAGCGGTCACGTTATAGCGTTGATCACCCACCGACTTGCCGAATTGGTTACACATTGTGGGCGCGTGGTCGTGATCCGTGATGGTCGGGTGGCCACGGAACTCTCAGGAGAAGCACTAACAGAGACGGCAATTGCCAGCGAATTGGTGGCGGGCGAAACGAAGGGCGGAGGGCATAAGAAAAAGGCCCATGTGGCCATGGTCGATGAAGAATCATTGGTTCTGACGAACAAGTGGTCCGATGCTCAGGGATCATTTCGCGATGTCGCCCTCAAGGTCGCGCCAAGAGAGATAGTGGCAATCGTTGGTGTTGAAGGATCGGGTGGTCGAGAAATCGTTTCAGCACTTGGTGGGATGCGGCCTTCACATGGAGAAGTTCGAGTCGCGGGCATGACAAATGAGAACGACCGAACCAGCAAGATTGCCTACCTATCTGCAAATCGGACAGAAATGCTGTATCACAATCTGACGGTCGCCGATAACTTGGTAGCCCGTCTAGGAAACCCGAAAATAGCCAACAAATTTGGACTTCTTCGCAGACGCAATATACGAACAACCGCTGTACAGGCCGTCAACCAATACTCAGTGCGCACCGATGGCGTTGAGCAGATGCTTACATCACTCAGTGGAGGCAACCAACAAAAGGTAGCCATTGCTGCTGCGATGATTTCCAATCCATCCTTATTGCTAGTCGAGGAACCGACTCGCGGAGTGGATGTTGGGAGCAAGCGCGAGATCTACCAGATGCTGCGTGAATATGCGGATGAAGGTAGAGCGGTGATCGCCTTTTGCACCGAAGCGCCGGAGGCATACGAGTTGGCCGACAGTGTAATAGTGGTTCAACGCGGTTTGTGTCTCGAGACTTTAAAGCCAATTGCATTTCCCGACGTTCAGTCTTTTGCAAGTGCATTAGCAGAACTCGAATTGATTGACGTAGCAGAACATTCCTCAAGTAACTCGGCTGTCTCGAATGCGTCGATTACTTCTAACGAAAGGACGGATCTGGCGTGAGCGAGCAGGCGCGTTGGCGAATTGGAATGGATACTGGAGGGACATTCACCGACCTGGTGGCACTCTCCAATACCGGCGAGATGCGTCTTGGCAAAGTAAGTTCGACACCTCACAATCCCGCGGATGCTGTATTCACGGCACTTGCGGAATCTCGGGTGGACTTGGCTGCAAAGCTCGATGATTTTGTACTAGGAACCACCATCGCGACGAATGCGGTGATCATGCGGAGTGGGTCTCCGGTAATCCTTCTTACTACTGCGGGGTTTGAGGACGTGCTCTACATTCAACGCATTGATCGCCCCGGGCGATATGACCTCCAGTGGGTGAAGTCCGACCCATATGCAAATCGACAACTAACGATTGGTGTTGCCGAGCGAGTTCTCGCCGATGGGACGATTCGCCAGGCGCTTAGCGATTCAGAGCTTGATCGAGTTGTGTATGCGGTCGGAGAGTTGCTCACTTCTGAGCCGACCGCTGCGATAGCCATCGCATTCTTGTTTAGTTACGTAAACTCTGCTCACGAGCGAATGGTAGCCCTGAGGCTGCGCGCCGCTTTTCCCAATACACCAATTTCAATTTCGAGCGAAGTATCGCCTGTTTGGCGTGAATACGAACGCACTGCGACCACTGCAATGGATGCTTACGTAAGTTCAATGGTACGAGAGTTCTCAAATGAACTTGAAGTGGGACTTCGTGAAAATAGCGTTGGGGGTTGGCATGCGCTAATGAAATCAAACGGTGGACAGGCGCCGCTTGCTCATGCTGCAAAACGACCGATTGAGTTGGTACTTTCGGGACTCGCTGGTGGAATGATCGCGGGCGCATACTGGGCTCGAGCCGTTGGTTCACCTAAAGCAGTCACTTTGGATATGGGCGGAACCAGTGCAGACGTGGGAGTCGTCGTTGATGGGCAACTCCAGTACACCGGCTTGTTCGAAGTTGAATGGGGCTTGCCTATCGCAGTGCCAATCATTGATGTGTCGACCATCGGGGCTGGCGGCAGTTCAATCGCGTCAATCGGTGCCGATGGGCTGTTGCATGTCGGACCCGCCAGTGCGGGAGCTGATCCAGGCCCGGCGTGTTACGGGCGGGGAGGCGCAAACGCGACTGTCACGGATGCAAATGTAGTGATGGGGCGCCTTCACCCGGAACATTTCCTAAATGGCGCGTTACTGCTTGATGCAAGCCGAGCGACCGCGAGCATTGAGCCTCTGGCTTCCGTATTGAACCTCGATGTTGCCGATACCGCGGATGCGATCCTTTCACTCGCGGTTGAGAACATGGCCGGTGCTGTGCGTCTGGTAACCGTGGATCGGGGCCATGACTATCGGGACTTTGATTTGGTTGCATTCGGTGGTGCCGGTCCTCTACATGCGGTCGAAATCGCCAAACGAATGGGAATGCGTCGCGTTATCATTCCGCCCACTCCTGGATTGGTCTCCGCATTTGGCTCGATCATCGCTGATCAGCGTGTGGACCGACGCACCACTGTCGTGCGCCGACTTGATCAACCTGAGGCTCTGAATTTGCCCGAAGTTCTCATTGCTCTGGCGGCGGAGGTGAACGAAGAACTCTCACTTCAGCGACGCGCCGATGAGCCGGGTGAAATCGTGATCACTACTTATGTCTCTTGCCGCTATCTAGGCCAGAACTATGAACAGGAGATCAGGACTTATCGAGGACGGCACGACCAGTCGTTTGAATCAATGCTTGAAATAGATCCGATGGCTCCAGGATTTAGCGATCGGTTATCCGAGATGTTCCATGCCGCTCATCTGCGGGCTTACGGATATGAAATGCGTGATCAATCAATTCAATCGGTATACGTCGCCGCGACGGCAACTATTGCTAGCAGTGCGGTGGAATTCACTCCCTACCTTGCTGGTTCCCAGAACCCAAATATAGTCAAGCGATCTTTGCTGACCGCGCCCGGCACTTGGGTTGAAGCACTAGTTCTCGACCGGAACCAACTATCTCCAGGGTTCACTCTCCAAGGTCCGGCGATTATAGAAGAGGCCAACTCCACTACGTATGTCCCTCCGGGTTATCTCCTAGAGGTCGATTCCACGTACTGCTTAATTATCAGTTCGCTAACCGCGCCGACGGTAAGGATCAACGCGTGAATACATCAAAAGTGTCGACTGAAGTGAATAAGGTCACCCTGACACTAATCCATCGTCAGTTGGTGAATATCTGCGACGAAATGGCCGTATCCATGATGCGAACTGCGTATTCGCCGATTTTCTCGGAGGGACTCGACTTCTCAACCCTGATCCTTGATCGCGAAGGGCACTTGATAGCCAACGCAGGATTGAACCCTTCGATGCTCGGAGCCTCCCTATATGCCGCTACCTGGATCGTTCGTGAGGTTGGCCCCGAGAACTTCGCTGAGGGTGATGTGTATGTTCACAACGATCCCTATCGTGGCGGTAGCCACATGCCCGAACATATGATGGTTATGCCAGTGTTCGAGGCAGGAAAACTTGTAGCATTCATTGGGAATATTGCACATATGGCCGAAATCGGAGGTATGGCTCCCGGCTCATTTGCTGCAACTGCAACCGATGTCTATCAAGAAGGGCTTCGCCTGCCTCCGGTTCTGCTCTACAAGGATGGCGAACCAGTCCAAGATATTTGGCGAATCATCCTTTCAAACCACCGCACTCCCAAGGATTCTTGGGGCGACTTGCACGCCATGTATGGCTCGCTCAAGATCGGCAAGCGCAGGCTTTTACAGATGATCGAGGATCGCGGTCTTGAGGTTGTGACCCAAGTGTTCTCAGATATTCAGGATTACACAGAAAATGGATTAAGAGAGAAAATCAGAGCTCTTCCCGACGGGGTGTACTACGGCGAGGAATGGTTTGAAGATGACGGCATTACTGCAACCCCCTACGGCGTGAGGCTGAGTCTCATCGTCGATGGCGATGAGATTCTTTTCGATTTCACTCGGTCAGATAAGCAGGCCGATGGCCCAATCAACGCACCGTATGTCGTAACCATGTCAGCCTCTCTGAACGCGTTGCTATACATGATCGGTGGGGATTTGCCAGTTAATGCGGGTTTGAATCGCCCGGTACGGATCGTCACGAAGGCCGGAACGATTTGCTGTGTCCAATTGCCTGGATCCTGCGTCGGTGGTCAGACGGAATATCAGCCAAGGATCATGGAAATGGTCATGGGGAAAGTTCTTGGTCCGATTCTGCCGAATATGACAACTGCCGCTAGCGGCAACACTTCCCTCAATTTCCTTTTTGGTGGGTTGGATCCTCGGACGGGAGACTATTACGCGCACTATCACTTTGAGGCCACAGGCTGGGGCGGACGGGTTAACACCGATGGAAACAATGCCACCATGCCGCCGCATGCAAATTGCCGTAACACTCCAGTCGAGATTTTTGAGAGTCGTTGGCCATGGATCCATGAGCAATACACGCTGGCTCGCGGTGAAGTGGGTTACGGAGAGCACCGCGGTGGTTCTGGAGTGGTGCGAATTATCGAGGTGGCCGCCGAGACCATCACAGTAAGTGCGATGTCCGACCGTGCGAGCCAACATCCATGGGGCGCATTCGGGGGCGGAGAAGGCAGTCTCACGCGCATTGAAATATGTCCTGCAGGGAGTTCGGAGTTCGTGAGCTTCCAAGAGCACTTCCATCTCGTTAGCCCTACTAAGTTCACCAATATTCGGGTTCACCGTGGCGATCGAGTTCGGCTCAGTTCTCCATCCGGAGGCGGCTACGGCCCGCCTGAAAAACGAGATCCAGCACTGGTCAGTCTTGACGTTCGAGATGGCTACACAACTCATGATCAAGCTGCCGCTATCTATCGAGTCATCTTGGATGAAAACGACCGAGTTGACGAGATGCGGACCGCGGCCTATCGAAAGGAAAGTGAATAATGAGTTGGCAGGCCCTTCGCAAGCCATGGAGTGACACCAGCGTCGATTACTGCGATGTGTGTGGCAATTTGCTCATTCACAGCTATTGGGAATTTCTGGCCGACGAAAGGGTCATGCGCGCCTGTCGAGAAGACGACGAACAACTTTGGTACCGACTAGAAGCGTTTCGTGCCAACTATCCCCCTCATTCGGCGGGTTCACCCTTAACGCGCCAATCGACTGTCGCAGCACCGCAGACAATTAAGGAGTCCACATCATGACAAGAAATCCTCTCGGCGCCCCAGTTTTCCCATATCAGCACGGAGTTCCCTTGAGTTCTGGCCTCTTTGAAGACGGTGCACATTTTAGGATCGAGATCCCAAGTGTTGAGGGCCCCGGCGTTATGGAAGCGGCATTGGATGCCGCCCGCCAACACGGTGTCGTAATCAATCGAGTGTCACAAGGTTCAGGCGCCATGCTCCTTAAGAATTCAGAATTGAAGGCCATGGCCGCTCTAGGCAGCGAAAACGGCATTGAGGTCTGTCTCTTTGTTGGCCCCCGCGAATCATTCGATATTGGTGTCAGCGCTCATTCGCCAGGCGGTGGAGGTCTCTCAAGCCAACTTCGAGGCAATCGCCAATTGTCGTATGGAGTTGAGGATGTGATGCGATCCATTGAAGCGGGGATCCGAAGTTTTCTCATCCCTGACATTGGCTTGCTCGCGATCTTGGTGGGGATGAAGCAGGCGGGCGAAATCCCATCCAACTGCGTTTGGAAAATGAGTGTTGCTTTGGCGCCATCGAACCCGGCGGCGATCCGAGTTCTTGCCGATCTTGGGGCGTCGACGGTGAACGTTCCCTCAGACATGTCTTATTGGGATCTGGCGGAAATGCGGGCGGCCGTGGACTTACCTATTGATCTCTACGTGGAGGCTCCAGATAGTCTTGGCGGAGTTGTTCGAGGTCACGAAATAGCGGATCTAGTGGCCATTGGAGCGCCCCTCTACGCCAAGTTTGGGTTACGAAATGCTCGCGATGTTTATCCCGCAGCTGATCACATCCTTTCCGAGGCAAGACTCAATGTGCGAGCAAAGGTCAGCCGCGCAGCGGTTGCACTCGAGTGGCTCGCCCGGTCAGGTAGCGATGCTATCCAGTCGAAGCCGTTTGCCGAGGGCCTAGCCGTTCCTCTTTAGTACCTTAGGGAGGGGGGTGGGTTAAGTGGAGAGACTTCCAAGCGCTGAGTGGTTCTCAGGAAACGATGAGGTGGCTCTTCTCCACCGAGTCGCTCTTCAATCCGTTGGCTTGGACGTTTCCGCCGCGGGTGATCGTCCGATAATTGGAATTGCAGATTCATCGAGCGATCTCAATCCCTGCAATTTGCCGCTGCGCGAATTGGTGGACGACGTCAAGCGCGGCGTCATCGAAGCAGGGGGGTTGCCCGTTGCGTTTCCGGTGATGTCATTAGGCGAAGACTTAATGAAGCCAAGTGCGATGCTCTATCGAAATCTGCTTTCGATGGAGGTTGAGGAGTATCTGCGCTCATATCCGATTGACGGCGTAGTCCTACTCGCCAATTGCGACAAAAGCGTGCCCGGATCGCTGATGGGCGCGGCAAGCGCAAATCTGCCGACGGTGATGCTTACCGCCGGAGCGAGACCGGTGCCGATTTTCCGAGGAAAGCGAATTGGCACCGGAACAGACCTTTGGCGCAAGTGGGCAGATCTTCGGGCTGGCAAGATTGATGTATCGGAGTGGAAAGAGTTTGAAGCCTGTCTAAATTGCGGACTCGGTGCCTGCAACACCATGGGTACTGCCAGTTCTGTTGCAATCATGGTCGAAGTTCTGGGTCTTACGCTTCCAGGAACCTCAACCATTCCGTCCGGTACGCCGGAGCGACGACAAGCAGCTTATGAATCTGGCGTCGCGGCCGTTCATATGGTTCGGAAGGGCATAACTCCATCTCGAGTGCTAACTCCTGCGGCATTCAGAAATGCCGCTAAGGTTTTGCACGCATGCGGTGGATCAACCAACGCGATTATCCATCTCCTGGCTATATCGGGGCGTGTTGGCGGAGAACTCACTTTGGATGCAGTGTCACAAATGGGCACGAATATTCCAGTTTTGGCGGACGTCGAACCCTCCGGCGAATTTTTAATCCAAGATTTCCATGGCGCTGGGGGCACGCCTGCCCTTATGGCAAAATTGGGGGAGTTACTAGAACTTGATGAACTAACAACAAGCGGTGAAAGCTGGCGTTCTCATCTCTCTGACTCCCTAGAGATTCATCCGGCAATTCGGAGTATTGATCATCCCCTTAAGACTGGTGGCGCCTTTGCTGTTGTGCGAGGCTCCTTAGCTCCTAGTGGCGCTCTCATCAAGACGTCGGCGGCTTCCGGTGCACTGATGAAGCATCGGGGTCAGGCAGTAGTTTTCAATGGATACCAAGACATGCGAATTCGAATTGATGAACCGAATTTGAACATCAACCCAGACTCCGTCTTGGTGCTTGTCGGATGTGGAGCGGTCGGAGTTCCTGGAATGCCGGAGTGGGGGATGATCCCAATTCCTAAACACCTATCCGAACAAGGCGTCACGGATATGGTTCGAATTACCGATGCGAGAATGAGCGGCACATCTTTTGGCACTTGTTTTCTACATGTTTCACCAGAGGCCGCGGTGGGTGGGCCACTGGCCTTAGTGCGCGACGGAGATTTTATTTCGGTAGATGCATATTCTGGGTCAATTGAACTGGAGGTAGATGAGATTGTGTTGGCTGCCCGTGCGTCGGCTTGGAGGCCGGTGGCTTCTCCGCACCTACGGGGTTGGCCCATGCTTTATCAATTGCATGTACTGCAGCCAGACGAGGGATGTGATTTTGATTTCTTGAGAGGGTCTACCCCGGAACAGCGCAGATTTGTGCCACCAGTGGTCGGCAGATCCTGACTGGGCCACCCAGCGGTATAGTTCCCACACAACTTCATAACTTTCTGCCGAAGGGGAAGACCGGTGAAATTCCGGCACTGACCCGCAACCGTGAGCTGATGATCAGCAAGTCGGACTACCTGAGGCTGGAAGAGTTTGGCTACCACCCGTCGAGGCAAGCGGGGCAGAGCCCGAACCAGTTGGCTCGAGCGACGTTCCGTTCCCCCTAAGCAATTTTTGGGAGGAACGGTTTTTTGTTGCAGAGGCATCCGGTGCGCGTAACGCCTTAGGTCTCGTGATTTGAAAGGCGAGACGTGAAGGTCCAGTTGCTAGGTACTGCCGCAGCAGACGGCTGGCCTAACCCGTTTTGCGAGTGTTCGTCGTGCGAGAACTTGCGGCTGGATGGAATCATCAGAGCACAGAGTTCGGCGATGATCGATAATCGACTGCTGCTTGAGTGTGGTCCTGATTTGCCCAGAAGCGCCGAGCGCCATCATGTATTACTCAATGAGGTCGAACACCTGATCGTCACTCACGGGCATTGGGACCACTGTTCAGGGATTCCGCTGCTTATCCGCCAATGGGCGAAAGTGGAGGCGCCGCTAAATGTCATTGCGCCACCGCTGGCGCTCCGCGCGCTTCAACAATGGGTGTCAATGGACAATCAGATTGAATGGATTGAGGCTACGCCATTCCGACCTATCGCCCTTGGCGATTACGTCGTGGTACCTCTCCTGGCTAACCATGAGGCATTCGGAGAATCTGGAATCTTGCCGTTGATCACGGACGGCGATTCCTACATGTTGTGGGCCACTGATACTGGACCATTGCCCGGCGAGACGCTTCGGGCATTGCGCGGCCACCCGCTCGATTTGATATTCCTTGATCAAACTTGGGGAAATTTCCCCGGGCCGCATTTAGATCATCTAAATCTGAATTCATTTGGGGAGACGATCGCGCAATTGAGAGAGTGCGGTGCGGTAACAGAAAGAACGCATATTTCCCCGATTCATATGAGTCACAGAAACCCTTCCCCAAAAGTGTTGCAGGAAAAACTGCTTGCCGTAGGCGCCAAACTGCCCTTTGACGGCGACGTGATCAGGATATGAAAGTGGGTTATCGATGAGTTCAACGCTAATTCTTGGCGGTGCCCGTTCAGGGAAGAGCTTGTACGCAGAATCACGCGCTGCGTCATTTGAAAAGGTTACCTATATCGCAACGGGTGTTGGCCACGAAGAGGATGCGGATTGGCAAGCCCGCATTGTTCTGCATCAAGCGCGTCGACCGGCGCATTGGCAAGTGATAGAAACCAATGACCTGCCCGATGCGATCAGATCTGCTGCGGGCATTCCGATAGTTGATTGCCTGACGCTATGGCTCACAAATGTTTTGGACCAGTTGGAGGCGTGGAGCAGTGCCCGGTCAAAGTGGGGCGCCTTGCTTGAGGAAAGAGTGGAAGAGCTTTTGGTTGCAATTCGGAGTCACGACGTCCTGATTGTTTCCAATGAGATTGGGTCTGGCGTACATCCTGAAACCGAATCAGGCCGACTGTTTCGTGATGAATTGGGTCGTTTGAACATGCAAGTTGCCAGCGTTTGCAAAGAGGTTGTGCTCGTAGTTGCCGGAATTCCACTCAAATTGAAAGGCTGACAATGTCCATAGCATCTGTAGTAATTCCATCTGCAGCGCATCATGCTCAGGCGCTATCCAGGCAAGACGAACTAATAAAGCCGACGGGTGCCCTAGGTCGCCTCGAACCGCTTTCGGCTTGGGTCTGCGCTGTCCAAAAGTGCTGTCCGCCCCATCACTTCCGCAAGCCCACGTTGGTGATCCTCGCTGGCGATCACGGCGTTTCGAGGGCCGGAGTCAGCGCCTATCCGAGCGAGGTGACGCGTCAAATGCTTGGCGGCTTTTTGCAAGGCGGCTCTGCTGCCGCATCGCTTAGTCGATCGCTTGGAATTGATTTGGAGGTATTCGATATTGCCATTGATTCTGAGCCGGATGGGATTCCAGATCGGGTGATTGCACATAAAGTGCGTCGTGGCTCCGGAGATATTTCCATTGAGAGGGCATTGACGAGCGATGAAGTTGCTGCCGGAATCGACGCCGGCGCGGCGATAGCCGATGAGCTCATAGATCAAGGAGCTGACCTATTCCTTGTTGGTGACATGGGTATCGGAAATACCACGATCGGTGCGGCTCTCGTGGGTGTGCTCACGCAAAGATCCTCACTTGACGTGCTTGGCCGCGGAACTGGAATAGATGATCAAACGTTTATGCGCAAGCGCGAGGTACTTGATGCCGCCATTGCTCGGGGGTCGGAGTTCAGCGCGGATCCACTTAGCCTTCTTGGCGAAATCGGCGGGGCTGACTTTGCTGCAATGGTGGGATTTCTGCTTCAGAGCGCCGCTCGAGAAGTTCCGACGATTCTGGACGGCTTAATGACGACCGCCTCGGCGCTGGTCGCCACCCTCGTCTCGCCGACTGCCGCCCAGTGGTGGCAAGCCAGTCACAAATCGACTGAGCCAGCACACGCATGTGCCTTGAAAGTTTTAGATAAGGAGCCTTTGATCGATCTTGATATGCGGCTGGGAGAGGGCTCGGGGGCGCTTCTGGCTTATCCGATAATTCAGGCGGCGATCACCACCCTTCGTGATATGAGTACTTTCGAAGAAGCTCAGGTCAGCGACCGTGGTTGATGCATTTCGCTTAAGTTTCGGTACTTTCACCGGCATAAAGATTGCCCCACCAAGAAGAGTGGACGCCCAGACATTCACAATTGCCCTATTCCTTTCTTTCTTGCCGGCATTTGTTGTCTCTGGACTGGCCTGGCTGGCCGGATATCTGATCTTTCTTCTCGTCAAGTCTTCAATGGTTGCGGCCGTAACCGTCATTGGGATGGAGATTTTGCTTACCTCCGGATTGCATATCGACGGTCTCATGGATACGGCGGATGGAGCAGCGTCTCTTAGTAAAGGGGGGCGTCAGCGAGCCCTGGAAATAATGAAGATTGGAAATTCCGGACCCGCGGCTTTCGCCACCGCACTAATTGTGATCCTGCTTCAGGTGGCTACGCTCTCGACCGCCTTTATCCGAGGTCAGTCCTCAATCTGGATCGTCGGTGCGCTACTTGCTCGATATTCCGTCGTGCTCGCTTGCCGAGTCGGAGGGAAAGGGGCCAGGGAGGACGGCATGGGCATCCCATTCATTGGAGTGGTTGATCGCTTTTGGCTTGCGCTTGCAACTGTTGTTAATTCCGTGATGGTGGTATCTATCGTCGTACTGGACCGTTCTTGGACGCCCCTAGTCGCTCTCATCGCGGTGATAGCTGTCGGCGAAGTTCTACGGCGTAAAGCAGAAGAGCAATTCGGCGGATTGACTGGAGATGTACTTGGTTCAATTCTGGAAAAGGTCCGAACGATCGCTCTTTTGATTCTGGTTCTGAAGTTTTGAAGATTCACCCAACCTGAACATTGATCGTGTCTGAGGTGGTCGTCGACGAAGTCACGACGATCTTTACATTGCCGATAGTTACTTGGTTCCCTTCAGATAGAAGAGCGTCAGTTAGGTGATTCGATGCGGTGCCACCGATGATCCTGATAGGTCCCCTTGCTGAGGCGATGCTGGTGTCTACTGTGTAAATGAGCACGCCACTATTGGACAGGTTTGAGTCAGCGAGAATCGGTCTACGACTCTCGATTATCAAGGCTTTCGTCGCGCTAAGCGGAATCTCGGCCATCTTCACGCCACCCTGCGTTTCAAGAGCATTTAGCGTGAGAGTCTGGTTTCCCGGTGCCAGGCAGTTGATCTGCGAATCATCGAGCCACCCCATGAGCCAAGACTCCCAAGCGAAATACTCAGGTGCAGTTCCATAGAGAGTGCTCATGATTCCAAAGTCTCCGGTGAATCGGAATGCATCGCTTGGGTTACTGGCGCTGTAATAGGCGTTGTAATCATCAACTAAACCCATCGTGTGCGAAGTCTCGTGCACCAGAGTCTTGGCATAGATGCCAATGTTATTAGCGCCCAGAACTGCGCCATTTGAAATCCTGCTTTTACCAATAGTGATTTCAGACCCTGAGGGTGGAAGAAAGGCAAAGGATCCGGTAATGCTGCGCGCGGTTGGGTTACTTACTACGTAGACGACGTCAACATTGCTGAAGTCTGCACTATGCGACGCAAGTGTTACTGCCTCGGACATGTATGAGCGCAGTCCTGCGAAGCCGCTTCTGATGCTCTGCCCATATGAGGCCGATGTGCCGCTCATTCGATGCCACTGAAGATCGGGGGTGATCTGTAGAGTCACCTTGTCGTAGGACATTTGATTGAAAAGTGCGCTCGCGGAGTCGAAGTATGAATAGACATCTCCGGGTGAAATCGTGGCCGGGGAATCATTGAAGTCAACAAAAATCATGGCGGCTCGAATTACGCCGGCGCTGGGTGCGCGATTGGAAACTCGTGGAAATCCAATCTCAACATCGCCACGCGTATGTTGTGCTGGAAGTTTGCACTGAATCGAATTGGAATTTAGGAGGAGCACAGAGTCGGCCGAGACTGAAGGTTGTGGATTGCCAGTCATAGGTACCGGTTTTACGATCTCCGGGGTCCCGGACATCTCGTGTGAGGGATTCATGGCCGCAGGCTGAGCTGGGGAATAGTCCGCTCTTGCAATCCTCTGACGCGAAACTTTAGTTATGGATTTGCATGTCTTGGATCGTGTAATCGACTTCAATTCCTTTGGGCAAATCGCTTTCTTTAGTCCGTGTGTCTGCTTATTCAACCCAGACTTTTGCGCGGCAGAAGCTACTTGGCCAAATACCATCGAAGAGATGAAGAGCGCGGAGGCGAGCATCAGAACCGACACGAGACGTCGTTTAGAATTATTGGGGAGAGTTGTGCGTTTCGACTCGTCGGTACGCGACATCTGATGGGTAGCACCCCCTGACGAGCAGTGTTATCCCCGAGGCAATTCGAAACGGGGAGGAATTTTTCGTGGAACTCTATCTGCCGGTGGGTCGGAATTCAATGACATTCGAACACCTATCTGACGGCCGGGATTCCCTTATTCAAAGGTCTTTTTTGCCATTGCTCGATTTCAGCAAGGCTGAGGCGTGGAGATCGCTGTGACCTCTACGCTTCGTCCATGCCGCCCCGCGACCATCTCCTTGCCTTTGTTATCGCCTCGACCGCAATCATCTTGTTGCCGGGTCCTAGCGTTCTCTTCACTATTGCCCGCGCCGTATCTTGGGGTCGGCGCATTGCGGTCGCCACTGTGGTTGGCAACAATCTGGGTGCCTTGGTGACAGCGATGTTGGTGGCGATTGGCGTTGGGCCGCTGCTGCAGCACTCGATGCTTCTTTATGTCGCGATCCAGATTGCCGGCGGCGGGTATCTCATCTGGCTTGGCATCGGGGCTTGGCGTCTTCGATCAGCGCACGCCAACCAGATCCTGAACGCAGGCGACGTTGCCCCATCTATGGGTCGAACAATCCGCGAAGGCTTTATTGTCGGTTTACTTAATCCGAAATCCTTTGTCTTCTATGCTGCGATCTTCCCTCAATTTATCGACCGGTCGCGCAATGTTGTTACTCAGATGATGGTGCTTGGCCTTATTTTTGTTGTTATCGCATTCTTCTCTGACTCCACATGGGGGATTCTGGCGGGTACGGCGAGGACTTGGCTCTCAAGCGCGCCGAGCCGCCTAGTAACTATGCGCGCTATCGGAAGTTCGGTAATGACAGGTCTTGGGATCTACATTATTTTGACTGTGCGTCGTCACTGATTAAATTCACCTACGGCAATAGAGTCCAATGCTCCACGTGTGGCGCTTCGGCAAAAAAAGGACCGATGATAGCGCGCCACTTTGGGAAGAGTTCTGACTCTCGAAAGCCCTCGGTGTGATCTTCAAGAGTCCGCCAGCCAATGGCCAACAAATAGGTATGGGAGCGTTCGATGCCTCGGTGGAGGTGCAAGACTTCAAATCCTGGCGCTTGCGAGATGACTTTCTTCGCTTCTTCCAGGGCAACTTCAAAATCAGCCTCGAGCCCCGGGGTCACGGCGATAAAAGCGGTCTCCATAATCATGGCTCGAACTCTATCCAGAACTGGGTGAGGCAAGCCGCCGCTCACGGGAGGCGGGCCGCCGCTCGGCGAGGGGAATTTCGCTGTCGTCCCAGCCAGCGTGTACTCTCGACCACGCTCGGGCCAATACCCCGGTGCGCCCCTTTAGCTCAGTCGGCAGAGCGTCTCCATGGTAAGGAGAAGGTCTACGGTTCGATTCCGTAAAGGGGCTCAAATCGGGTGGAGGTTGGCTCGAACCCTTGGCGGGGTAGCTCAGGTTGGCAGAGCAAGCGGCTCATAATCGCTGTGTCGCCGGTTCAAATCCGGCCTCCGCTACGCACGATTTCCTGCGTGAGGACTCATTCAGGTAATCTTCACTCCCTGGCCGCGACGCGGCCTTTAGAGGCAAGACCCCCGCAGATAAGAGGAGCAAGGCCATGGCAAGTAAGAGCGCCGATGTTCGGCCAAAAATCACCATGGCCTGCGTTGATTGCAAAGAGCGCAACTACATCACCAAGAAGAACCGTCGTAATGACCCGGATCGTCTTGAGTTGAAGAAGTTCTGCCCACGCTGCCGGGCCAGCACCGTCCACCGCGAGACTCGCTAACCCTTGCTCTCTCCCGACATCGTCGGGCGTGTGTACCCGGGTAGAGGTGCGCACGAAATTCGGGCACTTTCAATAACAGCTTTTGCCCGAGCGATCAACGACGAAAACCCTGCCTATTTTGATGTTGATGCCGCGCGGGCGCTTGGCTACCCAAACCTCCTAGCTCCACCCACTTACTTGGTATCAATTGCGATCGATGAAGCTCAGCAGGCGCTGACGGATCCGCCCGTCTCCATTGACTGGTCTCGGGTCGTCCACGGTGAGCAACGGTTCAAGTTCAATCGTCCGATTGTCGCCGGCGATGTCCTAACTTGCGAGACGGCGATTGAGGCCGTCAAGTCTTTAGCTGGAAGTGACTTCGTGACAACGCGGGCAAATTTCCTAGATGAGCAGGGAACTCTAGTTGCGAATGCTTGGTCCATCCTGGTTGTCCGGGGGCCAGAGGCATGAGCCGGCGCACTTTTGATTCCGTGACGGTCGGACAGAGCCTTCCGACCGTGAAGTATTCGGTTAATCGAGAGATGCTGATTGCTTACGCTAATGCCAGCGGGGATCAGAATCCGATCCACCAGGACGAGGCCTTTGCAAAGAGCGTGGGTTTGCCTGACGTAATTGCCCATGGCATGTTCACGATGGCGAGTGCTGGCAGGGCATTGACCGACTTTGCGGGCGACCCGGGAGCGATCGTCGAATTCTCGACGCGTTTCACCAAACCGGTTGTAGTCCCAGCCGGCCAAGACGTGGTGATTGAGATCTCCGGCACGGTCGCGGAGAAACTAGATGATCGCCTTGTGCGAATTGAACTGCAGGTAACGTGTGGTGGCGTGAAAGTCTTGGGTATGACCCGCGCGATAGTCGCCTTGGCATGACGACCTTCGCCGAGCTCACTACCTTGCGAGTCGGCGGCGATGCTGCTCGGCTAGTAAGGGCTACCAGCGAAGCAGAAATTCTGGCAGTAGCTGACTCGCCAGATCTATTAGTGGTTAGCGGCGGCTCGAACTTGCTCGTAGGCGATCAAGGTTTTGCTGGCACTGTTCTTCAGATCGCGACGACAGGTATTTCGATTGATAGCGATGCCTGCAGTGGTGCCACCATCAAATTGGCCGCGGGCGAGGAGTGGAGTTCGTTCGTCGAGTATGCCGTCGATAACGGCATGGCCGGGGTTGAGACGCTGGCAGGGATTCCCGGACTTGTTGGTGCGGCGGTAATCCAAAACATTGGTGCCTATGGTCGCGAGATTGCAGGGAGCATTGCAAGGGTTCGCGCCTATGACCGGTCGCTCAGAGCCGTCACGACCTTAGCTGGCGCCGATTGCGGATTTGCCTACCGGACATCTCGGTTCAAATCCGATCCGGATCGTTGGGTCATCTTGGACGTGACCCTGCAACTGCGAGTGGGTTCGGAGAGTGATCCGATCAAGTATCAGGAATTGGCCGATGCGCTTGGAGTGAAGATGGGGGAGCGGGCTCCGCTTGTCCAAGTACGTGACGCGGTTATGGCACTTCGCAGACGAAAGGGCATGGTGCTGGACCCAACAGATCGTGATACGTGGTCGGCCGGATCTTTCTTCACCAATCCTGTGATCACTCGAGCCCAGTCTGAACTGCTTCCCGTCGAAGCGCCGACCTGGCCACTAGATGATGGCGTCAAAGTTTCTGCTGCCTGGTTGATCGAACAAGCCGGATTCCCGAAGGGCTATCGCTTGAGGGGCGCTGCGATTTCCAGTAAGCATTCGCTTGCCCTAGTCAACGCAGATAATGCGACCGCCGCTGATTTAATCGCGCTGGCTACCGCGATTCGGTCTGAAGTGAGGGCTAAATTCGACATCCAGCTGGAACTCGAAGTTCGATTAGTTGGGCTTGACCTTGGCTAAAACGGTGGCCGTAGTCGGCTCAACCGGCAAGACGGGGATCGCCGTGGCGGCGGCCCTTGCAGATAGTCAGTTCGAGGTCCGAAGACTGAGTAGTGAAAATTCAAATCTCGAAACTGGGGAAGGACTTCTTGCCGCATTCTCAGGGTGTGCCGTTGTCTATCACTTGGCGCCGAACTTCCATCCGATGGAAGTTGAGATTGCCGCAAACGCGATAAGCGCTGCCGAGCAGGCAGGTGTGGAGAAGTTTGTTTTTCATTCGGTGCTTCACCCACAGATTTCGGCGATGCCCCACCATTTGGCTAAATCCAAAGCGGAAGAGTTGGTAATGGCCTCCGGTCTTAGGTGGGGAATCATTCAGCCATCTGCGTATGCGCAGAATCTGAATGAGCAAGTGGTTGCCGAAGTTCCATATCGTGTATCCGCGCCCTTTTCGTTTGTTGATCTGACCGATGTCGGATTGGCGGCGGCTCGATTGGTTTTGGACGACGTCACAGATTTTGGGATATTTGAAGCCTCTGGTCCGACTACCTCGGTAGAAGAAGTCGCTTCGGCCCTGGGTTGGCATTTCGCTGAAATCGAGTTGGAGCGATGGTTTGCCAGCAACAGCGCATTACCGCAGTATCAATTCGATGCGCTCACCGCAATGTTCTCTTATTACAACGAACACGGCTTGGTTGGCAGCGACTTCACCCTTACGGAATTGCTTGGCCGAGAACCTATTCACGCGATTGATGCATTACGGCTCTAGCCCGCTCTTGCGTCTCTAAGGCCGTTTCTATGAACTTGGTAGATTCTTTGTTGGAATCTCACGGTCGGGAGTAGTTTCTAGTCGGAATGACAGGGTTTGAGGGAGATTTGCCGTTGGAATCTCACAATAGAAGGTAGATTATAGCTTCAACCTCTCCGCTTCGTGGTAGATTCGCTGTTGGAACCTCACGTCAAGCGGTAGATTCCTCGAGGTGCTCTGAGAGTGGAGGAGGCACCAAATGGCTTTAGTACGAATTGGGGATGTTGCCAAGGCGTTGAATCTTCACGTTAGTGCTGTTCGACGCATGGCCGACCTCGGCCTAATTCCAAGTCACAGGACAAAGGGCGGCCATCGGCTATTTGATCTTAAGAAGGTCACAGAAACGCTGGGTACATCGGTCAAAGCAAACCTGGCAGCCGTGGGCGCCGTTCAGCCCGAGGCGTTGGGCAGGCCAAGTTGGCATGAAGAATATGCCGTTGCAAATCTCGAAGAACACATCGTTTGGAAGCTAATTGTTAGAGATCTCAATCTGGATTTAGCCTGTCCGGCTGAAGACATAGCGAGTTATGCATTTACCGAAATGCTGAATAACGCAATAGACCATTCAGGAGGGTCAGTTGTTTCGGTCAGTTTCTGGCGCAACGAAAATATATGGGCATTTGAAATTCAAGATGATGGGATAGGGGTCTTTTCTAACGTTATGAAGAGTTTCGGCTTGGCCAACGAAATGGAGTCGGTCGCAGAACTCTCCAAGGGAAAGCAAACCACCGCGCCCAAAGCGCATTCCGGTGAAGGAATATTCTTCACGTCAAAAGCAGTTGACCTCTTTCAACTCGCGTCCGACGAGATTGTATGGACGGTAGACAATTGTCGAAATGATTTTGCCGTTGGCCAGGATGAATTGAAGGTAGGGACTCGGGTCTTCTGTGAAATAGATATCGATACTGATAAGACGTCACTTTCAATCTTCGAACAATTCACGAAAGAGCATGACTTTGTGGTGACACGACCGACGGTTAAGTTGTTTCAATTCGGAACGACATTTGTCTCAAGGAGTGAAGCGAAGCGACTCCTGAGGGGTATGCAGGAATTTGATGAGATCGAACTTGATTTCCAAAAGGTTCAATCCGTGGGACAAGGTTTTGTGGATGAGGTCTTCCGAGTGTGGGCAGCGGAACACCCTTCACACAGGATCATCCCAATCAATATGAATCCAAAAGTGAAATTCATGGTTGAACGTGGGATGCCAAAGAACGATGCCAACTCACAAAAGAGTTGAGTACGCTATTTGTGGACGCCAGCACAGGCTAGGGCGTGTCAGTAACCCTTGATCGCTTTGGAATTTCTCTCAGTGGCTGAACGCAGTTGCCAAGAACTCACTATCAGCTGGCAGGATTCATTCCAATTTGTGCGGTTGTTTTCTTATAGCCTCAAGGGATGAAGCGAAATCTTCGTTTGTGGACCGTTTCGACCGTGATAGTTGCGTTAATGACACTGACCTTAAGCGCTTGTGGCGTTACCAGGTCGACAACGCAACCTTCGGCGAGCGCTTCTGCGACAGCGACTACGGCAGTCAATGCGGTCGGACCGTTCTGCGCCGTGCCAATGCCCGCGTCCTGGAAGTCGGTGATCGCGAGTGGTCAAGTTGTCGGCGATGGAACATGGTCGAGAATCATGGCCTTGTCCCCGAGCGGCGACAAGATCGTCAGGGAAGTTCGCAAGGTCTCGGTCGCCCATCTCGAGATGGGTTCTCCGGGCGGCAAACAGCAGACCATAGCGACCATCGCCAACACCGACGCTGGCGGCTATCTTGAATATGCCGATTTCGACGGTCGGTGGGTCGTCTACGTCCTGGGCTACAGCCAGAACATCGCCAATCGCTGGGCGATCTACGCCTGGGACAGCCAATCTGCAGCGGCACCGCACAAGATCGCTGTTTCACGATCGGGTACCCACTGGATATTGGATCCCGATGTAAAAGTTCATCAGGGCAAGGCAACTTGGGTTGCCAGCCCAGGCACCACTGCCGTGCTCGAGATCCACCTCTTCAAACTCGCATCGGACCGCGACCAGATCGTGGAGACTGGAAATGTCGGTCCCCCTTTCTTCACCGACAACCTCCTGGCCTGGCCCGAATCGAAAGCACCAAGTGACCCGTCTCGATTGAAGGCTTATGACATCGTCAGTGGCGCGATGGCCAACCTGCCCGACGCACTCAAGGTAATCGAGAACGGCTTCTCGATTGCCAGCGACGGCCATAATTCGGCATGGACTGGCGGTGCCATGCAAAAAGAAGTCTGGGCGTGGCACACCGGCTGGGCGGCGCCTAGAAAGATCTATGATGCCGGACAGGGCAGTTGGGTCAGCGAGGTCCAACTCACTGGCGACATAGTGTCGTGGACCGGTGATGCCACCTGGGCCGCCGACCTACGCAGCGGCTCTTACGTGAAACTCACTCCCGACTCGGGCATATCGATGGCCAGTGGGACAAGGTTGGGGTTCATGTACAACACGACAGGGGGCAAGTCTCAGTATCCGCCAATCGTCTCGGTCGTCGTAGACGTCAGCAAACTGCCACCACTACCGGCATGCGCACCCAGTAAGTGATTGCGGATAGCCCTGAAACCTGAATCACCTCGGCACATGCTAGGGCGTGCCAATAACCCTTGAGGGCACTGTCGACTGCGGAAAACCCCCATCGGGGCTGCGAATCGTCTTCCTGCAGATACTGTGAATTCATGAGGCTCACGAGACCGAGCAAACTCGCGCTCGGCATCGCTGGAATCATCTACCTTGGCTTGCTGTACAAGTTACTGCTCACGCCAACAATTGCGACTTTCAATCACGTGCGACGAGTCAACCTAATCCCATTCAAGACGATCACCGAGAACCTAACCGACACTGGTACACCATTTCAACACAGAGCGTATGAGTTGCTCGGCAACCTGGCGGTGTTGACACCCATCGGCATCTATCTAGCGTTCGTGCGCCGCAAGTTCAGCATCTGGCCCGTGCTCGGCATCGGGATTGGCATGTCATCTTCTGTTGAAATCACGCAGTACCTGAACTGGACATGGCGAGTGGCTGACGTCGACGACGTCATATGCAATGCCAGTGGCGCACTCATTGCATATGTGTTTGTCGCGTACACGTTGCACCGCTTGGGCCCCAAGCAGTTTCCTACACTTCGACGCCTTCGTGATGCCAAAGTCGCAGACCTCATAGCCGTAGACAAACACCGAACTCGGATCTGATTTTGTTCAAGTACACGATTACATGCTGGGGTGTGTCAATAACCCTTGACGTGATCTGGCCGAAGTTCCGACTTTGGTAATTCATAC
>DATKUB010000029.1:0-9778 GCA_035530875.1 Candidatus Nanopelagicaceae bacterium
GCTCTTCTCCATTTTGAATTCGGGTATTCCATAGCGAAGGAGCCCACCTACACGATCTGCTCTCTCGTACACAGCGACGGTGTGTCCAGCCCTAGTGAGTTGTTGCGCCGCAGCTAGGCCCGCCGGCCCTGAACCAATGACCGCAACAGTTTTTCCGCTAAGTCGGTCGGGTGGAAGGGGCACGATTGCGCCCATATTCCAAGCTTCTTCCACAGTTCGCAATTCGACTTGTTTGATCGTCACTGCTTCACCATTAAGAGCGACAACGCATGCGGTTTCGCAAGGTGCTGGACATAACCGTCCGGTGAATTCAGGGAAATTGTTGGTGGCATGAAGCCGCTCAATCGCGTCTCGCCGTTCACCATTCCAAATCAAGTCGTTCCACTCTGGGATCAAATTTCCAAGCGGACAGCCTTGATGGCAGAACGGAATTCCACAGTCCATGCATCGGCCCGCCTGGCGCTGCAGCTCTTCGAAAGGCTGGTCGACATAGACCTCGCGCCAATCTTGAAGACGAAGATCAACCGGGCGCCGCATTGGCACCTGTCTTGGAGTCGTTAGGAAACCTTTTGGATCACCCATTTGCCGCCTCCATCACTGCCTGATCGACCGATCGACCTTCGATTTGCGCACTCGCGATCGCAGTTAGGACCCGTGCATATTCGCGCGGCATTACTAGCGAAAAGCGACCCAATGATTCCGGCCAGGCTGCCAGTATTTCTGAGGCAACTTGGGAACCCGTCTCTGCCGCGTGGCGAGAGATCAGGGTCCGCAGAACTTCGGATTGAGTTCCATCAATCGGAATTAGGTCAACCATTTCGCTATTAAGTTTCGCCGGATTTAGGTCAAGAATGAAGGCCTGTCCGCCCGACATACCAGCGGCAATGTTCCGGCCGGTCTGTCCTAAAACCACAACTGTGCCGCCGGTCATGTATTCACAGGCATGGTCACCGACTCCCTCGACCACAGCCTTTGCGCCCGAGTTGCGGACGCAGAACCGCTCACCGACAATCCCGCGCAAGAATATTTCCCCGCTGGTTGCGCCATAGCCAATGACATTTCCGGCGATCACATTCGCGGACGCATCAAAGATGGCACTTTCATCGGGCCTGACGATTATGCGACCGCCAGAAAGTCCCTTTCCGACGTAATCATTTGCATCGCCATAGAGTCGAATGCTGATACCAGGTGGCAAGAATGCGCCCAGCGATTGGCCTGCCGAGCCATGCAAAGTGATATCGATGGTGGCATCAGGTAGCCCAGACCCGCCATAGCGTCTGGTCACTTCCGCACCCAGCATGGTGCCAACAGTTCGATTGACGTTATGTACCGGAAGTGAAATCCGTACGGGCCGGCTACTGGCCAACGCCTCTGCGGCTAAGTGGATCAATTCATTATCCAACGCCTTGTCAAGACCGTGATCCTGTACTGATGTGCACAGTCGAGCTGCGCCCTCAGGCAAGTCTGGAACATGAAACAGTGGCGTCAAATCTAAACCGCTGGCTTTCCAGTGATCGATTGCAGTGGTTGTCTCAAGCAACTCGACTTGTCCAACTGCGTCTGCGAGAGAACGCAGGCCCAGCCTTGCCAAATTCTCACGAACTTCCTGCGCAATATATTCAAAGAACGTTTCAACAAATTCTGGCTTTCCAGTGAAGCGGGATCGTAATTCCGGATTTTGAGTTGCGACTCCGACGGGACAAGTGTCCAAGTGACAGACTCGCATCATCACACAACCTGAGACCACCAGTGGAGCCGTTGCAAAGCCGAATTCTTCGGCGCCGAGGAGCGCGGCGATAATCACATCTCGACCGGTCTTCAACTGGCCATCGGCTTGAACAATGATGCGATCGCGTAATCCGTTAAGAAGCAGAGTTTGCTGGGTTTCGGCCAACCCTAATTCCCACGGAGCGCCCGCATGCTTTAGCGACGTCAGCGGCGCCGCACCCGTTCCGCCGTCATGGCCAGAGATCAACACTACGTCGGCATGTGCCTTACTGACCCCTGCCGCCACCGTCCCGACACCAACCTCCGCGACAAGTTTGACGTGAACGCGTGCATTACGATTCGCATTTTTCAAATCATGAATCAGTTGCGCCAAGTCTTCAATTGAGTAGATGTCATGGTGAGGTGGCGGCGATATAAGTCCGACTCCAGGCGTCGAATGCCTCGTCTTCGCAATCCAGGGATAGACCTTTTTGGCTGGCAGTTGGCCGCCTTCCCCCGGCTTAGCGCCTTGGGCCATTTTGATCTGAATGTCATCAGCGTTAACCAAGTACTCGCTGGTCACACCAAATCGACCTGATGCCACCTGCTTGATGGCCGAACGTCTTGAATCACCGTTTGGAAGCGGAACGTAGCGATCTGGATCTTCACCACCCTCGCCGGTATTTGACTTTGCGCCAAGGCGATTCATGGCAATGGCAAGAGTTTCATGCGCTTCTCTGGAAATAGATCCATACGACATCGCCCCAGTTGAGAACCGCTTGATGATTGCTTCGATTGGCTCTACTTCATCGATCGGAATCGGTACTGCTGCCTCCTTGAGGGCGAAAAGTCCACGAAGAGTCATCAGCCGTTGAGATTGTTCATCGACGCGATTTGTATACCGCTTGAATATGTCGTATCTACGGTTCCGAGTGGAATGTTGAAGCGCAAACACCGTTTCAGGATCGAACAAGTGCGGCTCTCCATCGCGACGCCATTGATACTCACCGCCGATGGGTGATTTCATAGCGCCAGGAAGATCCCCACCCGGGGGGTATGCAATGTGATGCCGCTTGATTGCTTCTCTCGCGACGATATCTATTCCCACTCCACCCAATCGCGAGACGGTTCCAGTGAAGTATTCATCGACTACCGATGCTGAAAGGCCTATTGCCTCGAAAACTTGCGCGCCAGTGTATGAGGCAACAGTTGAGATGCCCATCTTTGACATCACCTTCAAAACTCCCTTACCAAGAGCTTTGATTAGATTGCGAACTGCTTTCTCTGGAGTTATGTTCTTGATTACACCTTGATGCACGAGGTCTTCGGCTGTCTCCATCGCCAGATAAGGATTGACAGCAGCAGCACCGTAACCGATTAAAAGCGCTATGTGGTGTACTTCCCTCACATCACCAGCCTCAACCACCAAGCCAACCTGCGTGCGAGTCTGTTCACGAATCAAATGATGGTGAACCGCCGATGTAAGCAGGAGCGAAGGAATCGGCGCATTATCGGCATCGCCATCGCGATCGGACAGAACCACAATGCGGGCACCATTGGCAATTGCTTCCGAAACTTCGCTACGGATCTCTTCGATCCGATCAACTAAAGCCGAGCTATTGCCCGTGGCCGGAAAAAGACCACGCACTACGTGCGTTTCAAATCCCGGCAAATCCCCGTCCGCGTTTACGTGAACGATCTTTGCCAGTTCATCGTTATCAATCACCGGAAATGGCAGAACTATCTGCCGACACGAGGCGGGACTCGGCGCCAAGAGGTTATGCTCTGGTCCAATCGTTCCCGAAAGTGATGTGACCAGTTCTTCGCGAATTGCATCTAATGGCGGGTTGGTTACTTGGGCAAACAGTTGTGAGAAATAATCAAAGAGCAACCGAGGTCGCTTCGAGAGAACTGCTAGTGGGGTATCGCTGCCCATCGAACCAATTGGTTCGGCTCCTGTGCTTGCCATTGGCGAAATCAGAATCCGGATTTCTTCTTCCGTATACCCAAATGCCCGCTGCCGTCTGGCCACGGATGCGTGGGGGTAAATGATGTGTTCTCGGGGCGAGAGTTCTTCTAGCCTGATCAGGCCGGAGTGAAGCCACTCTGAATATGGAGCCGCCCCCGACAAGGAGTCTTTGAGTTCCTCATCTTCGACAATTCGACCCTGCTCCACATCAACTAAGAACATCCGTCCAGGCTGAAGCCGTCCCTTCCGGACAACATCCTTCTGTGGAATGTCCAGCACGCCCACTTCACTAGCGAGAACTACCAACTCATTGGTAACCCAGTACCGCGCCGGCCGTAACCCATTCCGGTCAAGCACGGCACCAATCTGAGTTCCATCCGTGAAGGTGACGCAAGCCGGGCCATCCCATGGCTCCATGAGTGCGCTATGGAATGAGTAGAAATCACGAAGAGGTGTCGACATGGTGGCGTTGTTCTCCCAGGCTTCTGGGATCATCATCAGCACTGAGTGCGGCAGCGATCGGCCACCCAGATGGAGCAATTCCAGAACTTCATCAAAGGAAGCGGAATCACTCCCGCCTGGAGTGCAGATTGGCATTAACCGTTGAATGTCGCCAGGAATTAGTGACGACTCGAGCAGCGCTTCGCGGGCTCGCATCCAATTTCGATTCCCCTTGACTGTATTGATCTCGCCGTTATGAGCTATGTACCGGTAAGGATGCGCCAATGGCCAAGACGGGAATGTGTTGGTTGAGAAACGCGAGTGAATCAGCGCCAATTTGGAGACCATTCGCTCATCGGAAAGATCAGGGAAAAATGGCTCCAGCTGCCCAGTCGTGAGCATCCCTTTGTAAACTATGGTTCGGCAGGACAGGGATGCGAAATAAACCGGCCCCAACCGTTCCGATCGCTTGCGTAGAACGTAGGCCAGGCGGTCCAGTTCGATTCCGCTCTCGCCTTGCCGGCCAGAGACGAAAAGTTGCTTGAAACTCGGCATGACCGAACGGGCAGTTGAACCAAGGGTGGCTGGGTCAGTTGGCACATCACGCCAGCCGAGAATGGTCAGACCCTCTTCGTCGGCGATCTGGGCAATC
Organism: Candidatus Nanopelagicaceae bacterium; assembly: GCA_035530875.1. Lineage (GTDB taxonomy): Bacteria > Actinomycetota > Actinomycetes > Nanopelagicales > Nanopelagicaceae > JANXYY01. Next base: position 4,770 of record DATKUB010000029.1, read on the forward strand.
TTGGCCGTAATTGCTTCGGAATCTGAGTCCGCTTGGGGCAGAAATAATATTCCGGTCGCATAAAAACCGGCCGCCGGTAACTCAAGGCCGCTCACAGACCGGAAGAAATCATCTGGGATCGCCAGCAATAAGCCGGCTCCGTCGCCGCTATCAGGTTCAGCTCCTGATGCGCCGCGATGTTCCAGGTTTCGCAGCGCGCTCAGAGCCCTGATGATCACATCATGGCTGGCCACGCCAGTGAGAGTGGCTACGAAGGCCACGCCACAGGCGTCGCGCTCGGCAGCGGGGTCGTACAACCCCTGAGCCACTGGCGTAGCGGAGAAAGGCATCACATCGGGCTCCAAATGCTGCGCACCGCAGGATCAACCCTTGTCCATCTGGATCGGCGGGTTACGGAGCGCTCTTGTCTTGGGAGCGGGACAACGTTGGCCCGAGGGGTTCAATCTACCAGCGCAAGACGCCTTCGGCTCCGCCGGAATGCCCAAGCGGCCCCCAAGAAGACGAAAAGGGAGACCCAATCGTTGAGACGCAGGCCAAAGATATGGTGGGCGTCATCTATCCGAAGCGCCTCAATCCAGGCCCGGCCAACCGTGTAAAGGGCGATGTAGAGCAAGAAAACTTGGCCATGGACCAACTTCCAACGGCGTTCGGCGTAGATGAGAGCCACCGCTACTCCCACACACCAGATGGATTCATAGAGAAAAGTGGGGTGAAAGGTGGCGTAACCGGCATAGCCCGGAGGGCGCAGATCTACTGGGATCTCAAGACCCCAGGGCAAGGTTGTCGGCCGTCCGAAAAGTTCGCCGTTAAACCAATTTCCCCACCTACCGATGGCCTGAGCCAGGACCAGCCCTGGCGCCAGAGCGTCGGCGAGAGCGCCATAGGAAGGTAGATCAGGGCGCTTCTTGGCCAATCTTCGGTGGGCATACAGGGAGGCCAGTGCACCCAGCGCTACGGCACCCCAAATACCCAATCCTCCGTTCCAAATCTTGAACGCATTGATGAAATGGCCATTCGCGCCGAAGTAAAGCTCCGGAGTGGTGATGACGTGATAAAGCCGGCCACCGATAATTCCGATCGGAACGACCATGATTGCGATGTCGGCGATGTCATTGGACTGGCCGCCCAACCGCTCCCATCTTTTTGAGCCATACCAGACCGCAACGCCGATGCCGAGCAAGATAGCTAGTGCATAAAAGTGAAAGGTCAGCGGCCCCAGGTGGACGGCAGAAACACTTGGAGTGGGTATAAACGCCAGAATATTTTCGGTGGGTACAGTCACGGCGCTCACTTTACGCCAGCGGCGGCAAGGGCCGCTTGGAAGAGATTGGCATCTCCGTAAATCCCAGAGTTACGATCAAGTTCTTTTCCGTTGATCTTTATCGTGGGCGTCTGATTAATATTGGAAGTGTTACCGCTGTTTTCGATGTTCTGCACCCACTTTGCATAAGTCCCATTGGTAACGCATTTGGCGAACGCCGAATCAGTTATCCCGGCAGCCTTTCCGGCACTAACCGCTTGGGCCACGCCCCAGTAACCCGAATTTTCGGTCACTTGGTGTTCATAAAGATAAGAGTGCAGATCTAGAAATTTTCCGGATGCGTCGGCGCAACCCCCAGCATTTGCAAGAATTATCGATTCCGGCCCGAGGAAAGAGAGTACGTGATAAACGACTTTGGCCTTCCCCTGCTGCGCTACATCGTGCAGGTATTGCCCATTCACTTTCTCAAAGAGTCCGCATGCGGGACATTGAAAATCTTCCCAAACATCGATCACAGGAGTGGCCGACGGATTGAATACCAAACCAGATCCGTCCGCCGCAACGGCCGAAGGTGGGGCCGAGGCATTGGCGTTAGTTTTGTTTGTGGTCAGACTGAAAACGATACCGACCACGACGACCAGAGCAATTGATCCGGCCGTGATCATGCGAGTCACTCGCCGTCTGCGCTCTTCAACTTTGATTGCAGCCGCTCTTGCCGACGCCGCTTGAAGTCGCTTCTCCGACTTCGTCTCGCGACCTTCGTTGCCAGTTCCGCCCATATCAATGGCCCTCTTCATTCTCCGAGTGCGAATTTGCTCTTAGGTTTCCAAACTAAATAGGCCGCAATCAGGGTCAGACCAAGATCGCGAGCTATCTCCTGCCAATACTTAGTCTCGCCAACAGCCACCGTTCCGCCACCGCCAAAACATCCGCAGTCGATCGTAAGGCCTCTTGCCCAAGCAGATGCAACACCGATGATAAACGCAACCATTAAGAGCCCTGACATTGCAGAGGTGATCCTCAGACTGAGACCGAAGATGAGCGCCAGAGCGAGACCGATCTCAACCCAGGGCAGGGTGTACCCGATGAAATTTGCCAACGCATTTGGTAAGAGTCGGTAGGCACGAACAGCTGCTGCGGAGGTATAGGGGTGAGTCACTTTAAGAAGTCCGGCCGCAAGAAGCGTGCCGCCAAGAGTCAAACGAGCTAATAGAGACAGCCAGGCATAATACCGGTTCACCTTCTCACTCCTTTCGCCAAGGATCGGGCTAGTTCTTCTACGGCAGTGAGTCCGGTGGCCAAATCGGGCGCATCGAGAAGCGCCCGAACAAAAGCCGAACCGACAATTACCCCGTCTGCGTATCGGGCCACTTCATTGGCCTGATCAGCAGTGGAGACCCCAAGCCCTACGCATACTGGTAACTCGGTCGTGGCTCGGACTCGCCTCACGAGCATTTCCGCCGAACTCGAGACACTTGCTCTGGCGCCAGTGACGCCCATCGTGCTGGCCGCATAGACAAATCCTCGACACGCCGCCGTGACTTTGGTAAGCCGTTCGTCGTTAGTACTGGGTGCCACTACGAATATCGGATCTAGCGAGTGGGCCTGTGCGGCGCTCAGCCATTCGCCTCCCTCATCGATGGTGAGGTCGGGGGTGATCAAGCCGGAGCCACCGGCGCTAACCAGGTCTCTGGCAAAATCTGGCACACCATATCGAAGAACCGGATTCCAATACGTCATTACTACAACTGGCGTACCCGTCTTGGAAATTTCCGAAACAATTCGCAGAACATCTGATGCCCGAGTTCCGTTGGCGAGCGCGCGATCAGCAGCCAACTGAATAGTTGGACCATCCATTACCGGATCGCTATAGGGGAATCCAACTTCGATCGCATCCACTCCGCCCTTGATCATCGCCTTCATTGCGGCAATCGATCCTTCTACACTTGGGAAGCCAGCCGGCAAATATCCAATAAGAGCCGCACGCCCTTCTGATCTAATCTCGGCAAGTCGCAGCGCCAAGGGGGTCAGCGTGTTCATAACTTGATTCCAAACCAATCTGCTGCGGTTTGGACATCTTTATCGCCCCGACCTGAGAGATTGACGAGAAGTAGAGCGTCAGGGCCTAACTCGCGGCCGACGGTCATGGCTCCAGCGAGCGCATGCGCCGACTCAATCGCCGGAATGATCCCCTCTGTTCGGCACAGCAATCCGAAAGCTTCCATCGCTTGAGCGTCAGTTATCGGTCGATACTCAGCACGTCCAATGTCATGGAGGAAGGCATGCTCCGGTCCGACGCCCGGATAATCAAGTCCGGCCGAAATCGAATGGGACTCAACCGTCTGACCCCCTTCATCCTGGAGCAAATACGAATTCGTACCCTGAAAAACCCCGGGCGTCCCACCGGATATCGTCGCGGCATGGCGTCCGGATTCAATGCCATCGCCGGCCGCCTCGAATCCGATCAGGCGGACTTCTATATCGGGAATAAACGCATGGAAGATGCCGATCGCGTTCGAACCTCCACCGACGCAGGCTAGAACAGCACTCGGTAGCGATCCGGTGAGTTCAAAAACTTGGCGCCTGGCCTCGATGCCAATTACACGATGAAAATCGCGCACCATTACCGGGAACGGATGCGGTCCGGCAACAGTGCCGAGAAGATAGTGAGTCGTTTCAACATTGGTGACCCAGTCCCGCATCGCTTCATTGACTGCGTCTTTCAAGGTTCTCGAACCTTGAGTCACCGGGACTACCTCTGCTCCGAGCAGACGCATCCTGGCGACATTTAGCGACTGCCTGCGCATATCTTCTTCGCCCATATAGACAACACACTCAAGCCCCATAAGTGCGGCAGCAGTGGCGGAAGCGACTCCATGTTGGCCAGCTCCAGTTTCGGCGATTATCCGCTTTTTTCCCATCCGCTTAGTCAGGAGCGCCTGCCCAATCACATTGTTGATTTTGTGCGATCCGGTGTGATTCAAGTCTTCGCGCTTGAGCAGAACTCGGGCTCCACCGCACTCTTGGGCGAACCTTTCAACTTCGGTAATGATGCTTGGGCGCCCCACGTATGTTGCGTGCAGGTGCGCCAATTGCGCCTGGAATTCCGGATCAACCATTGCATCTTGATGGGCTTTGGATAACTCATCTAACGCCGAAATTAAAGCTTCCGGGACAAAGCGGCCACCAAATTTTCCAAAATGGCCGCTAGCATCCGGTTCGCTAATTCCTAAAGCCACGTGCCCAGCCTAGACAATGAAGGTCGGCTCATGCGTCCTCGTCGCTGTGCTTCCCGTCTCTCCCGGCCGCAACCAGCTCCGTCAGGAGCTTGCCTGGGTCTGGGCTGCTAACCAGCGCTTCACCGACGAGCACCGCATCCGCACCGGCCAGGCCGTACTCAGTGACGTCTTCGGGGCCTCGAACCCCAGACTCCGCAACCTTGATTATCCGGCCTGGGATTCTTGGGGCTAACTCGGAAAAAACTTCTCGATTGACTTCCAGGGTCTTCAAATTTCGGGAGTTAACACCAATGATGCTGGCACCAGCCGCCACGGCCCGGTCGACCTCCTCCGCTGTGTGTGCTTCAACTAAAGCCTGCATGCCAAGTGATTCGGCACATTGAAGCAACTCCATGAGCTTGGGTTGATCGAGGGCAGCGACAATAAGCAATACGGCGTCGGCTCCATGCGCCCGTGACTCCCAAACTTGGTAGGGAGTCATCAGGAAATCCTTGCGCAGAACCGGCGTG
>DATKUB010000030.1:0-3789 GCA_035530875.1 Candidatus Nanopelagicaceae bacterium
CCGCTCACGGGAGGCGAGCCGCCGCTCACGGGAGGCGAGCCGCCGCTCACGGGAGGCGAGCCGCCGCTCACGGGAGGCGAGCCGCCGCTCACGGGAGGCGAGCCGCCGTTCACGGGAGGCGAGCCGCCGTTCACGGGAGGCGAGCCGCCGTTCACGGGAGGCGAGCCGCCGCTCACGGGAGGCGAGCCGCCGCTCACGGATCTCAACTCGCGTTGGCACCATGCATTCCATATACTTGCATGGTGCATGCAAATAAGTCAGATCAGAGCGCAGCTCTCTTCCTAAGCCTGGGCGGATTTCTCCGCGCGATTCATGCCAATGCCCGCGCGGATGAATATGCAGACAAGGGAGCCATCAAACTCCTGGCCTATCTCGATGCCTGTGGCATTCAACGGTTAAGCGACTTGCCAAAAGAAATCCCACTAGACCTTTCGACGATCTCTCGCCATTGCGCCTCTCTGACACGTGATGGATTACTAGACCGAACCGACGATCCCAATGACCGACGCGCGGCACTGATCAACATCACCGACGCAGGACGTGAACATCTTGAACAAGTGCGTACGGAGAAAACCGCGCTGCTAAAAGATGCCACCACGCATTGGAGTCAAGAAGATATAAGGGATTTTATTCGCCTGCTGGATCGAATGGCCGAAGATCTTGAAAACTTTTCGAAAACGGAACGCGATAACCACAGACCGGAGTCAATTTCATGAGTAATCAACAAGAGCAAACTGCCGCTGAATCCGCGGCGGTGCCAGGAGCCGCTCTTACCCATCGGCAGATCATGATTATCCTTTCAGGACTCATGACGGGAATGTTGCTGGCCGCCCTGGATCAGACAATTGTTTCCACCGCCCTCAAGAGAATCGTCGAAGATTTCAACGGTCTTGATCACTACACGTGGGTTGTCACTGCGTACCTATTGACATCAACCGCATCAACGCCGCTCTACGGAAAGATTTCCGATCTCTTTGGACGTCGCAAGGTGTTCCAATTTGCAATCATCACTTTTCTAATTGGCTCATTCCTAGCAGGCGCTTCTCAGAATATGGCTGAGCTCATTGCCACTCGCGCCATTCAAGGTCTTGGTGCCGGCGGCTTGATGGCGCTGACCTTCACCATCATCGGCGACATCATTCCGCCGCGCGAGCGCGGACGTTACCAAGGATATTTCGGCGCAGTATGGGGTCTTTCGTCAGTTGCCGGGCCGTTGCTTGGTGGCTTTTTCTCGGATCGCGCTTCAATCTTCGGAGTTACCGGATGGCGTTGGATTTTCTACATCAATCTGCCGTTCGGCATCATCGCCCTGGTAATTACTTCTGCAGTACTTCACTTGCCTAAGGTGCGTCGCGAACACCAGATTGACTACTTGGGCGCACTCCTAATGGTCACTGGCGTCACCTCACTGTTGCTGGCGATTGCCTACTCTGCTCCCGCTTACGGTTGGGGCGACCCGCTTACCGTCATCTATCTGATTGCCGGTCTGATCCTGGCAATCCTGTTCATACTTCAAGAAAAGAGAGCGGCTGAACCGATCCTTCCGCTGGAACTATTCAAAAATCATGTCTTTTCAACTGCATCCGGAATCGGCTTCATCATCGGTGCTGGCATGTTCGGCGCAATCGTGATGATTCCGCTCTTCTTGCAGGTGGTTCAGGGCGCCACGGCAATGACAGCGGGCCTGAAACTGATCCCATTCATGTTGGGGATACTCACGGCCTCCATCACCAGTGGCAAGTTGATTTCAAAGACAGGTCGCTACAAGAGGTTCCCGATCATGGGAACTGGGCTAATGACAATTGGAATTCTGTTGATGAGAAACCTCGGAATCTCAACCTCGTTCTGGGAACTGGCTGGCTATGAACTCCTCATCGGCTTGGGCCTGGGTCTGTCAATGCAGACCCTGGTTATCGCGGTTCAGAATTCGATCGATTTCAAACACATGGGAATCGCAACCAGCGCCAACACCTTCTTTAGATCACTCGGCTCAGTGGTGGGAGTTGCAGTTTTTGGTTCGGTGCTTACCAGTCGGCTCACTCATCACCTGACGATCGGCATTAAGGCTCTTGCGGCACAGGATCCAAAGGCATTGGTCGGATTTGATCCCGCCATCCTTGCCCAGTTGCAGAACAATACGGCGGTGCTAAAGACATTGAATCCGGCAGTGCAACACGCCGTGCTTCAAGGATTCGTGAATACTTTCAGCGATGTCTTCCTCGTGGCGGCTCCAATTACGGCCGTTGGATTTATCTTTTCCTTCACGTTGAGGGAAATAGCGCTGAAGTCCAACGACGATCACGCCGCCGACCGAAGCGAATCTTTGATCTAGAGATTTAGCCTCAATTGAAAATCCTGCACTGGCGGGGCAACTTCGACCAGTTGCCCCGCGAAGTAGCGGTCTTGACGGCCGTCTCCTTCTCGGTCGCGATCGGCTACGGAGTCGTCGTGCCCGTAATCCCGGTTTTCGCCCGATCTTTTGGGGTTGGCAATGCCGCCGCCGGCGCCGTCATAAGCACCTTCGCTTTCATGCGCCTGAGTACCGGCCTGTTCGGAGGACGATTAGTCGATCGGTTTGGCGAACGACTTGTCCTTGCCGTCGGAATCGCAATCGTGGCAGCCTCAAGTGCCTTAGCGGGTCTGGCGCAGTCGTATCCGCAATTGCTGCTGCTCCGTTCCCTTGGCGGAATCGGATCGTCGATGTTCACGATCTCGGCGGCCTCTCTACTGCTTCGAATAGTCCCCGACGATCAGCGTGGGCGCTCCCAATCGATCTACCAGAGCGGCTTTCTGATTGGCGGCATCACCGGACCCGCAATTGGCGGGCTGCTTGCAACAATTTCAATTAGGGCACCGTTCTTTGTCTACGCCCTAAGTCTTACCGTCGCCGGTCTGATTGCTGCGATCTATCTTTCCCATTCGCGTCTTTCCGCCGCTGGCGGCGTTGACATAGCGGCGCGGACCCAGACTGAACACACGAGCTTGCGTGAAGCGCTGAAGATGCAGTCGTACCTAACGGCGCTCGTTTGTTCGTTTGCGCTCGGTTGGACCCTCTTCGGAATGCGCGCCACTTTGGTGCCACTACTGGTAACAGAACACATGAAGTTAGCTCCATCGTGGACCGGCGTGGCCTTCACGGTGGCATCCATAGCAGGGGCAGTGACGCTGCTTCCCGCCGGTCAGGTCTCGGACGTGAGGGGGCGGCGACCAGCACTGTTGATCGGCATAACCACCGGGATAGCCGCATTCCTGCTACTTATCTGGTCGCCTAATATCGCGGTCGTCGTTGTCGCGATGGGTCTGACCGGAATCGCTGGCTCCTTCTTCGGAACCACACCGGCCGCGGTGGTTGGCGATATTTTGAAAGGCCGAGGCGGCCAAGTCATTGCGCTATTTCAAATGGCAAGTGACTTCGGCAGCATCCTTGGACCGCTGGTCGCTGGCTGGCTTGCTGATCGCTATTCGTTCCGGGCAGCCTTCATGATCGCACCAATAATTCTGGTTTCGGCGCTGCTAATGGCGATCCGACTTGGTGAAACTCGTAAGTCTCACCTGGTCTAGTTCGGTCGGTTTTCAAGACGGATATAACGCAACTCTTCAAGATCCAGAGGCTTGCCCCAGCGGCCCCAGTTGGAACCGTTGCCAGCGCGGAGTCCATAAGGGCTTTCCCTATTCCCGAACCCCAAACTTCTGGCGCAATGTAGATCGCATATATCTCGAAGATATTGCGCTCCGCTAAATCCTCGTCGCGAACCTCGCCGATAGCTGCAAAGCCGGTAACCTCACCAC
>DATKUB010000031.1:0-36389 GCA_035530875.1 Candidatus Nanopelagicaceae bacterium
TTCGACTTCAACATATCCTGCCGCGTCAACCGTCACTTGCCCGCGAACTAGTTCGCTTCGAGGATCGTGTCCAATTGCGACGAATAGCCCGGTAACTTCTAACTCCGACGTCGTTGCGTCGATGGTATTGCGTAGAACAAGTGATGAGACCTTAGCTTCACCCAACACATCAATGACCTCTGAGTTCCAGCGAAAACTGATCTTTGGATTATTCATGGCGCGTTCGATCATGATCTTGGATGCACGGAGAGAATCCCGGCGATGAATCATTGTCACGCTACGACCAAATCGGGTGAGAAACATTGCTTCTTCGACCGCTGAATCACCACCACCTACTACGGCAATATCTTGATCGCGGAAAAAGAACCCGTCGCAAGTTGCACACCATGAGACTCCATGACCAGACAGGCGCTTCTCGTTCGGAAGGCCGATTTCGCGAAAAGCCGAACCCATGGCTAAGACGACCGCCTTAGCCTTAACGACATTCCCGCCTCCATCTGTAAGCGTCTTTATCGGCGACGATAGATCCATCGAGACAATGTCGTCGGTTATCAAAGTTGTTCCAAAACGAGCGGCCTGCTTGCGCATTGCCTCCATCAGGTCGGGACCCATGATCCCCTCGCTAAACCCAGGAAAATTCTCAACTTCGGTGGTGTTCATTAGCGCGCCACCGCTAGTTACCGACCCTTCGTAAAGTTGAGGCGACAACTGGGCTCTGGCGGCATAGATTGCCGCCGTATAGCCGGCTGGTCCTGAGCCAACAATGACAATCTCGTGGATTTTTGAGGAAGAGTCGGACTCGGACTCGGACTGGTTGGAAATCACATTTAGCACAACCCGATCTTAGGCCGAATCCATTCCCCGACGGGTGATAGCGCGGAGGCGGACAAAAAGGAGATCAACTTCGACAATTCGAAGTTTCCGGGCAAGAAGCAGGTAAAGGCCTAGAAAAGTGGGTCCGGATACGGCCAGGGTGAGCAGAGAACCCAGAGCCCCTTTTCCAATGAATGTGCCAAGAATATGGGCAATTGCGTAGGCCGGAATCATGGCAAGCACTGAGGCTAATCCAAGTCGAACGTGGGTTCGTAGGATTCCACTTCCGCCGATAGACCCAATGTGCTTGCCCAGTCGCTTGAGAGTTACTCGGATACTTACGAAATATGCCAGGGCAAAGGCTCCAGCCAATCCGACGACGACCCATCGGAGCGGGAGGAAAAAGTGTGCAATCAGAGACAGGACCACCATTACCGTATTGAGAATCAAGTTGATTCCTACCGGCGTTTTGGTGTCCTCGAATGCATAAAAGCCACGAAGCAGCAGATGGTTTGCACTAAATGGGATTAGCCCTAATGAAAAGCCGGCCAGTACGTAGCCGATTTGCCGGGCGTTGACCGGATCGGTGCCGGCGTAGAGCACGGTGGCGATCAAAGGACCGAAGGATAAGAAGGCGATCGCAGCGGGAACTGTTGCGACTCCAATCATTTTGAGTGCCGTACTAATTTCGTTTCGGACTTCCTCGATTCGCTTATCGGCAGCTGCAGCGGATATTCGTGGAAGAAGGGCCGTAACGAGAGAAACAGTGAATATTGAGTGCGGAAGAACGAAAATCAGGTAAGCATTTGCATATGTGGTGAACCCGACTCCGAGAACAAGCCCCAAAGCTTTTGCCTTAACTGATGCAGCAGTTGCGATATTCACTACGACTAGGTAGCCAATTTGATTTACTAAAACAAAACAGAAAGTCCAGAATGCAAGTCGACTGGAATGCCCAATTCCGCCGCCGCGCCAATCGAATCGAGGCTTGAGTCGCACCTTGAGGCCCACGACTACGGGAACCAAGATTAGGAATTGAAGTGCAACGCCGGTCGTGGTGCCAAGGCCCAGTAACGCGGTCTCTCCAGAAGTTATCGTCCTGGAAGTGACGTGCGGCGCGATTTTTAGAAAAACCAAAAGCGATGAGATAACGACAAGATTATTTAAAACCGGCGCCCACATCATTGGGCCAAACCTGTCTCGTGAATTTGCCACTTGCCCAAACATGACGAACAAGCCGAGGAAAAAAATCTGAGGTAGGCAATATCTGGCAAAGACCACCGTTAATGCATATTCGTGTTCAAAACCGACGCTTGAAAACTTGCTTGCGTATATTCGAACAAGTAAGGGTGCCAGAAGCACTGCGGCTACGGTTATGGCACCGAGAAGAATGGCAGTTGCCGTCAAGAGCCTAGAAGCAAAGGCCGCACCGCCATCGTCATCTTCGTTCATGGAGCGAACCAACTGGGGTACAAAGACAGAGTTGAGCGCGCCTCCAATCAGCAAGATATAAAGGATGGTCGGGATTGTATTAGCCACATTGAAGGTGTCGGCGAAGATCGCTGTGCCCAAAGCCGCCACAACGAGAAGGTTTCGAACCATCCCAGTGATTCTCGATACGACAGTACCGACCGCCATTACCGCGGTTGATCTAAAAACAGTCATAGCTCATCGATCACCAGTGACTCTTGTTCTAGTTTCAACTTCTTGCGCCTACGGAGTCGACCCGTAATTTGAATTGCTGAGCCGATTACAAGCGCAATAGCCGCACCCTCCATAATCCAGTTGGCTATAGCGGGAACGGTTCTGATGCTTAAAGTCAACTCCGACACATCACCTAGAGTTTCTCCATTTGGTGCCGCAAGGCTTGCAACCAAGGTTAGATCGCCGCTTGTCACAGCATCGATCGGAACCATGACCTGGGTTTTGCTCTTGGCTTCCAATGACACCTGAATGTAAGCCGGTTGAAGGATTCGGAACGTCGTAGGGATTACCCGCAAAACCACGGTAGCCGGGTTCGCCGAGTCGTTGGTAATCGTTATTGGGAGCTTCTGATGAAGCGTCGTCAACGTGTAACTCCCGGGGAGCACCCTTATTTGGCGCACAATTGATTCGGAAGCCGCAACAGCCGACTGAGCGTATTGAGAAGCCTGGAGATTGCGGCCATGCCACGAGGTAGAAAGAAGAACAGAACTTCGTAAAATCTCATTTCGTACAGACCAACTGCCAATCTGACTTGCCGACGCGAAGAGGGAGAGGTTGTTATTAACCAACTGCAGCGCCGAGACTTCGCCGTCGTTCAGTGCAGATAACCCAGAAATCTTCAGCGTGTTTCCAGACGTAACCGGAGAATTTCGCAATTGGTCTAGCGATATCTCACGGATTGGGACCACGGAATCAATTGTCGCCATGGTTTCACTATTAGGGCTCCACAATCTTGGCGGAAGCAATATTTGAGCTCTTGGAATTGACGGGCGCTCTGAAGTAATCATCGTCAATTCCGCCGATAACCGATTGGCAGACAGCGGTGTGAGATCGACTAACTGTCGAGCCAAGGTGGCGTCATATTGGAGCCGGCTTTGGGAAGTCTTTGAACCAAGATTAGAAGACCCAGTGGCGGTCTGTGTGTTTACAACTGAAGCGCTACTGATTAGGAACGTATTTGCTGAATTGTTTTCAATCAGAGACTTGGTGGACTTGTCTATGAGTCCGCCCAGTGGCCAGGCTGCAACATTTGATACTGGTTGTTGAAGCAGTGCGCTGAGTCGACTCGCACCTTCACTTATGGACCTAGTCAAGTTGTATTTCAAATCAGACTTAGCCAAAGTCGTTAGATCCGGGTCCCCATATGGCAGGGCGATAACTTGACTATTGGCAACTGCGCTTCGCAAATGAGTGAGCCAAGCGATCGCAACATCCTGTCCGCTGCCAGGCTTACCTTGTCCATAGGTGTACCCGTCGGCCATGGCTGCCACAGATTCAACGAGATACGGATCAATGAGCCAGGTTGTGAGCGGGCCACTTCCAAAATTCAAAATTTGCCCGAGTCGGCCATCGGGAGCTAGCGACTTTGCCAGGTCGTCGTCAATGAAATTTCCTAGTAGATCTCGGTGCGGCGGTTCAACCAACGGCAGCATCCAGACGATTGGAGTCGGCTGGACGCTGGAACCGCCGCTGCCATAGGAAAAGAACGGGATTGATTTCACTGCACGCCCGTTTATGACTAGTTGGAGCCAGAATCCATGAACGCCAAGATCTCGAACCATGGCATCTGAACCGGTGAGTGATATCGAGGCGGTAGCCGGGACCAATGGGTCTATCGATGTTGCACCCATTCGAGTTACTAGTGGAGCACCGCTTGCCTTGGAGTTGGCGGCGAATGCAGCTATTTGACTACGCGAACTAAAAACCTGGTCGCTTGAAAGAATCTGCAGCGACCAGTTGGAAACGGTAATCGGCGAAGTGATCGAGACGCTGACATCGATCAGGTCGCGACTGGCGGTAGCCCCCAGATGATTGTTTATGTTGGTTATCACCACGTTTACGCCATTGGTTGAAGCCGCTAACGATGGCGCTGGACTGCCGAAAAAAAGCCCAGTGAGTGCTAGTAGGAAAAAGGTGAGGTGGGCGCCAAGGCGACGAATTGATTTCAAGTCTGTTCGCTTAATCCAGAAGGGCGACTAGGTCGCCATAGCCGGCGAGAAGTTTTCGCTCATCAGAGTAGGCGAGCCGAGAAACAACCTCCTGCACCGGGAACCAAGCGACTTCGTCGACCTCAAAGGGTTGCGGCGCAAGATGACCACCGGTTTCGGTAAAGAGAAAATGATGAACGGTTTTATGAATCCGTTTCCCATCCGCCATGAACCAGAAGTCGATCACACCCAGCGATCTGGCAATGGCGCTTTGAATACCAGTCTCCTCCGCCACTTCGCGCAGCGCCGCCTCTTCGGGCGTTTCGCCGGATTCAATGTGCCCTTTAGGTAGTGACCAGAGGGTGCGTCCCCGCTTATCCTTGCGCCCGATTAGGAGGCCGGTGCTCCGGTCTGAACTCAGAACCAAGCCGCCCGCGCTGATTTCTTCTACTTTTTTGACCCGGACCTTACTGGTCTTGCCCCGGTGCGGCGGTCCAGGCTTCGGGGCTGGCGAGGTGCCCTCATTGGTCGTCACACCCGTCAGCGTAACGAGGGAGGTCCCACTCGTCCTACCCTTAGACGCGATGAGTACTCGACGTAGACCAAATGTGCCGCTATCGGCTGCGCAAGCTCTGGCCATGAGCGAACTGCTCAGAGTAGAGCCAGCCGCAACTGCGCTAGCCGAGCTATTCGCTAAGGCTGGCTTCAAACTGGCTTTGGTAGGTGGCTCCGTACGAGACGCGCTACTTGGTCGACTCTCATCTGACCTGGATTTCACAACAGATGCCAAACCGGATCAGACCAGAGCCGTAATGGCCAGATGGGCCGATGCGATCTGGGAGACCGGAGCCGCATTCGGAACGATCGCCGGCAAGAAGGGTAAAGATAATCCGGTCACCGTCGAGATCACGACTTACCGCAGCGAGGTTTATTTTGGCGAAAGTCGAAAGCCCGAGGTTTCCTTTGGCGAGAGCCTTGAAGAGGACCTGCTGCGGCGAGATTTCACGATCAACGCTATGGCTCTTGAATTAACAACTCCCGAACCTCTATTCAGGGATCCTTACGATGGCCTTAGCGATCTAACCCTTAAGTTGTTACGGACCCCACTAGCCCCGGAGGTCTCCTTCTCGGAAGACCCTCTGCGAATGATGAGGGCGGCAAGATTTGCCGCACAACTGGAATTCGTCGTCGACAAAGCTGCGCTTGAAGCGATTGCATCAATGAAGGACCGGATTGGGATTGTGTCTTCCGAACGAGTTCGTGATGAGTTCGTAAAGCTCCTAATGGCCCCTTCACCAAGACTCGGACTCTCTATCTTGGTTGAAACTGGTCTGGCCGAATTCGTCATTCCAGAATTGCCAAAACTCAAACTCGAAATCGACGAACACCATCGTCACAAAGACGTCTACGAACATTCGCTAACTGTGCTTGAGCAAGCGATTGCCATGGAGGACCGAGTTGGCGGGCCTGATTTGGTACTGCGTTTAGCCGCATTGCTGCATGACATTGGCAAACCCAAAACACGTGCCTTTGTGCCGGGTGGTGGCGTCTCATTTCATCACCATGAAGTAGTCGGAGCGCATCTGGCCAAGGCTCGTTTGAAAGCTCTGCGTTTTGACAAGCAGACCGTTGATGAAGTGTCGAATCTGGTCGAGCTCCACTTGCGCTTCCATGGATATGGTGCCGGCGAATGGAGCGATAGTGCCGTGCGGAGGTACGTGCGTGACGCGGGGCCACTGCTGACTCGGTTGCATGTATTGACTCGTTCCGATTGCACCACGAGAAATCAGAGAAAAGCGCAAGCGCTCGCCGGTTCATACGATGACTTAGAGAACCGGATTAGCCGCCTTAGCCAACAGGAAGAACTAGCTTCGATGCGCCCGGATCTCGACGGTACGGCGATCATGGAAATTCTTGCGATCCCGCCATCACGCACGGTCGGCCGGGCCTATGACTACTTGTTGGAACTGCGAATCGAAAACGGTCCATTGGGCGTGGAAAGGGCTACTAAAGAGTTGAAGAACTGGTGGGCAAGTCAGGCTTAAAGCGTCGCCCAGTGAGCAAGGCCGTGTAGAGCAAATAAGTGACCGCTACCGCAAGTGGAACTGGAGTTCCTCGGCCATCAGGGGAAATGATCAGAGCCGCGAGCGAGGCGCCAAGAACGATACAAATGTTCACCGCCATGTCATAGATAGCGAAGACTCGTCCGCGGAACGCATCCTCAACATGGTGCTGCACAAGCGAGTCGCAGGTGACTTTAACGGCCTGGCCGCACATTGAGGCCCCGAGCGCAAGCAATGGTAACGACACTGGATTCGACCAGGCGATGAGAAGGGCGGGGACCGAACCCAGTGCCAGATTTAGTCGCAACCACCGGTGGCGCCCAATCCGTTGAACAAAGAACGGAGTAATTGCGGCACCTAAAACAACGCCAACTCCAGCGGCGCTGATCACGGTGGCCAGGCCCGCCAGCCCTTGATCTGGGGAATTTGGATTGTGAAAGGAATTTCGTTCCATCAGTAACGCTGCGACAGTGAGGGCGGTCAGCCCACCACGTTGAATTGATACCGCGATCATGGCTAAGGACGCGTCGACCCGGTTGCGGAGGTACCGAATTCCCGAGCCGACATCTATCAAGCCGTCTACAAATATCCGACGGTCTTTAGCGACGTTCGTCTCCTCAGGTAGGGGGCCGAGTGAAAGACGGGTCAGCCTAAGGGCGAGCAAAGCGGCCACCAAGTAACCCAAACTTGCAACTAGGACGAGGGCGCCGTCGGCATGGTCGGGGGCAATTGCTCCCTCAAGGCCCTTGCGAAGGAAGTAGCCCAGACCGCCTCCGATCACCGTTGCGACGGTCCCACCAGTGACCGCTAAGGCATTGGCGCCGACCAATACTTGGTGTTCGACCAACCTAGGCAAGCCGGCCGACAGACCCGAAAGAATTAGGCGATTGATTCCAAAAGCAGCCAATACTGAGCCTACGAAAACTGCCCCGGTCTCACCTTTGACCAGTAAGGAAGCCACCAACAGTAAGTCAAGGGCCCTAACGGAGTTTGCAACTAGGACGATCTGCCTGCGTGGGAAGCGATCAAGGACAGTTCCAATAAAGGGCCCGATCAGCGAATAAGGCAGCAGCATCAGAGCGAAAGCCCCGGCTGCGGCACTGGCGCTGGCCTGCCTCTCGGGCGAGAAAAGTACAAACGATGCCAGTGCGCTCTGGTAAAGCCCGTCCATGCCTTGGGAAGTCCACCGAAGAGCCAAGAGGCGAACAAAAAGGGAATGGCCAAAGAGATCGAAACCTGCTCGCTCTTTGACCATTCCCAAAGCCTATGTGGAAATCAGGATCAGCTGATTACCACAATTATCAGCCGGCTTCTGCTTATCTTTCGATAGTACCTGCGATGAAATCCTCGACCGCATTGCGGGCGTCATCATCGAAATACTGTACGGGTGGCGACTTCATAAAATATGAAGCGGCCGAAAGGATTGGCCCGCCGATTCCGCGGTCAAGAGCGATCTTGGCGCAGCGAATTGCATCAATAATGACGCCAGCCGAGTTTGGTGAATCCCAAACCTCAAGTTTGTATTCGAGATTGAGTGGCACATCTCCGAAGGCCCGTCCTTCTAGGCGAACATAAGCCCACTTGCGGTCGTCGAGCCATGAGACGTAGTCGGACGGTCCGATGTGGACGTTGCCCTTGCCTATGTCCTGGGAAAGTTGCGAGGTAACCGCATTGGTTTTTGAGATCTTCTTCGACTCAAGACGATCGCGCTCAAGCATGTTCATGAAGTCCATGTTTCCGCCAACGTTTAGTTGGAGTGTGCGCTCAAGATTTACACCGCGGTCTTCAAAAAGTTTGGCCAGAACTCGATGCGTGATGGTGGCTCCCACCTGGCTCTTGATGTCGTCCCCGATGATTGGTAATCCGGCAGCTGTGAATTTGTCGGCCCACTCTTTTGTTCCAGCGATAAAGACCGGGAGCGCATTTACGAAGGCAACTCCAGCGTCAATTGCACATTGCGCATAGAAGCGAGCGGCGTCCTCAGAACCGACAGGCAAGTAACAGACCAAAACGTCGGGTCGTGCTTCCTTGAGGGCAGCGACTACGTCGACTGGGTCTGCGGATGATTCTTCGATCGTCTCGCGGTAGTACTTTCCGAGGCCGTCGAGAGTGTGGCCACGTTGGACCAGGACACCCGTCGATGGGACGTCACTGAATCGAATCGTGTTGTTCTCGCTTGCGAAGATCGCCTCGGCTAGATCCGAGCCAACTTTTTTGGCATCCACATCGAAGGCCGCTACGAATTTGACGTCGCGAACGTGATAGGGACCGAACTGCACATGCATCAACCCCGGCACTTTTCCGCTGGGGTCAGCATTCTTGTAGTACTCAACACCCTGAAGCAGTGAAGAGGCACAGTTTCCGACGCCAACTATGGCGACTCGTATCTCGCTCATTTATTCATCTCTTTCTCTTCGCTTCTCGCATTATCGATAAGTTCGTTCAACCAGCGGACTTCACGTTCTACTGCTTCTTCTCCGTGGCGTTGGAGTTCCAACGTCCAGGAGTCCATCCGTTCCATGCCTCGGCTAAGCGATTCCCTAATCGCTTCCAGCCGCTCTACTAATTTGGTGTGGCGTCCCTCCAAGATGCGAACGCGCACGCGAACATCCGTCTGAGAAAAAAGAGCAAGTCGGACGGCAAATGATTCGTCGTCCCATTCCTTTGGCCCAGCCTCAGCAAGAAGCTCATTTAGCCGTTCTTTGCCGGCGGCAGTGAGCGAGTACGAGATTCGGGCTCTTGGGTTGGCGCCTCGCCGAACCCCATGGGCAGCGCTCTCATCGACCTGGAGGTAGCCGCTCTGAGTTAGATCTCGAAGTGCTGGATATAGCGATCCATATGACAGTGAACGGACCTGACCAATGAGTGCCAAGGTACGTTTCCGCAGTTCATAGCCGTGTAATTCGCCTTCTTTGAGCGTGCCTAGGATTGCTAATTCAAGGGTCTGGCTCTTTCTGGTAGCCACGGCACCCCCTCAGTCAGCTCTACGAGATTTGCAACGAATCCTGCTGCGATATATCGCCACGATATAAGAGCTCTAGGCTTCAGGCAAGTTACTCAGGTTCTGCCTTTACCCTGTCCTCCGTGTCTGAGCCGGTGATTGCCCGAGATGTGATCGATTACGCGCTTACCCGCCGATCGGTGCTGGTAGAGCTATTTCGTGGATCGAGCCACTACTCGGACGCGTGCGATGCTGATCCATATCTGCGACGCGCGGCCAAGTTCCATGGTGAGAAAACCAGCCGGAATTGCCCCGTTTGTCGGCGGAAAGAGCTGGTGGAATTGCGCTATACCTTTGGGGATGAGTTGGGCCAGTACTCCGGGCGGATAAAGTCAGTCGAGGAGATCAAGGAGATGGCCGGGCTGATTGGGGAATTTCGGGTCTACACCGTGGAGATTTGCCTCGATTGCGGTTGGAATCATCTAGTCAATTCGTATTTGCTCGGCGATGGGGTTCATAGAAAGCCCCCACGCAGAGTCCGTACCCTTGAAGACGAGTGGGGAAGGTAGCGTTCAACCATGGCTTCCCAAGGCGTTCTCCGTCGGAGATTCTTCGTTCGCTGGCTGTTCATGCTTGGCGGTCTGCTATTTCTTTCCGGTCTTGTGACGCTGATCGCTGCGTACATAACGGTGAAAATTCCAAACCCCAACGATTTCTCTACGGGCCAGGCAACGATCATTCAGTACTCGGATGGCTCTGAAATTGGCCGTCTAGGCGCCCAGAACCGAGTGAGCGTGCCGTTGGCTCGGATTCCTCTCCAAGTTCGCCAAGCCGTGATGTCTGCGGAGAATCGAAGTTTCTATACCGACCACGCAATCGACCCCTTGGGCATTATGCGAGCTCTTTATCACGATCTTCGCGGAGGTTCATTGCAAGGCGGTTCCACCATCACTCAGCAGTACGCCAAGACGGCATTCCTAACATCGGCTCGGACACCAACTCGAAAATTGAAAGAACTCATCATCTCGATCAAACTCGAAAATGAATTGTCCAAAGATCAGATCTTGGAGGATTACCTAAACACCATCTGGTTTGGTCGCGGAGCCTACGGAATCGAATCAGCCTCACAGCAGTACTTTGGCACCGACGTAGATCAGTTGACGTTAGAGCAAGGCGCGGTCTTGGCCGCCATTCTTCGCGCACCAGCTTATTACGACCCAAGTGTGGCGAGCGGAAATCAAGCCCGGTTGGTGGCAAGGTTCGAATACGTAATTCAAGGCATGGTCAAATCTGGGTGGATCACACCAGCTCGGGCCGCACAGGCCAAGATGCCGGTGCTTAAAGATCCAACTACAAGTGGCACCTATGGTGGACCGCGTGGCTTCTTGCTCATGACGGCAAAAAGCGAACTGAGCAAACTTGGCTTTACCGAGGATCAAATTTTAGTAAGCGGGCTTCGGGTACGCACTACCTTCCAGCGCCAAGCTCAACAAGCGGCGGAAGCAGCGGTTGCCAGATTCCGTCCGAAACCTGCTCCATCGGATCTGCACATTGGCCTTGCTTCGGTAACGCCAGGCACTGGTGCAGTTGTTGCAATGTATGGCGGTCCAGACTACTTAAAACGTCAGTTCAACGATGCCACCCAGAGCATTTCCCAGGCCGGATCAACCTTTAAGACATTCGCTTTGATTGGGGCATTGGAGGCCGGAATCGGCTTAAACACTAAGTGGAATGGGAAATCTCCGCAAACATTTAACGTAAATGGGAAGCCGTACGTTGTCGGTAATTATGCGAAGGAGTCTTTTGGCACTGTCTCACTGCTAACTGCTACCGCCGATTCAATCAACACCGTCTATGTTCCTCTTGGAATGCAAGTTGGACCAGACAAGATTGTCGAAATCGCAAGGCAGGCTGGTATTCCAGATTCAGTTGCGCTAATGCCAACTCCTTCGATTGTGCTGGGAGCAGCAAGCCCGCATGTGATTGATGTCGCTGACGCCTTTGCGACATACGCGGCTCAAGGAATCTACGCCAAGCCCTATTTCATCCAATCTGTACATGGCAATAATGGCGGCGTGCTGTATCAAGCCAAGCCACAGGGGCAACAAGTTTTCAGCAAGGACGTGATGGCTGATCTCTCATATGCCCTCAAGTATGTTGTTGATTACGGTTCAGGTTTTGAAGCCAAAAAATTAAAGCGCCCAGCCGCCGGTAAGACGGGAACCAGCGACAACAACGCAACCGCCTGGTTCAGCGGTTATACGCCTCAGTTGGCAACATCAGTTGCCTTGTTTAGAAATAGTCCAAGCGAGAACCTCCATGGGATTGGCGGGCTAAGTTCGGTCTTCGGCGGATCGTTCCCCGCTCAAATCTGGACCGCCTATATGAAAGGTGCGCTAAAGGGACAACCAGTTCTGCAGTTCCCGCCGCCAGTGCATATTTCCGGAACACTTCCAACCCCGGTGCCGGTGTTCAAAAAAGGCGTACCAACCACGATGCCGATTCCTGGCACTTCGCCAACGCCAACTCCAACGCCAACTCCAACGGATACGACTTTAACTCCGACGCCAACGCCAACTCCAACGGATACGACACCACCACCGGCGCCACCACCTGCCACCGCAACCCCGGCTGCTACTCCGTAATTTCGTCGAATCTTGTGGTCGTATGTCGGAGGGTCACATCAATTTCGTTGCCAATTTCGGGTGCCCCCTCGCCTACCCAAAACAGTAGTGAGCACTGCATGTGTGGTGGTTCGGCAAAAAGCAAGCGCTTACCTGCATATGAGTAGGGGCTTCGTTGGATTCCGGCCACCACCAGTATTGCTTTCGACAGAATCTTCAGCCGTCCAAGAAACGAGAGATCGCTTGGCGGGGCCTCCAATCCGATGCCGTGTTGAGTGCCGCCGGCAACTATTAGTAGCCAACCGTTTTTTCGAACGCGGCGTTGACGATAGCCAACCCGGTCCCCAGACGTCACTCGCTGTTTGTCGAGAACTGTTGCCGTCGATCGCATGGCCTTCGCAGCGCCCAACCAAAGTTTCGTGCCCACTCGTTCAAGAAAAATGATTGAAGGGTACTTCTCTCGCAGGTTAGTCAAGTCGGTAGCTGGCATATGTGATACCCAGATTGTGCGGTTAAAGGAAGTTGGTGAGATTCCGTCTTCAATAAGGTTCCGAATTTCGGTTGCCACCATTTCCTGCGGACTCCTGGTGGGTGAAAGTGGCAGATGGAAGACGAGGCCTTGACAGGAGACTCCGCCGATCAACTTTGCTAGCCCGCCATACTCTGAACGTGGTATTCCGTGGCGGCGAGTATCCGTGAGAATTTCCACGACGACTGGTGCCTGATCGTGCCATGACTCAATTGCCGTGAGGCTGGACAGGGTATGGATTGCTCCTGGGGTGCGATGTTGCCCAGGGCGCCAAGGGGTGAGAATAAGAATCTCGCCCGCATACAGGGCACCGATCTCATCTGCTTCAGTCGGAGTTCCAACAGCGAGTCTTTTGATTCCGAGCCGATTAACCTCGTGGACTAAGCGAGTGGCGCCTAAGCCATAACCCTCACCCTTAATGACGGGCACCAGCCCGGGGTGCTGAGTAGAAAACGCGGTGATGTGAGCGCGCCAAATTTCCGCATTGATATGCAGGGAGAGTCCCATGCGAGTCACTCTACTTTCGAAGGCGCAGCAAGAGGGTGAATAGGAATGAGAATAAGGGACTGATTCGGTAGTCCCATTCGCCTACGTATTCGATCGCCTGGCCGCCGACACCCAACTTGAATTGAAGGAGACCCGCATGCGGATCCGTTGGATCAAGAGTTGAGGTTATTCCGCGAAGATCGTAGATAGACGCCCCTGCATCCAGCGCGTCTTGGATCATGCGCCACTGGATTGCATTGCTGCCGCGCGCTTCTCGACCGTGAGCCGAAGAAGCGCCATATGAATACCACGCATGATCGCCAACTCTGATCATGATGGTTGAGGCAATTGCACTGCCCTGCCACTTTGCAAGGTAGAGCGAAAGCCGATCGCTTTCCTCAGACCGCATTGCATCCCACATGTTTTGAAAATAAATCAACGGACGTGGAATGAACTGGTCTCGCTTTGCCGTCTCGAGGTAAAGATCGTGAAATGTCTGCAAGTCTTCGCGCGAGCCCAACTCGATTGCTACTTCTTCCTTGTCTGCGCGCTTCAGATTGCGTCTCCAGAGTTGATTGAAACCAGAAAGTAGGTCTTCGCGATTCTTTCCGGCAAGGGGAAGTTGATAAACAAATTGCGGCTGCCCAAGCCCGAAGCCATCTTCGTTTCTAGGCGCACGCCAACCCGAGGACTTCAGTGAATCGCAGAGCGCGATCGCAAGATTGTTAGTTTCGTCCGGCTCTAGTGACGTAAGAGCTGTGGTTTCTTCGGTGGCTAAAGCAGTTTTCATGGTTGCTGCGCTCCAGGTGTGCTGCGCAACTGGCGGACCAATCCTGAGAAGAAAGACCCCTTCTGTTCGTGCGTATTCGACAAGTAGGTGAAGCGCCTCTGCTATTTCTTGGGTAGCGCCCTGCCAATTTAAAAGTGGGCCTTCGGGAATATAGGCAAACCATTTTGGAATTCTTGGCAATTGACGCAGAAGTAATAACGCTGCGCCGACTTGGTTATCGCCATCGAACCAGCCAATGCTTTCGCTTCGCCATTCCGCCTTAACCATTGCCCATGCTGGAGTCTGTAGAAAAGAGGCGCTGGGCAGAGACTGAATAAAAGCAAGATGCTGATCCCGGCTGATTGGGGTGATCCGTAAACTCATTCGCCGGCCATCTGCGCTATTCGTCTGCGAAGAAAGGCGATATCAGCCGCTTGAGCCAGTTCGTCGCCTGGAGTTTCGACGATCGCGGGCGCCTTGGCGTCAAGAATAATTTTTGCAACTAGGTTGGCATCCAGGTGATTTTCAAATTGACCACCTTCAAGGTTTGCGTGGCGGTCCCGTCCGGAGCCTGAAGTGTCTCGGCTGCCATTGGCGTGGACCAGGTCTATCCGTCCGGTAGCGCCGAGGATGTCGGACACTAGGGTGTCCATGTTTAGTCCTCCTGCATGGGCATGGCAGGTGTCGAGGCAGAAGCCTGCTCCGTAGCCAGATGCAATTTCGAACAATGCCTTGATTGAGTCCAATCGGCGAGCCATCGCGCGCTCGCCGCCGGCCGTATTTTCAATCAAAACAGGGACACCTGAATCAATTTTTGCCAGCGCCTTGCCCCAATTTTCAAAGCCAACCTTCGGATCGTCACCTTCTTGTACGTGTCCGCCGTGGACAATCACTCCGGCGGCTCCGCATTCGCCAGCCAACTTCAAGGTCTTATCGAGCAATGAGCGACTTGGAATACGCACCTTGTTGTTGGTCGAGGCAACGTTGATGATGTAGGGGGCGTGAACATAAAGGCGAATTCCAGCCGACTCTGCTGCCGCCCTCAAGGCACTGGGTCCGCCCGGATAAGTTAATTCTGGAGCCCTCCACGACTGGGGATTACCAAGAAAGAATTGGATAGCGTCAGCGCCGCGCGCCTGGGTCCCGGCAATCAGGTTCTCGGCGTCGAAGGCTGCGCCAATTAGGGGGTCCACGCCTTAAAGCCTACGGCGGTGGATAAGGATTTCTGTCCTGACAGTGACTCCAGGTAGCCTTAGACCACCAAACCCGGGAATATTTCTTTCCAGTTTTATTCAACGGGGCTCGGCAGCGGTCCAGTTGGCTCGCATCGCCGGGTTGGCGCAGCAACCCTCCTGCCACGGAGAGACCGTGGCCGTACAGTCCGAAGGAGGTGGGTTAACGCATGCGTCACTATGAAGTAATGGTGATCCTCGATCCAGAGTTGGAAGAGCGCACGGTCGCGCCAAGTCTCGAGACATATCTAAAGATTGTCCGAGATGCGGGCGGCACCGTCGAGAAGGTAGACATCTGGGGTCGTCGTCGCATGGCTTACGAGATTGCAAAGAAGCCAGATGGCATCTACGCAGTTCTCGAAATGAATTGTGAACCAGCCGCGGTGAGAGAGTTGGATCGCCAGCTCAACCTCAACGAAGCGGTTCTTCGCACCAAGGTAATCCGTCCCGATCAGCGCTGACGCGCCTAACTGAAGGGGGAGTCACAGCATGGCTGCTGGAGACACCGTCATCACAATCGTCGGCAATCTTGTCGACGATCCTGAACTGCGCTTCACCCCCTCGGGTGCGGCCGTTGCAAAGTTTCGGATTGCGTCAACCCCGCGTTATCTCGATAAGGCTACTAATGAATGGAAAGACGGCGATTCGCTTTTCTTGTCGTGCAACGTCTGGCGCCAAGCAGCGGAGAATGTCGCCGAATCCCTTCAACGTGGTATGCGAGTGATCGTTCAAGGTCGCCTGAAGCAACGCTCTTATGAAACTAAAGAGGGCGAGAAGCGAACCGTTTTTGAAGTAGAGGTCGATGAAGTAGGTCCATCTCTACGCAACGCCACGGCAAAGGTCGCAAAGACCAGCCGCGGCACTGGCTCGAGCCAAGGATCGCCAGCAAGCAGCCAAGACCCATGGGCAAGTGCCTCTGGTAGTTGGGGTGCTCCTGCTGGATCGATGGACGAGCCCCCGTTCTAACTCTGACCATTCCCGCTACCTGAATCAAATCTGATTCACGGGCGGGGCATCCAACAATTGGAGCACCACGATGGCCAAGCCACCGGTAAAAAAATTTAAGAAGAAGGTCTGCACCTTCTGCAAGGACAAGGTCGAATACATCGACTACAAGGACACTGGCCTGCTGCGTAAGTACATCTCCGATCGCGGCAAGATCCGGGCTCGTCGAGTAACCGGCGCTTGTGTGCAACACCAGCGCGATATTGCTCAAGCAGTGAAGAACAGCCGTGAGGTTGCCCTTCTCCCCTACACCTCGACAGCACGCTAGGAGGATGCCATGAAACTCATCCTTACCAATGAAATCACTGGCCTTGGCGCCCCTGGCGACGTAGTCGACGTAAAAGATGGCTATGCCCGAAACTTCTTGCTTCCTCGAGGGGATGCAATCGCTTGGAGTTCAGGCGGAGCAAAGCAGATTGACGGCATTCGTCGCGCTCGCAGCGCTCGCGAAGTACGCGATCTGGATCATGCTCAGGAAATCAAGACGGCACTAGAGGCCAGCCCGGTGCGACTGGCCGTCAAGGCTGGCGATGCCGGACGTCTATTTGGATCCGTAACTCAGAAGGATGTTGCCTTCGCGGTACGTCAAGCTGGTGGACCTGAAGTAGACCGTCGTCGGATCGCCCTTTCCGATCACATTAAGAGCGTCGGCATCTACAAAGTGAAGGTCACCCTGCACCCGAAGGTCGTCGCAACAATCAACCTTGAGGTTGCAAAGGCCTAAGGCCTCAGCCTTCAAGTTTTTAGTAATAAGTCGGACGGAGAGCGGAGCAATCTGCTCTCCGTCCGCCATTTGAGACAGCAGAGAACTTTCTTCGTCCACAGATTCGCAGGCGGCGAGTGCTGGTCTGACCTGGCGCTTTGAGCAGCGGCTTTCTAATCATCCACAACCCATCAACATCCTGTACACACGCGAATACGGCCTTTCCCACAGCAATATCCACAAGGTTATCCACAGATTGACTAGTCCATCCCGTAGGTTCCTGTCGGTGGTCGCGTAGATCATCAGGTGAAGCGGTCAGAGCAGTTTCTATGGGAGTTGAACCATTAATGAGTATTGCC
This sequence comes from Candidatus Nanopelagicaceae bacterium, assembly GCA_035530875.1. Lineage (GTDB taxonomy): Bacteria > Actinomycetota > Actinomycetes > Nanopelagicales > Nanopelagicaceae > JANXYY01. The sequence goes on from DATKUB010000031.1 coordinate 17,157, forward strand.
GAGTTCCCTCGAGATACTGAGTACGAGCGCACTCCCCCGCAAGACATTGCCGCCGAACAGTGCGTTCTTGGTGGGATGCTCCTTTCGAAAGACGCAATCGCCGACGTTGTTGAAGCTCTCCGATCCAGAGATTTTTACCGCCCGGTGCATGAGTCGATCTTCGATGCGATTCTAGATTTATATGCCCGAGGCGAACCAGCCGACCCGGTTACGGTGGCCGCTGAATTAACCAAGCGAGGCGAGATAGCCAAGGTCGGTGGTGCGCCCTATCTGCACACCCTGATCTCCTCGGTACCAACGGCAGCCAATGCCGGTTACTACGCCAAGATTGTTCGGGAACGAGCAATTCTCCGTCGGCTGGTGGCAGCTGGTACCAAGATCGTTCAACTTGGTTATGCAGTCGAGGGCGAGGTAGACGAGGTCGTCGACGCCGCCCAGGCGGAAGTCTTTGCGGTAACCGAGCGTCGGGTGAGCGAGGACTATGTAATCCTCAACGACCTCCTGCCGGAAGCGCTCGATGAGATTGAATCCATTGGCACCCGCGGTGGCCAGATGATCGGTGTGCCAACCGGATTCGCCGATCTTGATGATCTGACAAATGGCTTGCATCCGGGACAGATGGTCGTTCTTGCGGCCCGGCCCGCGATTGGTAAGTCCACGCTCGGTCTGGATCTGGCTCGATCAGCGTCAATCAAGAATGGCCTTACTTCGGTGATCTTCAGTCTTGAAATGGGTCGGAACGAGATCACGATGCGGATGCTCTCTGCCGAATCACGGGTACCGCTCCAACACATGCGAAGCGGCACTATGACCGATGACGAATGGGCCAGGCTTGCCAGGAGAATGGGCGAGATATCCCAGGCGCCACTTTTTATCGACGATTCGCCGAACATGACGATGATGGAGATTCGCGCGAAGTGTCGTCGGCTTAAGCAACGTCATGATCTCAGACTTGTTGTTATCGACTATTTGCAGTTGATGACCAGCGGGAAAAAAGTCGAGAGCCGCCAGCAAGAGGTATCCGAATTTTCACGTCAACTTAAGTTGCTCGCCAAAGAACTCGGTGTTCCGGTTGTTGCAATCAGCCAGTTGAACCGTGGCCCAGAACAACGCACGGATAAGAAGCCGCTCCTATCCGATCTTCGCGAATCTGGATCGATTGAACAGGATGCTGACATGGTGATCCTGCTTCACCGCGAGGATGCCTATGACCGTGATCATCCGCGTCAAGGCGAAGCCGATCTGATTGTCGCCAAACACCGCAACGGGCCCACTCGCACTGTCACGGTTGCCTTCCAGGGCCACTACTCGCGCTTCGTCGATATGGCTTCCTCTATCTAGTGGAGAGACATCGGTTCTTGGCGATTGCGTTGGCGCACGAACTCGATACGGAGCCGCTCAGCAATAAATCGGGACTTTCTTGTTCGTCTCCCGAAACAGTAGCGTGGAACGCCCCGAAACAGTAGCGTGGAACGCCCCGAAATGGTAGCGTCGAGTGGCCCGAAACGGTAGCATCATAGACGTGAATCAACCCACAACCAGCAGGACGCCGTACCGACGTCGCGTGATAGACGCCGAAATAGATGCATTGCAGAGTGGGGCAGCCGCCATCGCGTTGGAAGGGGCAAAGGCCGTTGGTAAAACCGCAACGGCCGCGCAGAGATCGACGACCATATTTGAACTTGATCGGAAAGAGGTGCGCGAGGTTCTAAGCGCCGATCCAGATCGCGTCCTAGAGGCAGACTTCCCAGTGCTCTTGGACGAATGGCAGTACGAGCCGGATTTATGGAACGTTGTTCGTCGCGCAGTTGATTCGGGAGCCGCTCCTGGATCTTTTTTTCTCACTGGTTCAGCTGGCGCCGAACCTACGGGAACTCACTCCGGGTCAGGTCGAATCCTCCGTCTGCGCATGAGGCCACTTTCTCTCGCAGAGCGAGGTATCGAAACACCAACGGTGAGTCTTGCCGCTCTACTCGAAGGCAATCGCCCTGAAATCATCGGTGAAACTGAGATTGGACTCAAGGACTACGTGCGCGAAATCCTCTCATCGGGTTTTCCTGCGATTCGAGAACTGTCGGAGCGTGCCCGCAGGGCTCAGCTAGACGGTTACCTGGCTCGAGTCGTGGATCGAGACTTTCCTGAATTGGGACACCAGATTCGCAACCCGACGGCGTTGCAGCGTTGGATGGCTGCCTATGCTGCGGCAACTTCGACTACGGCTTCCTTCGAGAGAATTCGAGACGCAGCCACTTCTGGTGAGGGGGTGAAGCCAGCCAGGACAACAGCGCAGCCTTATCGAGACACGCTGGAGAGGCTCTGGATCCTTGATCCCCTACCCGCATGGATCCCCACTAGAAACCATCTTAAAGAACTAGGCGAAGCGCCAAAGCACCATCTTGCTGATCCCGCTCTGGCTACCCAATTACTCGGCCTCAACGCCAGGGCGCTGCTCCTTGGGGAAGAAATCACTCCAGCCATCTATCGTGATGGAACATTCCTTGGTGCGTTGTTTGAATCTCTCGTAACTTTAAGTGTTCGCGTTTACGCCCAGAATGCTGAAGCCAAGACTGCGCACCTTCGGCTCCACCGAGGAGAGCATGAGATTGATCTAATAGTCACCCGTCCGGATCAAAGAGTTGTCGCGCTCGAAGTGAAGTTGTCGGCGACGGTCCAAACCGAGGACGTAAAGCATTTAGTCTGGCTCAAAGATCAGATAGGACCCGATCTGCTTGACGCTGCAGTGATCACAACAGGCAAATACGCCTATCGCCGCAGGGAGGATGGGATTGCAGTGATCCCAGCAGCGCTTCTTGGACCGTAGGTTCTCTGGGTAATGGAAGGGTGGACGTATCAACGATGGAGGAATTGGCAGATCCGGAGTTGGCAGCGAGGCTTCAACAATTGCGCGCCAAGCCAAACCAACCAAGCCGAACGATCGGCGCCACTGAGTTGCGGCATCGTCGACACGCAGCCATTCGTCCGCCCGGACCAAAGTTGGCGCGGGTGGCTGATTTAATTGTCTCAGGTGAGGTTGCGATTCCAGTCCGCCTATACCAACCAACAATGGGTGCTCTGCCCCTATTGGTCTTCTTCCATGGCGGCGGTTGGACCGTCGGAGATCTCACGACTCACGACGGCACATGTCGTCGCATAGCCAAAGAGGCAGATGTAGCGGTACTCGCCGTGGATTACCGATTGGCACCCGAGAACCCTTGGCCGGCAGCAGTAGACGATGCGGTCCTGGTCACCCTTTGGGCATTTGCTCACGCTCACGAGTTGGTGGGTAGCGACATTGTTGCGGTCGCCGGAGATAGCGCCGGTGGAAACTTAGCTGCACTCGTCTGCCTTCGATTGAGAGACGAGCGCAGGCGAATGCCCGATGCCCAAGTACTCATCTATCCAAATACAGATCTGACTTTTTCCCAGCCAAGTGTGAAAGAGAAAGGCGCCGGCTGGGGGCTCGACGCAGATGATGCGCTTTGGTACGCGGAACAATGGGTTCCTGACTCCGCACTTCGCGCCAATCCGAGAATAAGCCCATTATTTGAGCCCGATCTCAGCGGGTTACCACCAACAATTGTCGTCACCGCAGAACATGACCCGTTACGAGATGAAGGGAACGCCTATGCGAACAAGCTCAGGAACAGTGGTGTTCTAGTCATTGCTCGATGCGAGCCCGGACTCGTCCATGGATTTCTTGGTCTATCGAGCGTCTCGCCGATTGCCACTAATGCCGCCCAGAGGCTCTACCGCGACGTACAACAACTGCTCCAAGGCAACTCTGAGATCACGGCCTAGAGTTCCTTTTATGGATCGCTTGGAACCTGTCGACGCCGCGCAGCGAATTGTCGAGGAGTCATTTCCCACGGCTATCGCCGCATTCCTTGCCGGAAGCGTGCTGACATCGCAGCGGACCGAGACTTCCGATTTAGACATCGTGGTTGTTCTTCCTGGGGCACCAGCACCGTTTCGCAACACCCTACGGATGTATGGCTGGGTTGTAGAATTGTTTGTGCAGACTCCGACGTCACTTGAGCACTACTGGACCTCGGAGGCCGCGAGTTGGCGCTCGACGCTCCTGCGTATGTGCGTCGACTCTCATATTCTTACAAGTTTTGGGTCTACTGCATTAGACATTCAGACGGAAGCCAGAATGCGTTTAGTCAAGGGACCGCCTCCCGTTCCCGTCGAAACATTGATGCATCGCAGGTACCTACTCACCGACTTATTGGACGACTTACGAGGCGCCACCGCTCAGGCTGAGTTGGCCTTTATCGCGTCAACTCTCCTAATAGCCGCAAGTGAACTATTTTTGTTGGCCCAATCGCATTGGCTCGGAGCCGGCAAGTGGTTGTCGCGATATTTTGCCGACTTGGACGCACCTCTGCTTGAGAGGCTCGTAAACGGGCAACTTGCGGTGTTGGTCCAGAGCGATAGGGGACCTCTTATTCGTGCTGTTGTTGAGGTATTGGACCTCGCCGGCGGTCCACTTACGGAGGGTTACCGGGTTGATGGCGAAGATCCAGCAAAAAAGAACGAGCCGTGATTAGGTGCTCTGGCTAACGTCGTTAGTAAGGGTGCGGACACTTGGAACCAAGAGCGGCAACAGAGCAACAACGATCATGATGCCGCCCGAGTAGAGAAGAGCGGTGCGGGCGCCTACTGCCTGTAATGCCGATCCCGCGACGGCTAACCCCAATGGGACGGCGACCATGGAACCTAGCCAGTCATAAGCAGAGACCCGCGATAGCGCCTCTCGAGGGATATGCAGTTGAAGCGCGGTGTCCCAGCCAAGTGAGAAAATATCCAACCCGATGCTGGCCAAAAATCCAGCCAGCGCGATGATGGCAACTGGCATGGGAACAGCCAGCGCAAGTGCCGGTAACCCAATGCCAGCTGTACATACAACTCCGAGCAATAGCGGGCGATGGGACTTGATTCGGAGCGCTACGAAGGTACCTACGATCGCGCCGGCGGAGAATGTCATGGTGATCAGCCCCCAGGCTGCTGGTCCGCCTAATTGAGACTTGGCGATAATTGGACCGAACACGCCAATCACCGCACCAAAGAACGCATTAATCACAAAGGCCGCGGCGACAATGGAGACGATCCAACTTCGCGATGAGAACTCTTTCCAGCCTCCGCGAAGCTGCTTGAACATCGAATCTTTACTGCGAGGCATCGGGCGCGATTTGATCGAGAACAGTAAGAGCATCGAAACCAGAAAGGCAGCAGAGTTCAGAAGCATTGCCCAAGCCCCGCCAATGGTTGCGACAATAAATCCAGCTAATCCAACCCCGCCGACAGAGACTGTGTTCAACACCAAACGAAGCAAGCCGTTCGCACTTCGAAGCTGGGATTCATCTACTACATCAGCAACCATTCCGCTCATTGCGGGCATGAAAATTCCCGTGCCGATTCCGACGATGGCAGCCAGACCTGAGAGCAGTAGGAAATTGTGGGTATGACTTAGCAGGGCCACTCCGAGACCTAATGAACCCAAGGCCGATAGAAACTCCCCCAAGGACAGGATGGTACTTCGCGAGAATCGGTCGCCGAGGACTCCACCGACAAGAATGAATACGACTCGCGCGACGGCCATTGCTGCTAGAACTTCACCGAGTTTGCTTGGCGTGGCAGTTGGCAGATCAAGGATGGCAAAGGCAAGGGCGATTCCAGCTACTGAACTGCCGAGAACTGAAACGGAGCGGGCAATAAAAAGCCTACGAAATTGTGAGTGTTTAAGGACAGCAAGGTCGGCACGTCTCATTTCAAGCGGGCCTAGCATTCATGGAGCGATACTACTTCAGGCTCGGGCTGGTCTGACGTGCAATAAACCCGTTCGCAGCCGTCAAGATTGATTGCCTGACCGCCACGAACGGGTTGACGCCTATCAGTTGACCTCTAGGCGTATTCCCTTGCGGGTGCTAGTTAGCAACACGCAACGCCACAATCGCAGCAACCGTCCATATTCAACCTCCTAACATTTCCTAACCCAGCGCGGCGGTGAGTAGCTCGCGTAGGTGTGCCGGTGTTGGTACGCGTCCCATCGACACGACCTTTTCGTCAATGACCAGTGCTGGCGTGCTCATTACGCCATAGCCAGCGATGGCCGCATAATCCTCAACCTTTTGGATGGTTGCGGTGATATTCAGTTCTGCGACAGCGTCTTTCGTTGCTCGCTCTAGGGTCTTGCAGTTGTTGCATCCTGGTCCTAATACTTTGATAATCACGATGCTTCCTTTCGACTTGATTGGGTCAGCTAAGTAGTGCGTTGAATAGGTATCCGACGGCGACAATGCCGGTGCCGACAACTGCAATGAAGACAACAAGCAATTGGGGTTTTAGAACTCGCCGAAGCAGAATCATTTCTGGCATGGATAGTGCGACAACGCTCATCATGAATGCGAGGAGCGTGCCCATTGGCAGGCCTTTTTCATGGAGAGCTTGCACCATCGGCATGATGCCAGCGGCATTTGAATAGAGGGGTACGCCTATTCCTACTGCTATGACTACCCCGAAGATGTTTCCCCTTCCTGCATATTTTGCGAAGAAGTCCGCTGGTGCCCAGCCGTGGATTGCGGCGCCAAGGCCAATACCAACAAACAGGTACGGCCAGATTTTGAGCAGAATGGAATTAACTTCTTCGATGCCCATCTGCATTCGCTGATTGAAGGTGAGCGCGGAAGTGGTGTTAATGACTTGCCCGCCGAGCTTGGTTTCAAAGACGAATGGCTCCACCCACCGCTGTGCACCAATGTGCCCGATGACCCATCCGGCAACGATGGCGATGAGCAATCCGGCGCCAATGTAAATGGCTGCGATTTTGAAGCCGAAAAGACTAAAGAGCATTCCCACTGCGATTTCGTTTACTAAGGGGCTGGCAATTAAAAAACTGAACGTCACTCCGAGTGGCACGCCAGCGGCGACAAAACCAATGAAGGCCGGTACTGCGCTGCAAGAACAGAAGGGGGTAATCACGCCGAGCCCGGCGGCTAGAACGTTCCCAATCCCTTCACGTCTGCCACCTAGTAATGCTCGAGTCCGCTCCACGCTCATATAGGAGCGGAGCACTGTGACTGCAAAAATGATCCCGATGAGCAGCAGGCCGATCTTAACCAGGTCAAAAAAGAAGAAATGAACCGTCTCGGTTAACTTTGCAGTTGGGGTCATGTCGAACAGGTTGTAGAACAGGTGATTCCAGACCCACCCGTTTATCCGGTAAGCCCCAACCCAGACAAAGACAGATGCGGCAAGGAAAGCAACTTGGCGACGTCGGCTGGTCGGCAGCTTCTCGGCGTTCTTCAGCATATTGGTGAACCTCCGCTACCTGTCCCAGGTAGATCATGTTCCAACGTCTTAGATAAATATCTAATACCACGATAAGTACCTCTTTGACATATGTCAATAAGGTGGGAGAATCAAAACATGCCCAAGGCTCTACCCTTGCTCCAAGACCTGTCCCCGATCTGCTGTCCGCCAATTGGGGATAATCAGGCGCTCTCTGCCGACGATGCGCTGGCTCTGGCACTACGGTTGAAGGCACTTGCGGACTCGGTCCGGCTCCAACTGCTTGTTCATATGCTCCACCAACCCGGAAATGAGGCTTGTACCTGTGAACTGGCTCCTCTGGTCGGCCTATCCGAACCGACGGTCAGTCACCACTTGAAGAAACTCGAAGGGGCCGGATTGGTAGTCAAGGAGCGTCGAGGGATGAGCGTTTACTACCGGGTAGTCCCAGAAGCGATCCACGCAATTGCCAAGACTCTGCACTTAAAGTGCTGTTAGGCATGGAGCCTACGACCAACCCCAGCCAAGAGCGGGCGCTCCTCAAGCGCCTATCGTTCCTGGATCGATTCTTGCCCGTCTGGATTCTTGCCGCGATGGTTGCGGGTCTACTGCTTGGACGGTTCGTGCCATCTGTCCAGGGCGCCCTGAACTCGGTGAAGGTCGGCCAGACATCTCTACCAATCGCCCTAGGTCTACTGCTGATGATGTATCCAGTGCTGGCAAAGGTTAATTATGAGGACATGGACCGGGTCACGAGTGATCGCCGCCTACTCTGGCTTTCTCTTTTATTAAATTGGCTAATAGGCCCAGCACTGATGTTCACCCTCGCTTGGGTGTTCCTCGCCGATCAACCGGCGTTCCGTACCGGTCTAATTGTTATCGGTCTGGCCAGATGTATTGCGATGGTGCTGATCTGGAATGACCTCGCTTGTGGTGATGGCGAGGCTGCAGCTTTGCTCGTGGCCTTGAATTCAGTTTTCCAGGTTTTTGCCTACGCTCTTCTTGGCACGTTCTATTTAAAGATCCTCCCCGGTTGGCTGGGTCTTAGCACTCAGGACGTTCATTTCTCCACAACTGAAATCACTAAGGCCGTGTTGATCTTTCTGGGGATTCCGTTACTTGCTGGCTACCTAACTCGTCGAATCGGCCTACGTGTGAAAGGGCGTGAATGGTATGTGAGGAAGTTTATTCCGCGCATTAGCCCCTTCGCGCTCTATGGACTGCTCTTCACCATTGTGGTGATGTTCGCACTTCAGGGGGAAGCGATTACTGGAAACCCGATCTCGGTAATGCGCATCGCGCTCCCGCTGTTGGCATATTTCGCGATCATGTGGAGCTTCTCATTCTTCCTTGGCGCTCGCACCCACCTTGATTACCCGAAGATCGCAACACTGGCGTTTACGGCTGCTGGGAACAACTTTGAACTAGCAATTGCGGTGAGTATTGGAGTTTGGGGCGTTACATCAGGACAAGCGTTGGCCGGAGTGATTGGCCCGCTTATCGAAGTACCTGCCTTGCTTGCCCTTGTCTACGTTTCGCTCTGGTTGCGTCGCCGACTGGCTACTTCACACTAACGTCGCGCAACTGATTGCTGTGTTAATGCTTCTAACAACGTTCACCGTGCGGATTCCGCCAGACCGATCCCCGTAAGAACCACTAGGCCGCCGAGAATCTGCAGGAGTGTCAGAGATTCGCCGATCCACCACCATGCCACTACTGAGGCGAATATCGGTTCGAGCATTCCAATCATTGCGGTTCTGGCAGGAGTCGTGTGGCGCAGAGCGCTGACTACCAAGATGAACGGTGCAACGGTCCCGAATAGAACGCAGAAAAGGATGAATAACGATAGCGGTGCTTGCACATTCGAGAACCGGCCGCCGAGGCTGACTTGGTTTGAGAGCAGATGAAAAGGAAAGTCCCAGAGCGGCTGCACGATTAGCCAGAAGGCCGTGGCAAAACCAAAAGCCCACGCGGTGAGCGATGTGGTGTCCCTGATCCCAACGCCGTGTTCGCCAAGAAGGTAATAGATTGTGAGCGAAATGCTCGCAAATCCGCCAGCAATAAGGCCGATGCCGTTGAGAGTTAGGCCATTCCAGACTTGCCCCACGAGAATTAGTCCGCAAATGGCAAGCACTAGCGCCGCCCACATTCGAGACTTGACATCCTCCTTGCGGACGAATCGTACGTAAAGTGTGATTAGGATCGGTGCCGTAAATTCAAGAAGGAGTCCAATCCCTACTGGAAGCCGCGCGATGGCAACAAAATAGAAGACTTGCACTCCTGCAAATCCAGCGACGCCATAGAGGGCAAGAAAACCAATCTGCTTGCGGTTGATCTTTAGCGAAGCCGGGCGCCTGATAAGTGCGTATGTCAGTAGGCAGATGAAAGCTCCGCCGCAGCGGATCTCAGTGAATCGCATGGCTGGTAAGCCAGCCTGCAGAATGAGTTTTGAGACCGTGCCGTTTAAACCGAATAGCAGTGCCGCAATCACAACCATGAATTCGCCGCGATGTGTTGAGTCGCCTTTGATCGCGGGAACGGTGAGCGTCGACATCAATTTCCTGTTCTGAGCGGGCTCTGGAATACGCTGGTGAGATCTAAGAACCTGCTATTGGCCACTTCTTCACCGATGGTAACCCGAACTCCATCGTTGCCGTAGGCGCGAACGGACAGACCGCGCGAAGAGCAGAAGTCGCCGAATCGTTGAGTGTCATTGCCCAGTTGCAGCCAGACAAAATTGCCCTGCGAATCTGGCGTGCTCCAACCTTGTTCACGTAGCCCGGCAATCACTCGAGCGCGCTCCGCGGTGATGGCATTGACGCGTTCCATCAATTCTGGTTCGCAGGCGAGTGCGGCAATTGCGGCCGCTTGGGCAATTCCGCTGACCCCGAATGGCACGGCGCATTTACGTAAGGCACCGGCCACTGAGGCAGATGCAATCGCGAAACCTACTCGGAGAGATGCCAGGCCATAGGCCTTGGAGAAGGTGCGCAGGATCGCGACATTGTCTTTGTCGGCATATTCGTGAAAAAGTTCAACCCCATCGGGGACATCCGGATCTGTGATGAATTCGACGTAAGCCTCATCAAGAACGACGGTAATCTCTGTCGGCACTTGATCGATGAATTGGCGCAGTTCTTCGCCTCTAGCGGCTACGCCGGTGGGATTATTTGGCTGGCAGATCAGGATTAGCCGGGTTCGCGGCGTAATTGCCTTGATCATGGCCGCCAGATCATGGGATTCATCGGCTCGAAGACCAGTTCCGATGCTTACCGCGCCATTCACCGCAGCGACAATTGGGTAGGCCTCGAAGGAGCGCCAGGCATGGAGTACTTCATCACCCTGCTCGCAGGTGGCTTGGACGAATTGCTGAAGTACACCCACTGAGCCAGTTCCCACAGAAAGATTTTCAGCCGAGACTTCGAATCGGCCGGCCAGCGCCTTGATAAGTGCCGTCGCCGCCATATCTGGGTACCGATTTACCTCTGTTAGGCTCGAAATGAGGGCCTGTTCGATCTCAGGGAGCGTCGAATATGGGTTTTCGTTTGACGATATTTTGTACGAGGTGAGACCTGGCACAGGCTTAGGTGGTTTACCTGCGATGTATGCAGGAATAGCATCGACTGCGGGCCTTAAGTACGGACTCACTTGATCCCCGGATTCACAGGGACAAGCGTAGGGGAGATGGGGAAAGCGTGGCGCAAGAGCGTTTGGTTCAACTTCTTACCCCGGAGGGCGAACGAATCGAAGATCCTGACTATTCAATCGATATCTCAACAGACGAGTTACGAGCTCTCTATCGTGACCTGGTTATGGTCAGGCGTTTTGATTTCGAGGCCACCGCATTACAAAGGCAAGGTGAGTTAGGGCTTTGGGCTCAATCGTTAGGGCAAGAAGCGGCTCAGGTTGGCTCGGGACGGGCGCTGGACGAAGGTGACTATGCCTTCCCTACCTATCGCGAACACGGGGTTGCGTGGTGCAAGGGCGTTGATCCAGTCAAATTGCTTGGCATGTTCCGCGGGGTAAATCATGGCGGGTGGGATCCGAACGAAAACAATTTTCAGTTGTACACAATTGTTATCGGCGCCCAGACGTTGCATGCCACCGGCTATGCCATGGGGCTCCAGCGCGACAAGAGCGACCGGGCCGTAATTGCCTACTTTGGCGACGGTGCAACGAGTCAAGGTGATGTCAACGAAGCTTTCGTGTTCGCCAGTGTTTTTCTGGCGCCTGTGGTGTTCTTCTGTCAGAACAATCAGTGGGCGATTAGCCAGCCGATCGAAGGTCAGACTCGGGTGCCGCTCTACCGTCGAGCCAGTGGCTTCGGCTTTCCTGGAATCAGAGTCGACGGTAATGACGTTCTAGCAGTTCTTGCGGTAACGCGGGAAGCCCTGGCGAAGGCACGCAGAGGTGAAGGCCCGACCTTCATCGAAGCATTCACTTACCGGATGGGTGCCCATACAACCTCCGATGATCCAAGTCGCTATCGGTTAGCCCAAGAACTCGAGGTCTGGAAACTGAAGGATCCGATTGAGCGGGTGAAAGTTCACCTGTCGAGAACCGGTCAGGCAGATAGTGTCTTTTTTGCAGAGATAGATGCAGAGGCCGACAAGATGGCGGCGGAGCTTCGAGCCAAGATTATTGCGATGCCTGACCCCGACCCCGATGAGATGTTTGCTCATGTCTACGCTGAGCCGCACTCAACTCTGGCTAAGGAGCGCGATGAGTTTAAGCAATATCGGGCAAGTTTTGTAGAGCAAGCATGATCACTCTCGCAAAGGCAATCAACTCGGGGCTTCGCCGCTCACTCGAGAAAGATTCACGCGTCATGCTTATGGGCGAAGACATTGGAAAACTTGGTGGCGTCTTCCGTGTTACCGAAGGCTTGCAGGCTGATTTTGGTGACACACGTGTTGTCGACACACCTTTGGCTGAGTCAGGAATTCTTGGTACGGCGATTGGCTTGGCTCTTCGCGGCTATCGACCAGTTTGCGAAATCCAATTCGATGGTTTCGTCTATCCAGCGTTTGATCAGATAACCAGCCAGTTGGCGAAGATGCACTCAAGGGCGCTCGGCAAAGTGAACCTGCCAATCGTTGTGAGAATTCCCTATGGGGGCGGGATCGGCGCCGTTGAACATCACAGCGAGAGCAACGAGGCCTACTTCGCTCATACTGCTGGGTTACGAATAGTCACTTGCTCTAATCCCGAAGATGGCTATTGGATGATCCAGCAAGCCATTGAATCCGATGACCCCGTAATTTTCTTCGAGCCGAAACGTCGCTACTGGGACAAGGCGGATATAAACATGGATACTCCGTCGCTTGATCTGCACGAGTCGAGCATTCTGCAAGAAGGAAACGATGTAACCCTCATTACCTACGGACCTACGGTGCGCACGAGTTTGGATGCGGCGCGAATCGGTCAGAGTGAGGGAAAGAGTTTGGAGGTAATAGATCTTCGATCCTTATCGCCCCTGGATCTAGATCCGGTTTTTGAATCGATCGAAAAGACCGGCCGCGGTGTCATTGTTCACGAAGCACCAACTTTCTTAGGCATGGGAGCGGAATTGTCTGCTCAAATTACGGAGCAATGCTTCTACTCTCTTGAGTCCCCAATCCTTCGGGTCGGCGGTTTCAATGTCCCCTACCCGCCAGCTCGAATTGAAGATCACTATCTGCCTGATGTCGATCGCATTCTTGATGCAGTCGACCGGGTGCTTGAGTTTTAGGAAGGAGAAGCGATGGCAGAACAACAGTTTCGTCTTCCAGACGTTGGAGAGGGACTAACCGAGGCTGAGATTCTTCGTTGGTATGTGCAGCCCGGCGATGTGATCACGCTTAATCAGATGATTTGCGAGATTGAAACGGCCAAGGCAGCGGTTGAGCTTCCATCGCCATTCGCTGGAACAGTTACCTCACTTCTTGTACCAGCGGGTGAGACCATCGCCGTCGGCACGCCAATCATTTCGATCGAAAGTGAAGTTGTCACGACCGCGGAAGCCGAACCGTCTTCGACACGGACAGCTGTACTTGTTGGGTACGGAGTGAAGGAACAGTCCGGAGGCGTTCGGCGTCAGCGCCGCGCAGTGAATCCGATTGACGATGGCGAAAGCGTCGTTTTTGAACGGCACGATGGACCAATTGTCGCCAAGCCACCAGTTCGAAAATTGGCTCGGGATTTAGGTGTCGATCTTCGAAGAATCCGAAACACGGGCGGCCCCGTTTCTCGAAACGATGTAATGGCGGCATCCGTTTCAAGTCACATTGTTGAAGCGCCGGCGGCCACTTCTTACGACGCAACCAGAGAAGAGCGCCTGCCGATAAAAGGCGTTGTCAAAGAAATGGCTAAGGCAATGAGCACCAGTGCCTTCACAGCGCCGCATGTTGCGGTCTGGCTCAAAGTTGACGTCACTAGAACTTTAAAACTTGTCCAGCGACTTCGTAAAGATTCCGATTTCGAAGGGGTTCGGGTCTCACCGCTTTTGATTGTTGCCGCAGCACTTATCAAGACAGTGCAAGAGTTTCCAAAGATCAACTCCTCTTGGGACGAGGCTAATCAAGAGATTATTGTGCGCGGCTATGTCAATCTGGGAATTGCTGCTGCTACGCCTCGGGGCCTTCTAGTGCCTGTCATTCACGAATCAGAATCCATGTCACTTCCAGACCTTGGGAGAGCATTGATGGCCTTGGTGGATACGTCGCGCGAAGGTCGCACCCCTCCAGAGAAGATGAAAGACGGAACCATCACGATCACAAATGTTGGCGTTCTCGGCGTGGATGGCGGTACACCGATACTTCCCCCTGGACAAGCCGGCATCCTGGCAATTGGCCAGATTAGTGACGCCGCTTGGGTGCGCAAAGGAAAAATCAAGATCCGACCAGTATGTGAGTTGACGCTTTCTTTCGATCACCGAATGATCGACGGCGAATTGGGATCACGCGTCTTGGCTAGGGTCGCTGAACTTTTGGAAGATCCGGCGGAGTTGCTAACTAAGGAGTGATCGTTAGATTTTCGAGCACTTTTGCAGCCAAATTTAGATCTCCGGCTAGTTCAACCTTGGCGTTTTCCCGTCCATCGCGGCCACAAGTCAGCAGGTACCAATCGTGGGTACTCATTTCGATTGACGCCGACACATTTTCTGGAATCGTCTTTAAGAATTCGCCTTTTCCGTCGCCATTGATCACTGCGCCATAGGAGAAGGCGCCGGGTCCGGTGATGGTCAACCAGGCCGAAGAGCCAATCGGCGCGGCACATTTCTTAGCGAAGATTGCCGGAATTAGCCGCGCAACTTGCCGATAGACCGCTTCAGCGGCCTTGCCATCCAGGTCTCCACTTAGCCCCAGAGGCATCCGCAAGTCCTGATTATGAGCCCAAGAGTCGAAGACCCGACGCCAGAGCAATGTGCCCAGCGGCAGCATGCCAACCGGGGCAAAGAAGGTTTCCTCTTCAGGAGCCCGAACTTCAGAGCGCCAAGCACTTCCGCGCTCCGCAACGACCTCTTCAAATTCAGCCAGAATCTCGGCGCCGGTGTTCCCTCGACGTAGATCTACAGCAACCTCTGCGAATTGCCCGAACTCATTCTTGACCCACGGCTTTTCGGCAACTAAAAGGGTGATCGTTTCTGCTGGGTCAAGAAGCAGGTTCTCGATTCCAGTCAAGTGCGAGATGAGGTCCTTGAGTCGCCAACCCGGGCAAGGCGATGGCAGTAACCATTGCGCTTCGCTGAGGGTCTGACCGATCGCGATCGTCGATTGAACGGTCTCCTCCCACGCGGCGCGAAGCGCCTGGATCTGCGGATGTGGATTGGTTGGCTGCATCCTGGCAGGCTATTGCCTTATGAAGGTTCATGCCATTCAACTGCGGACAGATTTAGTCGAACCGATCGAGGCTCGAGTCGAGCGAGCCGCGGGACTGGTTGCGGCTCAGCGCCGAGCTGATCTCGTGATCCTGCCAGAGCTCTGGGTACAAGGCGGCTTTGCCTTCGAGACGTTTGCCGATACCGCTCAAGAGATCGACGGGCCCGCAGTAACCGCGATGCGAAACGCGGCCGTTGCCACCGGGATCTGGCTGCACGCGGGGACAATGGTTCTACGTAGCTCTGATGGCCGGCTTCGTAATACGGCAATCATGATTGCGCCGGATGGTTCAATCATCGCCCAGTACGCAAAGCGACACTTGTTCGGATTTACCGGCGGCGAAACCACAGTCCTGGCTGCCGGAGATGATCTAGTAACGGTTGACTTGCCCTGGTTCCGAGCTGGTCTGTCGACGTGTTATGACGTCAGGTTCCCCGAGATGTACCGGGCTCTGCTCGATTTAGGCAGCGAGGTTTTCTTGATTCCCTCGGCCTGGCCGGAACGCCGCATTGCGCACTGGTCGTTGCTCATCAGGGCGAGAGCCGTCGAAAATCAGGCATATGTGATTGCCTGCAACGGCGTCGGCAAGCAGGGCGAGGTAAATCTCGGCGGGCACTCAGCGATCATCGATCCGTGGGGGGTTGTTCTTGCAGAGGGCGGCACCGAGGAAGAGGTTCTGGTTGCGGAAATTGATCGCAAACTTGTCGGAAAGACCCGCGACGTCTTTCCAGTTTTGAAAGATCGGCGCTGAACCTAGTTTTGACAGGCTAGAAAGACTCTTCAGCCAAGTCCATGATCGCGTTGTCCGTGGTCTCCACAATTACGCGATCCGCTGAAAGGGGTGGCAAGAAGTTCTGCGCAAAGAACTTGGCAGCAGCCACCTTCCCTTCATAGAACGAACGATCTCTTGTCGAAAGTCCGCTTTCCTTGAGTTTCTCGCTCGCTACTTCTCCCGATCGGAGGAGGAGCCAGGCGGTAATTAATTCACCGGTGGCTAGGAGCAGTCGAGAGGAATTAAGTCCGACTTTATAAATTTCGCGCGGCTCACTTTGCGAATCCATTGCATGCCCGACCATTGTTCCAACCATTGTTTGCACATCATCAAGCGCCTGGCTCAGTAGTTCTCGCTCGTGGCTAAGGGTTCCATCGCCCGGATCTCCCTTTGCAAATTGGGCGATTTCACTTGCTAAAAGCGCTAATGCCTCACCGCGATCGCGGACAATTTTCCTGAAGAAAAAGTCCAGCCCTTGGATCGCGGTAGTGCCTTCGTAGAGCGTGTCGATCTTTGCGTCTCGGACGTATTGTTCCAACGGCCAGTCCTTGGTGAACCCGGATCCGCCAAAAATCTGGAGGCTCTCGGTCCCGAGTAAAACCCACGATTTTTCACTGCCGTATCCCTTAACTACTGGCAGTAGCAGGTCGTTAAGAGCGACAAGCTTCTTCGGATCCTCTCCCTTGCTGCGGGCGATGATGATGTCGTCTTGAATGCTTGCTGTGTATAGAACAAGTGCGCGCATTCCCTCCGAGTAAGACTTTTGCGTCATAAGTGAACGTCGGACGTCTGGGTGGTGGCTGATTGTTACCCGTGGGCTTGTCTTGTCAGCCGTCTGAGTTAGATCTGGTCCCTGCACGCGGGTCTTCGCGTAAGCAAGTGCCTGCTGATATCCGGCTCCCAGAGTTGCAATAGCCTTCGTTCCAACCATCATGCGCGCGAACTCGATCACCTTGAACATTTGCGCAATGCCGTCGTGCACTTCGCCGAGCAGGTAACCGACGCAAGGCGCATTTTCGCCCATCTTGAATTCACAGGTGCTCGAAATATTGAGCCCCATCTTGTGTTCTATGTTTGTGACAAATATTCCATTGCGCTCGCCAAGTTTCCCGGTCTGCCAATCAACCATGAATTTGGGCACGACGAATAAACTCAAGCCCTTTGTGCCGGGCCCTGCACCTTCGGGTCTGGCTAGAACTAGGTGAACGACGTTCTCTTCGAGATCGCTCTCGCCGGAAGTAATGAATCTCTTGGTTCCGGTTAGATGCCAAGTGCCGTCACTCTGAGCGACCGCCTTTGAGCGCCCAGCGCCGACGTCGCTGCCAGCCTCTGGTTCCGTCAGCATCATGGTCGCAGTCCAGTGATTGTCTAGCATCTGCTTGGCGAAAAGTTTCTGTTCTTCGGTCCCAAGTGAGTAGATAACATTTGCGAAAGAAGAGCCGCTGGAGTACAGGTGCACTCCTGGATTTGAGCCAAGCACCATCTCTCCAATTGCCCAGCGCAGGGTTGGTGGAATTACGATGCCGCCTAATTCGGCTGGCGCATCCATCCGCCACCACTCGCCGTCCATATATGCGCGGTAGGACTTGTGGAAGATTTCAGGCAATTTTGCATCACCGGTAGTTGGGTCAAAACTGACGCCTTGGCGGTCACCCTCAACAAATGAGTCAGCGAGTTCGTTCTCGGCTAGGCGCTTCATTTCTTCCAACATGCCGACTGCCGTGTCTTGGTCATACTCGTCGAACGGGGCGACGCCCAGGACCTTATCCCGCTCGAGCAGGTCAAAGAGTAGGAACTCAATGTCACGAAGATTGGCGATGTAGTGGCCCATCTTGGGCTCCTCAATTCTCTGGTCCTGTGGCGGCGCTGCCCCGGTAGCCGCTTATGTTACTCGCCAGTAACTACCGGTGCCTACCAAGGACCCAGGCACTTTCTCAGTTGGGTTGGTGAGGCAAGCCGCCGCTCACGGGAGGCAAGCCGCCGCTCACGGGAGGCAAGCCGCCGCTCACGGTGATGGATGGAGCGGACGACGGTGTGTGGTTTCTTGACATAGTTCATATATGTCTCCAGACATCGTTCAGACTCTGGGGGCATGTCGAAGAATCGGATTATTGTCACCAGCGTTGTTTTAGAAGGCAGGCTCAAAAGCGAGGTTGCCCGCGATTATGGGGTCTCCTACCGGTGGGTCCACACCCTGGTTACCCGTTACCTGGCCGGTGGTTGGGATGGGATCGAGGCTCGTTCTCGAAGACCACGGTCGAATTCTCGCCAGATCACCTCTGAGCTTGAGTCGGAGATTGTTGCCCTGCGTCTTTGGCTTACCAAGGAAGGCCATGATGCTGGCGCCCACACGATCGGGTTCCACCTACAGCAACGCCACGGACATAGCCCGGTTGTCTCAACGATCTGGAAGGTACTTAAACGCCGTGGCCTGATCACCGCGCAGCCTAAGAAACGTCCACGCTCTTCCTACATCCGTTTTCAAGCTGAACTACCTAATGAGACTTGGCAATCAGATTTCACTCATTGGAAACTCGCCTCCGGTGCTGGGGTGGAGATCCTTACTTTCCTTGATGATCACTCCCGTCTTGCCTTATCTATCACCTGCCACAAGGTTGTGACCGGCCAAATCGTGGTTGCTGATTTCCGGGAAAACACCAATGAATATGGGCCTCCAGCCTCCACTTTGACCGATAACGGGTTGGTCTTCACCACCAGATTCAGATACGGGCCCAACGCATTCGAAAACGAACTTCGCCTACTTGGCATCACACAGAAAAATGGTCGCCCGAATCACCCACAGACCCAAGGCAAAGTCGAAAGATTTCAACAAACGTTGAAGAACTGGCTGACCAAACAACCACTGACCTCATCACTTCCCGAGCTACAAACCCAACTCGATACTTTCCGCACCTACTACAACACCATCCGCCCACATCGATCCCTTGACCGCAGAACACCACTTCAGGCATACAACGCCAGGGGCAAAGCTGGTCCCATCAGCAACGTCAACGGGCACTGGCGAATCCGCCAAGACCGCATCGGCGATGGCGGCGTGGTCACCCTGCGCTATAACTCACGGATCTACCACATCGGTGTTGGACGCACCCTCAAAGGCACCCGCGTGAAACTCCTCATCCACGATGCGCACATCCGCATAATTCACGACACAACCGGTGAACTACTCCGAGAACTCATCCTGGACCCAACCCGCAACTACCAACCCCAGAAAACACAGAACCCCCTCCCGAAGGAGGAGGAAATCTGAACCATGTCTGGAGACACCCATGAACGATGTCTGGAGACAGGACA
>DATKUB010000032.1:0-5897 GCA_035530875.1 Candidatus Nanopelagicaceae bacterium
ACCAAGCTTATGAACGAACCGTGGCTAGCGACGTTCGCTACCGATTCGTAATAGACGCATCAACTTTCTAGCATCTATCCCTCTAGTTTCCCGATCTGACGTACATCGCCAATTTGGAGCGCGCCCGCGATGACGATCGCATAGGTACTCGTTAATCCAGACGTCTGGCATTACGACCTCCAGATTGTCGGAACGAATAACGCTTCAACGGTTTCAAAAATGTAGAGACCAAGAATCAGTATTCCGATGGTAGGAGAATATGGCTTCTATTTTGACACCGAAGTTTTGCAGCCATACTACGAACATCAACCGTTACCGGTTGGCAAAACAAACGGCCGAGATCTGCGAGTTATAAGCAGATCTCGACCGTACTTTCCACTTTAGGAGGATTTAGTCGTCTTGGCCTTCTCCAGTTACGTTGACGCTTAGTCCGCCAGAAACTGACGGCGTACTGATTGAGGTCGAGAGGCTGACGTCGCCAGTTTCATCGGCTGAATCGTCAGATACGTCATCTGCATCGTCGCCATCATCTCCGCCACCCGGCATTGGGGTGATGGTCGGTTGGATTGGTGCAGGTGTAGTCGTTGGTGCAGGTGTAGTGGTTGGTGCAGGTGTAGTGGTTGGTGCAGGTGTAGTCGTTTCATTAGCAAAATGAACCTTCGAACTGCTCTTGAAATGGAGTGCACTGCTCTTGGCGTCGTGATGCTTAGCCCGGTTATGGATCACGGCGGCTCCTGATCCGGCGGTGATCCCCACAATGAGTGCAGTCAAGGCGGCGCTAAGAGCGAGAGATGGGGACTTGGGTTTTAATGACATTGTTGACTCCCGGTGATTGTCGGTTCTTGCTTACCTACGTTTAAGCGCTCAACTCGAAGTGCTCATTACCTGCTGCGATCAAAGAGCTTTCTATCAACTCTCTGTGAACCTAATCGGCTCAATCACCCTCAGATGATCCAGAAATGATCCCGCTTAGGCTGTCCGAAGGGCTTGGCTCAGGATTGTCAGTACCTGGCTCCCCAACCGTTGCACCTAGACCAGTTGATGACTGTCCGGTCAATTTCGAACCGGCGTCATCCGAACCGTCGCTGCCGTCAACGGATATGGAGCCAGACACCGATCCGAGAAGGGGTTTCGGGCTAGAACTTTCCGGCGATTCGGGAAGGGGTTTCGGGCTAGAACTTTCCGGCGATTCGGGATTGCCGTCATTCGAGTTTTGGCCGGGTGAAAGCAGAGAAGTTCCGTCTTCTGACTGACTTAACCCCTGATCAGGCACTTGAACGGACCCTGTGGGTGCCGAACCGCCCGTTTCCACCGGGTTTTTGCTCGGGGACCCATCGGTCTTGGTCACCGATGGGATCTGGATCGGTACCGATATCACGTTGAATACTTTCTGAACGGCTCGAGCAACTGAATTCGGGAGTACTCCTGCATAGGCAAGGCTCGGCAGCAGAATAATTACGCCAAAGAGCGCGCCAGAACCAAGCCTCCACTTCCTACGACCCTGGGCCCGCCGTTGCCCTGCGGTGTACTGCCGTAACAGGTGGACAGGGACGGAATTCGGACTCGACGACAACTCAGCGAACCGCCGAAGTCCGTCGAAAATCGGATCGTTCACCAGATCCGCATCAAACTTCGAGTCCATATGAGGGTAAGCGCTCCGGGCGGTGAGAATATTACGCAGCCAGGCTATGACTCTGCTCACTACTCGCTCACCCCAATCTCTTCCCTGAGGCTGGTCAGGGCTCGATGGGCAAGAACTCTGACTGCATTGGGAGTCTTCTTCATCGCCTTGGCGGTCTCTTCTACGGAGAGATCCGCGATAATCCTGAGCATCAGGACTTCACTCTGGGCTGCTGGAAGGGCTTTTATTTTTTCGATGATTTTTCCAACCTCATCGCGATTAACGACTCCGTCCGCAAGGCCATCCGACGCCGTAAATTGATAAGCAGGATCCATCTCATCAATATCCACAGTCGCCTTCGGCCGTCTGGCCTTGGTTCTGGCCGTGTCAATCAGACGGTTTCTAGCGATTTGGTATAGCCAGGAGCGGAAGTCTGCAAAATCCCCCTTGAAGCGGGGTAGATCCCGCACAACATGCAGCCAAGTTTCGCTGGCAACGTCGTCGGCAGGCGGATCTCCAGTGGCGCCCTGGGCATAAAGAAATCGCTCCAGGCGCGGATTGCAAGTGCGCCATAATTCGGCGAAGCAGGTCTGGTCGCCATTTACGGCTAACTTCAGAAGGGCGTCGAGTCCGAAGGATTCGTTCTCGCGATCTTCTACTTGCATTGGAACCCTCCCATCTTTCCGCCCCAGTTAGCCAGCTTGTTCTGGCGAAGGATACGGGATGATTCAAAGGGAAATCTAAGTTCAAGGCGCCGTTATCCGTCCCCAGTCAATCGGCTCGGCGCCGCGTAACTTTAAGAAAGCATTCGCCCTGCTGAATGGTTTGGATCCGAAAAAGCCGCGGTCAGCGGACATTGGACTTGGGTGAGGACTCATGATCAAGGGAGTGTCCCCGAGAAATGGGGCCGTCGCTTGAGCATCTCTCCCCCACAGGATTGCAACTAGCGGCGTTGACCTTGCAGTCAGAGCTCGAATTGCGGTTTCGGTCACGGTCTCCCATCCTCTGCCTCTGTGTGATGCTGGACTACCGGGCATAACCGTGAGGACTCGATTTAGTAAGAGAACCCCTTGTGATGCCCAAGAAATTAGGTCGCCATGCGTTGGAACTGGGATATCTAAATCGCTTTGAAGTTCACGAAAAATATTTTGCAAACTTCGAGGTAACGGCCAAGTTTCAGGTGAGACCGAGAAGGAGAGTCCAACAGCGTGACCGGGAGTGGGATAAGGATCTTGCCCAACAATGAGCACGCGTACGCTTTCGAATTCGGATTGAAAGGCTCTAAGAATATTTCTTCCTTCCGGCAAATAGGATCGCCCTTGGGAGATCTCTTGGCGCAAAAATTCACCAATATCGGAAATCGTCCCCGCGACTTCACGAAGTTGTGGACGCCACGAGGGATGCATTCCAGCTAAAGGATCATCCATTGAAATCAGGCATCCGAATAGAAGTCAACGCATACATAGCCACCGCAGCGGCCACTGCGACGTTAAGTGAATCAATGCCTTCATTCATTGGGATGCGAAGTAGAAAATCTGCAGTATTTATGGTGTCGGATCGCAATCCATCGCCTTCCGTTCCCAGCACCAGGGCATATCTGTCAGGCAACTCGACCGTGGAGATGCTAGGCGCCGAAGTATCGGGGGTCAGTGCGACGATCGACAAGCCAGCATTTCTAATCACATTTGCACTTTCCGGCCAGTTCCTAAGCCGGGTCCAAGGCAGGGAGAATATAGTTCCCATCGACGTCCTAATCGACCTGCGGTACAGCGGATCTGCGCAATATTGGTCGATTAAAAGTGCATCAAAACCAAAGGCCGCCGCGCTTCTAACTATTGCACCCACATTGGTGTGGTTAACCAATCCTTCGAGGACAAGAACTCGCCGGGCATTTGCTAATAGCACCTCGGGAACTGGAAGAGGCTTTCTCAGCATCGACGCAAGCGCTCCCCGATGAATTGTAAATCCTGAAGTCTTTTCGAGCATTTCTTTAGAACCTACAAGAACAGGCGTTTCCTTCGTTATCCAAGGCTCGATCGAGGCCAACCATTTTTCTTGGCAAAGGATTGATCGAATTTTGTATCCCGCCAAAGTGGCGCGCCCTATTGTTTCGTGCCCCTCAGCTATAAAGATACCGTCCCGCATTTCACTCACGGTGCGTAGAGCAACATCGGTGAGATCACGATAATCGCGCAACAGCTCGAGAGTCGATGGATCGGCCTCAGCATCGAGCGAAATGATCATCTATGTCAACCCAGCCAGAACTTCAATGCTGCGGTAACGCCCACTACGACAATCAAGCCTCTATAAACATTCTTAGGAATCTTTCTTCCATATTTAGCTCCGACGCTAGCTCCAATAGTGGAGCCGATAGCGACGGTGAGAACAATTGCCCAATTGACCGGGGCAATAAAGATAAAAATAATACCGGCCACGAAATTCGAGGAACCGGCCAGAGCGTTTTTTATCGCATTAGCTCGAAAAAGAGTCTCACCGGCAAAGGCACTTAGCAGTCCGATTAAAATTACGCCTTGTGCGGCTCCGAAATATCCGCCATAAATTCCAGTTAAAAAAATGGCAATTCGAATAGGCATCGTTAGTCGAGAGGTGTGGCTTCTAGGGCGCATGCGAACAATGACTGGTTGGAGGAGCATTAATGCAACGCCAAGAAGAATCAGAAAGGGAACAATTGATTCAAAGCTTTTTGCTGGAAATTTGATGACGGCGAATGCGCCAAGAAAAGCTCCTGTCGTACTCCACCCGAGCATTCCCGACAAACGTGTTTCTGAGCCAGCGATTTCGTGCCGGTTGCCTAGATAGGCCGCAAGGGAGCCCGGCACCAAGCCCAAATTGTTAGAAACATTTGCAACAACCGGCGGAACTCCAAAGGCAAGCAGTGTGGGAAAGGTTAGAAGGGTCCCAGACCCGACCATTGAGTTCAGTGCACCCGCTCCAAACCCTGCCAGCCCAATCAGAGGCCACATCCATAGATGTGCCATCAGGCGTCCAGCCGAGCGAACCAGCGCAGATTGCGGTGCTCGACCGAGATTGGGAGCCCGAAAGCCGCGCTCAACACTCGGCTCGTTAAAACTTGGTCGATCGGTCCACTGCCGGCCATAAGACCATCCTTAAGAACTAGGGCATGGGTGATCCCAGGCGGTATCTCTTCCACATGATGGGTGATCAGGATTGAAACTGGTGCAAGTGGGTCTTGGGTTAACTTCCCAAGACGCCCCACCAAATCTTCGCGCCCACCAAGATCCAATCCAGCCGCCGGTTCATCGAGCAGCAGCAACTCGGGGTCGGGCATCAACGCCCTGGCGATCTGAACCCGCTTGCGTTCCCCCTCACTGAGAGTCCCAAAGGTGCGATCAGCGAGATGATCGACACCTAGGGCCCTAAGAAGGGCCAGCGCTCTAGATCGATCCCAGAGGTCATATCGCTCCCGCCAACGTCCCACGTAGCCCCAGGCTGCCGTCAAAACAACATCTGCAACGAGCTCGTCTGCCGGGAATCTCTCGGCCAGGGCAGCCGAACAGACCCCAATTCGCGGACGTAACTCAAAAATGTCTACAGTCCCAAGCCTTGCACCAAGCAAGGTCACTTCGCCGTTGGACGGGAATAAATTCCCGGACAGGATCTGCATTAGGGTCGTTTTTCCAGCGCCGTTTGGACCCAACACCACCCATCTTTGATCGTCTTCTACAGACCAATTCAGTCCAGACAGGATGAGTTTGCCATCGCGAATCACATCGACATCGGCTAACTCAATGACTCGCACGGGGAAAACTTACCTGTCCGCCCACTAACCTGACGACGTGAACGAGGCAACGACCCTAATTACTCTCACCGGAATTGATCGTCCCGGCATCACTGCGGCCCTATTTGATCTGCTGGCCGACGATGAGAAAACCCGAGTTTTGGATATTGAGCAGGTGGTGATTAGAGGTCAACTCACCCTTGGAGCTCTCATTTCTGCTCCTGATGACCCACTGGAACTAAAGCGCAAGCTTTCCGAACTAGCGACGGCCAAAGAAGTCAGAATCAGCCTCAGCGAGGGTGATATCGAACTTCCCACCAGATCAGAGAAGAGTCATCTGTTTGTCACGGTTTTAAGTGCAGAGCTCAGACCGGCCGCCCTGGCAAGGATTGCCGGGAACTTGGCAGATGCCGGAGCCAACATTGAGCGCATAGTTCGGATTGCGGCCTACCCAATCACTGCGATTGAATTTGAAGTGAGCGGAGCGCCTATTGACTTGTTACAACGCACTCTCAG
>DATKUB010000033.1:0-20234 GCA_035530875.1 Candidatus Nanopelagicaceae bacterium
CCTAATCGAAGGAATTGGCACCCACACACTCCATATCACTGGCGTAGCATCTCTTCGCCCGGTGACTCACACCGTAATTCCGGATCGCGTTATCGCTGGCACTTGGGCTATCGCCGCGGCAATGACAAGGGGAGATATTGAAATTCGAAATGCAATTGCCAGCCATCTAACAATCCCACTCGAGAAACTGGTCGAGGCTGGTGCAATTGTCACAGCCCAAGAGAGCGGGTTTCGAGTTGTAATGTCGGGACGCCCGCGGTCGGTCGATGTTTCCACGCTTCCCTATCCAGGTTTTCCGACCGACCTTCAGCCCATGATGATTGCACTTAACTCGGTGGCCGCCGGCAATGCGATGGTCACTGAGAACGTATTTGAAGGGCGCTTCATGTTTGTCAATGAAATGCTCCGCCTTGGTGCCGACATCAAGACTGATGGGCACCACGCAATTATCCACGGACACGAAAGGCTCTCGGCTGCGCCAGTAACGGCAACCGATATCCGCGCGGGTGCCGCGCTAGTGCTGGCAGGACTGGTCAGCGATGGCGAAACGATAATCGAAAATGCATTTCACGTCGATCGCGGATACCCAAATTTTGCCGAAGACCTTCAAAGTCTCGGTGCAGACGTAAGCCGGAGTTAGGAGCCAGCAGCCGCGAGCCGGGTAAGCGCACGTACTTCTGCTATTTCATCTGCGACATTTTGCTTGGCCCACTCCAACGTTGCGCGCGCCCGGTCCAGATCAATCTCGCTACCAAGTTCAGCCACTTCGGCCAGAATCGAAACTCGATTGTCGGCAACGGACAGGAAACCACCATGAACGGCCGCTGTCTCAACACCGCCGCCCGCGATTCGAATGGTGACAACACCGTTGACCAATATCCCGAGCATTGGTGCGTGGTTCGGCAGAATTCCGAGCTCCCCCTCAGTGGTGCGGGCTAGCACCATCGATGCCTCCCCTGACCAGACTCGACGCTCTGCCGAAACTAATTCAACTGCCAGACTGGACATTACGACTTAGCCAATTCCGCTGCCTTACGTTCGACATCATCGAGTCCGCCGCACATGAAGAAGGCTTGCTCTGGCACGTGGTCGTACTCACCATCGGCGAGCGCCTTAAACGCTGCAATGGTGTCGACGAGCGGCACAAACGAGCCATCGAGACCAGTGAAGGCTTTGGCCACGAATGTGTTCTGCGAAAGGAATCGCTGAATACGGCGAGCTCGTCCGACCAGAATTCGGTCTTCCTCGCTAAGTTCGTCGATGCCAAGGATGGCGATGATGTCTTGGAGGTCCTTGTAACGCTGAAGAATCTGCTTGGTGCGGTTGGCCACATTGAAGTGCTCCTCACCGATGTATCGAGGATCCAGAATTCGGGAGGTGGAATCGAGCGGATCGACGGCGGGGTAAATACCAAGTTCGGAGATTGGACGCGAGAGCACTGTCGTTGCATCCAAGTGCGCAAATGTCGTGTGCGGCGCCGGGTCCGTGATGTCGTCTGCAGGTATATAAATTGCCTGCATAGACGTGATCGAGTGACCGCGCGTTGAGGTAATTCGCTCCTGCAACACACCCATTTCGTCGGCCAGGGTTGGCTGATAACCAACGGCGCTTGGCATCCGGCCAAGGAGAGTTGAGACCTCAGAGCCGGCCTGAGTGAAGCGGAAAATGTTGTCGATGAATAGGAGCACATCCTGCTTCTGAACGTCGCGGAAGTACTCGGCCATCGTGAGCGCGGACAGTGCGACTCGAAGACGCGTCCCCGGTGGTTCATCCATCTGGCCAAAGACCAGTGCGGTCTTGTTGATAACCCCGGTCTCTGTCATTTCTAGAAAGAGGTCATTGCCCTCGCGAGTTCGCTCACCTACTCCAGCGAATACCGAGACACCGCCAAAGTTTTCAGCCACTCGGTAGATCATTTCCTGGATGAGAACGGTCTTACCTACGCCGGCACCACCGAATAGGCCAATCTTGCCACCCTTGACGTAAGGGGTGAGCAGATCAATGACCTTTACGCCGGTCTCGAACATCTCAGTCTTTGATTCGAGTTGATCGAATGCCGGCGCCTTACGATGAATTGGCCAACGCTCCTTGATGTCAAGGCTTGAAGTGGGAACGTCGAGAGATTCACCAAGGGTGTTAAATACGTGCCCCTTTGTTACATCGCCTACTGGCACCGTGATCGCTGAACCAGTGTCGCGAACTTCGGCACCACGAACCATGCCATCGGTTGGCTGCATTGAGATTGCCCGTACCAGGTTGTCACCGATGTGTTGAGCCACCTCCAAGGTCAGCAGCCTGACTTTGCCTTCAAGCAGCACGTCAACATGGAGCGCATTGTAGATCTCGGGCATGGCGTCGGCGGGGAACTCCACGTCAACAACAGGTCCGATTACTCGGGCGACTCGACCGACTCCGGTTTTGGTATCCATAACCATCTCTCTCACTCGCTCCCAGCATTGGCCGACGCAAGCGCATCTGCGCCACCGACGATTTCGCTTAACTCTTGGGTAATTTCGGCTTGACGAGCCGCGTTCGCAAGTCGGGTAAGCGACTTGATTAACTCTTCGGCGTTGTCAGTTGCCGATTTCATCGCGCGGCGACGTGCCGCATGTTCAGAAGCTGCAGATTGGAGCAGCGCATTGAATACGCGGCTCTCCACGTAACGAGGCAACAGGGCATCGAGTACGTCAACCCCTGTTGGCTCAAACTCATATAGCGGAAACACTCCACCAGGTGGTGGCGCATCGCTTTCAACCACCTCAAGAGGGAGAAGACGCTTTACCAACGGTAGTTGAGTAACCATCGAACGGAATTCGGTATAAACAATATGGAGTTCGTCCACGCCGCCTTCATCGGTTGGCTGGAGGAAAGCCGTAATTAGCGAATCCGCAATTTCTTTGGCATTGAGATACGTGGGGTTGTCGCTAAAGCCACTCCAAGATCCAGCGACTGGACGGTTGCGGAACCGGTAGTAACTAAGCGCCTTCCTGCCAACCAGGTAAGAAGCCACTTCAAGTCCACGCTCGCGCAGGAGGCTTGAGAGCTGGTCTCCCTCTTTGATCGCATTGTTGGAGTAGGCACCCGCCATGCCTCGATCGCTGGTAATTATTAGAACTGCTGCACGACGCGGATTTTCGACCGCGGACGTAAGGGGGTGGTCAACATTTGAATAAGTGGCCACCGCCGACACCGCACGCGTTAGTTCAGTCGCGTATGGGGACGATGCGTGAACCCGTTGCTGAGCCTTGACGATCCGAGATGCCGAGATTAGTTCCATGGCCTTCGTGATCTTCTTGGTCGCTTTAACGGAGCGCATGCGCCGGCGATAGATTCTAAGTTGAGCGCCCATTTAGTTACTTCTTCTCCGCCGGAGCGGCCACGTAACGAGTGACCTTCTCTTGACCGATTTCCTCGTCATCAAGGGCTAAAGCTGCAGCCTCCTTGACTTTCTGATCACTGCTCACAAATTGCTCTTTGAAAGTTTCAACCGCTTCGGTCAGAGACGCTACCGTGTCGTCAGAGAGGTCTTTAGTTTCGGCAATGACCTCTAAAATCGCTTTCCGTTCTCTGGCGACGAAATCGAGCAGTTCGCCTTCAAAGCGCCGGATATCAGATACTGGAATTGAATCCAACTTCCCCGTGGTACCAGCCCAGATGGATACGACCTCACGTTCAACCGAAAATGGCGAGTACTGACCCTGCTTCAGTAGTTCGACCATACGGGCACCGCGTTCTAGCTGAGCTTTCGAGGCCGCATCTAGATCGGAACCGAAGGCGGCAAAGGCTTCGAGCTCGCGGAATTGGGCAAGATCAAGACGGAGCCGACCAGCGATCTTCTTCATCGCTTTAATCTGTGCTGATCCACCAACCCGCGACACCGAAATACCTACGTTAATTGCCGGACGAACACCTGAGTTAAATAGATCGGTCTCAAGGAAGCACTGGCCGTCGGTGATCGAAATAACGTTGGTCGGAATGAAAGCAGAAACGTCATTGCCCTTGGTTTCGATAATCGGAAGCCCGGTCATCGATCCAGCGCCGAGATCGTCGGAAAGCTTTGCGCAACGCTCGAGTAGGCGCGAGTGTAAGTAGAAGACATCGCCCGGATAAGCTTCACGGCCCGGTGGGCGGCGGAGTAGCAAGGATACTGCTCGGTATGCCTCGGCCTGCTTGGACAAGTCGTCAAAAACGATTAAGACGCTCTGGCCTTGGTACATCCAGTGCTGTCCAATTGCCGAGCCCGTATATGGGGCAATGTACTTAAAGCCGGCCGGATCTGAAGCAGGAGCGGCGACGATTGTTGTGTAATCCATCGCGCCGGCTTCCTCGAGAGCTTCCCGCACCGCTGCGATTGTTGAGCCCTTCTGCCCGATCGCTACGTAGATGCATTTGACCTGCTTTTTCGGGTCACCGCTCTTCCAGTTTTCGCGCTGGTTGATGATCGTGTCGATGGCGATCGCAGTTTTGCCGGTCTGGCGATCACCAATGATTAGTTGTCTTTGGCCGCGACCAATCGCGGTCATGGCATCAATGGCTTTGATGCCGGTCTGCATCGGCTCCTTGACCGGCTGGCGTTGAACCACAGTTGGGGCTTGGAGTTCGAGAACGCGTCGTGCCTCTGCTTGGATTTCGCCCTTACCGTCGATTGGGTTGCCCAGGGCATCTACTACGCGACCCAAGTAGCCATCACCGACTGGCACGGAAAGAATCTCGCCAGTACGGCGTACGATCCCTCCCTGCTCAATGCCGGTGAATTCACCGAGGATGACGACGCCGATTTCGCGAACATCAAGGTTCAGCGCAATCCCGAGAGTGCCGTCTTCAAACTGAAGAAGTTCGTTGGTCATAGTCGAAGGCAAGCCTTCAATCCGAGCAATGCCGTCACCAGCCTCAGTTACGACACCAACCTCTTCACGCGTCGCGGTGCCGGGTTCGTATGCTGCTACGAATTTCTCGAGCGCATCTCGAATTTCTTCCGGTCGGATCGTGAGCTCCGCCATCGTGTACTCCTGTCGTCCCAATCGGATAAACCAATTGGCTCTTTCTCAAAGAACCCACCGCGGCGCGATGGGTAAGCCATTTACCCTGCGAGTGCTCGCCTGGCATTACTGAGTCGGCTGACGATCGTGCCATCAACCTCTTCATCCCCGAGCCGAACGACGACGCCACCAATCGTGCTCGGATCCACTTCGATATTTAGTCTGATCGGTTGCCCAATTTGAGCGGTGAGAGCCGCACTCAAGCGAGATCGCTGCTCTGCTGAGAGCGGAATTGCACTGCGAACCAGCGCGACCAGGCGATTGCGCCTGGCGGCAGCGATATCGGCGAAATCGGCGAGACCCTGTTCAATGCTCCGACCTCGTGGCGCCCCGACCAAAACCTTGATAAGACGGGCGCTTGATGCGCTCACCTTGGCATCAACCAGCGACGAAAGGAGAGCAACTCGGTCCGTCCGGTCAATGCTCTGATCGACCAAGGCCCTGCGCAAGGCTGGATTCTCAACCAGAATCCGTCCGAAGCGGAAGAGTTCTTCTTCAAGATCGTCCAGTTTTCCGTCTAAGTTGGCAGCCGCCGCTTCAGCTTCAACTGCCAAATATTCAAATGCATCCACCAAGTCTCTTGGCGTAGACCAACGTAGTGATACCGCAGCCGATGCAATTGCCAGAGCTTCTGGCTCAACCTGGCCAGAGATCAAATCGGTGATCAGGTCTGCCTTGTCCTCGCCGCTGCGTGAAGGGTCAGTAAGGGCCCGCCGCAAGCTCGTCGAACTGTTCAACACATTTACGAGCGCGAACAAGTCAGCCGAAAGCCTTGATGCCCCTGATGAATCGACATTGCCGAGTTGCTTATCGAGAGATGACCGGGAGGCGACAAGAGATGACCGACTGGATCCGCGCATGACTAGTTAGCCGCCTCTAAATCGCTTAGGAAACGGTCGACTACGCCCGACTGACGCACCTGATCTTCAAGTGCCTCTCCCACAATTTTGGAAGCAAGCGAAGTAGCAAGAGAGCCAATTTCATGACGGAGCGAGGTGAGCGCCTGCTGACGTTCAGCCTCGATCTGAGAGTGAGCCGCGGTAACAATGCGAGCCGATTCGGCTTGCGCCTGAGCTCGCATGTCTTCGATTATGGCCGCACCTTGTTCACGAGCTTCTTCGCGCAGTCGCGAAGATTCGCCTCGTGCCTCCGCAAGCTGAGCCTGATAGGTCGATAGCGCCAGAGCTGCTTCGGCCTGCGCCTTCTCGGCCTTTTCGAGTCCGCCCTGAATCGCCGCGGTGCGATCGGCAAATGCCTTTTCGAACATCGGCGTTACGTACTTGCGCAGCACAAAGAAGAGGAGTGAAAAGGCGATTATGCCCGCCACTAACTCAGGGAGCACCGGAATGAGCGGATTATTCCCGCCCTCAGCGGCTAGAAGTACGTAAGACATGATTTAGAGCACGAAGGCAAGCACTAGACCGAAGAGCGCGAGCGCTTCAGCAAGGGCAAATCCAAGGAATGCGATTGGCTGAAGTACGCCACGCGCCTCTGGCTGGCGTGCGACGCCATTGATGTAGGCAGCAAAGATCAGGCCAGTAGCAATTGCCGGCCCAATGGCCGAAAGGCCATATCCGACGAGGTTGAGGGTGCCCTTCATTTTTCTTCTCTTCCCTTTCGATTGCTGCCTAAGCGGATGCTCGGGCAGATACGACAGTTGGTGATGTTTAGTGCTCGTCGGAAAGTGCTCCGGCGATGTAGAGAGCTGTCAAGAGGGTGAAAATGTAAGCCTGCAGGCATTGCACTAGAAATTCAAAAAATGTAAGTGCAATACCGATGGTAAATGCGAATGGACTAACGAGTTTCAATCCGATAGCGCCGTGGAGAAGGTGGTCGCCACCCAAAATAAACACAAGCAGCAAGAGGTGTCCTGCGAACATATTTGCAAACAGACGTACTGCAAGGGTGACCGGGCGAGTAAAGAAAAAAGTCATTAGTTCCATCGGCGTCAAAATTATGTAGACCAATTTCGGAACACCCGGCATGAACATGATCTCTTTGAGGTAGCCCCCAAGCCCTTTGTGCTTAATGGCCGTGGCATGGAAAACCACGAAAGTGAGCACCGAGAGCACCACTGGAAAACTAAAGCGCGACATGGTGGGGAATTGGAGAAAGGGCACGATGCCGAAAATATTATTGACCAGGACAAAGGTGAACATGGTAAAGAGAAATGGAACGAATCGGATGAACTCCGGACCGATGATGTCCCTGCCTAAGTCGTTCCTTACGAAGCCGTAAAGGCTCTCGCCCGCGAATTGAAGTCGCGAAGGAACAATCGCGGCCTTTTTAGCCGCGACAATAAAGAAAATTGATATGAACAGGACAGACAGGAACACAAGCGCTATTGGTTTGGTCAAATATGCCGATTGGCCAATGAATGGCGAAAAAATGAAGTCCGCGCTACTTGGCGGCTCAAAGCCAGCGCCTGCGACATTCACCAGTAACACTCCTTGACCGGATTGGATCGAACCGTTTACCCAGTGACTTGCTGGCCGTCGGCCTGTCTACTGCCTACCGTATCTGAGCCAGACCAAGTAGAGCGAAGCGCCTGCCCCGAGAATCAGGCCGACCAAGATGAAAACCTTGGTGCCGAGCCAGCGATCCAAGAGCCAGCCAGCCCCGCCCCAAAAAATCAGGCCCGAGAGCAGGTAACTCACGATGCTCCACGCGGCTCCATCACCCGGGTTCTTAGGTCCGGATTCGGGGGTACCTTGTTGGCTCATCGCGTCGCGAAGAATAGCCGACATCCTCCCCTCGAGGCGAACTCACAGCGAACGTGTGTGCCAGATTTCACACACTCCTGCTATACGCGTCTATCGCAGGTAGCCGCAGGCCGTGGCGGCAAGACGGGGCTCAACCGCGGCGGATATAGGCCAAAACTTCGCCAGCCAGCCACGCCACGCTCACGACAAGGGTAGATACCGCAAAAGCGATCGGATCAAAGGCCTTGGTCCCGGCAGAACTGACTAGGAACAGGAGCAGAACCAATAGCTTGGCAAAGTAGGAGGCGAAGGCAAGTGCCATGACATAGGCCGGATCCGCCCTTCGGGTGACCTTGGACACAATGAGGTGAATTGCAAAAAAGACGAGGGCGATCGATCCGCCGATAAGTGCCCCAATCGCCCCTTTCGTCCCTTTGACAGACCAGAAAATAACCACCAAACCCGAAATTGCGATGAGCGCGGGGAGTCGGGCACCTCGGAAAGCGGCGGCCTCGAAACTGGTCACCGGTGCAGGCGCGGTCTGGCAACCGCTTTCAAGGTCATGAGTGTGGCCAGGCCCAGCGCGCAGAACCCAGCGACCACAGCCCACCGGAGCGGCAGAAACGCCGAAGCAGAAAATGGAAAGGCAATTGCAGCCGCCCAGAGGTACAGAACGAAGACTGCCTGTTTCGTGGAATGACCAATTCCAAGCAGTCGGTGATGTAAATGCTCCCGGTCTGGAGCAAAGGGCGAGCGCCCTGCGCTGGTTCGCCTAATGATTGCAAGGCCCATATCAAGCAGCGGTATCGCCATAATCGCCACTGGCAGCAGTAGCGGGAGCAAGGCAGGAGCAAGTTTCTCAGCCGAGAGCCCATTCGCATCGAGGCCACCGGTTAGCGAGATCACTGCCGAGGCGAGCAGTAGACCAAGGAGCATGGCGCCAGAATCTCCCATGAAAATTCGGGCCGGGCTAACGTTATGTGGCAGAAAACCGGCACACATCCCGACGAGGACCGCGGTGATCAAAGTGGCCGCGCTAGCCCTCGAAAAACCATGTACGACGGCAAGCAGGTACGAATAGGCAAAGAATGAACTCGCCGAAATTGCGACGATGCCAGCAGCCAGTCCATCCAGACCATCCACGAAATTGACTGCGTTAACTGCGATCAAAACAAATAGCACCGTGATGAAGGGACCAACAACTGGCGGCAGCGCCAGAACGCCATGGATCGGTAGCCAGAGCAACTGCATTCCCTGTGACACCATGACGCCAGCGGCCAGCGACTGCCCGGCTAATTTGGTTAATGCATCCAACTGCCAGATGTCATCGGCAACTCCGAGCAGTGTGATCAAAATTGCTCCGCTGGCGATGGCAATTACATCATTACCGTTTTTGAAAGCGTGATGAAGCAGTGGCAGGTGATAGGCAACCAGCAGTGCGACCAGCATTCCCCCCAGCATTGCAATCCCGCCCCACCGAGGTGTTGGTTTTAGATGAACGTCTCGCGCGCGAATCGACGCTACGGCACCGAATCGAATGGCAAGCACTCTCACCAACGGGGTCAACAAATAAGTCACGGCGCCCGCAACGACCGCAGTAAGAAGGTATTCGCGCACTATCTTCGATTCTTATACGGGGTAGACCGGATGGGCAGAAGTCAGTGAGTGAACTTCTTGCCTTATTGATTCGGCTTCGCGTCCGGTGTCGTCTCGAACTGCTCGACCGATTAGAGATGAAATTGTGACCATCTCATCAATGCCCATCCCCTGGGTTGTTACTGCAGGCGTACCGACTCGAATTCCAGAAGTTACTGCGGCAGTCTCTGGATCGAATGGAATCGAATTTTTGTTGAGAGTGATTCCAGCAGCATCGCAACGTCTTTCGGCCTCGGCTCCACTCGTGCCGGTTCCACGAATATCCATGAGTACCAGGTGAGTATCGGTACCGCCAGAGACTGCTCTCATCCCTTCTTTCTCCAACCCAGCGGCTAGCGCTTGAGCGTTGGCAATCACGTTTCGCGCGTAACTTTGATAAGCCGGGGTTGAGGCTTCCTTTAATGAAACCGCCTTAGCGGCGACGGCGTGCATGAGTGGTCCACCCTGCATGCCTGGAAAGACTGCCTTATCGATCGCCGCCGCATGTTCGGCCTTGCACACGATCATGCCACCGCGAGGGCCGCGAAGGACTTTGTGCGTTGTGAACGAAACGACGTCTGCATATGGGACGGGCGATGGGATCGCCTTGCCCGCAACCAGACCAATGAAGTGCGCGGCATCAACCCACATAATGGCGCCTACCTCATCGCAAATCGCGCGGACTTTTTCAAAATCGATTAAGCGTGGATAAGCGGTTGCACCCGTACAGATCATTTTTGGCTTGTTCGCTATGGCCGTATCTCTAAGGAGGTCGTAGTCGATCAAATCGTCGGATTCACGTACGCCATAAGAAACGACATTGAACCATTTGCCAGAAAAGTTCACCTTGGAACCATGAGTCAGGTGCCCGCCGTGTGGCAAGGACATCGCTAAAACCGTATCGCCAGGCTTTGCGAAGGCCGCATACACCGCAATGTTGGCACTCGCGCCAGAGTGAGGCTGCAAGTTGGCGTGTTCGGCACCAAAGAGCGCCTTGGCTCTTTCGATGCCTAGATATTCGGCTTTGTCCACTTCAGCGCAGCCACCGTAATAGCGTCGACCCGGATATCCCTCTGCATATTTGTTAGACAGCGTCGATCCCAGAGCTGCCAGAACGGCAGGAGAAGTGAAGTTTTCACTTGCAATAAGTTGGAGTCCGGAGCGCTGACGATCCAACTCGGCCAGAATGACCCCGGCAATTTCCGGGTCTTCTGCTTGTAGTGCGCCGAAATCGGGACCCCAGAATGGAACGTTGGTCATCTTCTCTCCTGATCAGCAGTAGATCGAGTGCGGCGGATGTCAAAGGTGCTAGTGGCTCAATCTAAGACCAAGTCGGGGGCAATCTGTCTCAGGCGATCCCGCGTGTATGCCCCTTCACGCAGAAGAAGTGGTTCATCCGAGGCCAAATCGATGATCGTTGAGGGGGGGCCGCTGACAAGAGAGCCCACGTCAAGTATTAGTTCTGCCGATTCGACGATAAGTTCGGCCAAAGCCCCAATATCAAGGGGAATCGGTGCACCTACCGGCGCGGCGGTGGTCACGGCCAGCGGTCCGCTTGCCCGGAGTATGTCGATAGCCAGCGGGTGCAATGGCATTCGCACCGCGACTTTGCCTAATGCCCCTCCATCTCCTAAATCCCAGGCAAGACCCAACGAAGTTGGCAGAACCAGGGTCAGCAGACCCGGCCAGAGCGCGGCAATCAACAGATCGCAAACGGGTGGAATATCCCTGGCGATTCCGTTCAAGGTTCGTGGCGAGCCGATCATAACTGGCAGTGCAGTTCCATTTTCCGCGCCACGGAGCGAGTTCAAGCCCAGAACGGCTTCAACATTAAAAGCGTCAACAGCAATCGCATATGAATGTTCAGTTGGAAATACGACTTGGCCACCGCGCTTGAGGATTCCGACCGCGCGAGTGACGATATCTTCTCGATCATCAACCAGGTCTGGAACGCGGACGATATTGCTCAACGACCCACCTTCCTTCGCCCCGAGGTCCATCTAGGGCGATCGTTCAAGTCGTGATGAAGCGTAATCTGATGAAAATCTACCGCCATTAACTCTGCAATTTGTGGGGCATGTGTATCACTGTGTTCGCAGATGAGCCAACCGTCTTCACGGAGCAAGCGGGCGGCCGCCGCAATGAATTTGGCCGGCACCACGGTGCCATCTTCGTTACCTCCCCAGAGTGCCGCGGGCGGCTCGAAATTAGTAATCTCGGCAGGCAAAGCCAGAGCCGTTGGCACATATGGCGGATTCGCTACGACGATATCTACCACGCCATTCAAATCGGGCAGCGCCGACTCAACATCCGCATTGACTATCTCCACCGTGGGCGCCAGGGCAGACACATTTCGAGCCAACCAAACATAGGCGTCCTTTTCGAGTTCAACGGCGAATACTCTCGATCCAGGTGCTTCCAGTCCGATGCTTATCGCGATAGCTCCACTACCTGCACCAAGATCAACCACCGTGCAGCTGGCGGTCGAGCCTTCGGCTGAAATTTCACGGGCGAGTTCAATTGCTTGCTGCGCGACCGACTCCGTCTCTGGTCTCGGTATTAGAACTCCTGGTCCGACAAGTAGTGAGATCTGCCTAAAGGGGGCAGCGCCTAGGAGATATTGCAGGGGCACGCCCTTTGAGCGCGCCGCAACAAGTGAATCAAAAATCTCCACCTGTACCGATGAGAAATGGTCGTAAGTCCAAATGCCACCTCGCGAGGTATCAAGCACATGCGCGGCGATCAATTCGGCGTCCACGCGGGGAGACTGAAGACCGGCGCTTGCCAGCAGATGCGCCGCATCCGCAAGGTGAACGCGAATGCTTGGACTCATTGTTTGACTCTCAGCTTAACTTTCGTTCACTGCAGCCAATTTGGATGCAGTATCTGCATCAACCAACGCTTGGACAACAGGGTCAATCTCACCGTCAAGCACAGCATTTAGGTTATATGCCTTGTAGTTGACCCGGTGATCACTAATGCGGTTCTCCGGATAGTTATAGGTGCGAATTCGTTCGCTTCGATCAACCGTTCGTACTTGTGAGCGTCGCTCCGCCGAAGCCGCCGCATCCGCCGCCTCGTTGGCCGCGGCAAGTAGACGAGCACGCATAATTCTAAGAGCCGACTCTTTATTCTGGAGTTGGCTCTTTTCGTTCTGACATGAAACGACGATGCCTGTTGGGATATGCGTCAGCCGAACCGCCGAGTCGGTGGTGTTGACGCTCTGGCCGCCAGGGCCACTGGAACGGTAAACATCGACCCGTAAATCATTCATATCCAACGAGACATCGACTTCTTCAGCTTCGGGAAGAACCAGCACACCTGCGGCCGAAGTATGGATTCTCCCTTGGGATTCGGTCTCTGGAACCCGCTGAACCCGGTGGACGCCGCCTTCGTACTTGAGTCTGGCGAATGGCGCCTGGCCAGCCTCGGGAACGCCTCGCGACTTCACGGCCACCGAAATATCTTTGTATCCACCCATGGTGCTATCTGTTGCTTCTAGCACTTCGGTTTTCCAGCCACGTCTTTCTGCATAACGCAAGTACATGCGTAGCAAATCACCAGCAAAAATTGCTGATTCGTCACCACCCTCGCCAGCTTTGATTTCCAGGATTACATCCCGGTCATCATTGGGATCGCGCGGCAACATCAAATGTTGCAGGTGCGCAGCGGCTTCATTGACTTTGACTTCAAGTTCAGGGATCTCGCTACTAAAGGCTTCGTCCTCGGCGGCTAACTCCCGCGCCGCTTGAAGATCTTCCAGCGCTGCATGCCAAGCCCGATATCCAGCCACAATTGGTCCTAATTGGGAATATCTACGACCCAGTTGACGAGATTTAACCGGATCGGAATGAATATCGGGTGTGGCCAACTCACCTTCGATCTGCGCGTACTCGTCGATCAGGGCCAGCGCCGCACCAAATTCTTCGCTGCTCATCTGACCTCCTAAAACAGAAATAAATTCAAATAAAAAACGCCGCGCCCTCCGCACGAATGCGGAAGGTCACGGCGTCAAGATCGCTACTTCTTGCCGAAGCGCTGTTCGAACTTGGCGACCCGGCCACCAGTGTCAAGGATCTTCTGCTTGCCGGTGTAGAACGGGTGACAGGCCGAGCAGACATCGGCATGGATCGATCCGCTTGCGGCGGTAGATCGAGTCGTAAAAGTCTCCCCGCAGTTGCAGGTCACCTTTGTGTCGACGTAATTCGGGTGGATCTCGGGCTTCATTAGCTTCTCCTGGTGGTTGGGAGCCGGGTCGCTTTGGACTTTGGGCCCGGGTAGGTCCGGGTGAGTCCGAGATTGCGTGAACCGGCAACCTCAAAAGTCTACCCCTCGGAAGGCAAACCATGAAAATGAGGCAGGATCAATAAATTCGAGACTTAGCCGGAGTTAAAACTCCTGGGTGGGGCCAACGGTCGTTTTCTGGATCTGGAGCAGGAATTCGACGTTGGTCTTGGTCCCCTTCATCTTGTCCAGCAGGAGTTCGAGAGCGGCTTGCGAGTCGAGAGCATGGAGAACTCGCCTGAGTTTCCAAACAATGCTGAGCTCTTCTGCCCCCATGAGAATTTCTTCCTTGCGAGTACCGGAAGCGTCGACGTCGACTGCTGGAAAAATTCTCTTATCAGCCATCCGCCGATCAAGTTTTAGCTCCATATTTCCAGTGCCCTTGAATTCTTCGAAGATGACTTCGTCCATCCTTGAACCGGTCTCGACCAGAGCTGTGGCCAAGATCGTGAGCGAACCGCCATTTTCGATATTACGGGCCGCGCCAAAAAACTTTTTCGGCGGGTAGAGCGCTGCCGAGTCCACTCCGCCTGACAAGATGCGCCCGCTGGCAGGAGCAGCCAAGTTGTAGGCACGCCCAAGTCGGGTGATCGAATCGAGTAGGACAACCACATCGTGTCCAAGTTCGACCAGGCGCTTGGCCCGCTCGATCGCCAACTCGGCAACCGTCGTGTGATCTTCGGCAGGACGGTCAAATGTTGAGGCGATTACTTCGCCCTTAACCGAGCGCTGCATATCAGTGACCTCTTCAGGTCGTTCATCAACTAGCACGACCATCAGGTGACACTCTGGGTTGTTGGTGGTTATCGCATTGGCAATCGCCTGCAGAACCATCGTCTTTCCAGCCTTTGGTGGCGAGACGATCAGTCCTCGCTGACCTTTTCCGATCGGACAGACCAGGTCAATGATGCGAGTAGTCAGGATTTGAGGTTCAGTTTCCAGGCGAAGTCGCGACTGCGGATAAAGCGGGGTCAACTTCGAGAAATCGACGCGGTTACGCATTGTCTCGGGATCCATGCCATTGGTGGTATCGAGACGGACGAGGGCGTTAAATTTCTCTCGACGCTCCCCCTCTCGAGGCTGACGGACGGTGCCAGTAACAACGTCGCCCTTACGAAGGCCATAGCGGCGAACCTGTTGCAAAGAGATATAAACATCGTTGTGCGATGGCAGATACCCGGCCGTGCGGATGAAGGCATAACTGTCGAGAATGTCGACGATGCCGCCAACTGGAACCAGAACATCATCTTCAGTAATTACCGGCTCGGCATTTTCGGGGCGAGTTCGGGTACGGTCACGATCGCGGTCGCGGTTCCGATTGCGCCCACGACGACTTCGACGCTCATCGTCCCAATTTCCTTGGCCAGCTTGACCACTCTGCGGGGCAGATCCGTCGTTACCGACTTGATTCTGATTATTGTCGTGGCCCCCAGAGCCTCGAGATTCGTTACGGACAACTTCGTCTTGACCGGCACCCTCTGGTGAACTCTGTTTCGACGCCTTGGCATCGTCGGCTGCCTTGGTACGCGGTGCGCGAGGAGCCCGCTCAGGTTTGGCGGCGCGGTTTGCCGCCTGCTTTTCTTCAATCGCGGTAACTAGGGCGCTCTTACGAAGTTTGGCTACGCCTGGAATCTCTAGCCGAGCAGCGACCTCTTGGAGTTCCGGAAGAAGCATGGTGGCGAGAGTTTCGCCCTTCTTCTTCGCGGCAGTTGTTTCGCTCACAAATCCTCTTAATGATTTCGTTGGAAGGCCGCCCTGACGAACGGACTATTGAACTTATTTCTCTGAAAATCAGAGATAAACGAATTTTCTTTAACCGGGGTAGACCACTCGGTTACCTGGACTCTAGCACCAAGATCAGGGTCGATTGCAAATGCGCTTCCCGCTACCAAGCGACTAGCCAACCTCGACGCCGCCGCGAGCGATGTCTAAATTCATGACCTGGAACGAGTTTCCTGAGAAGTCTGTGAAATTCTGATTGTCCCCACTGGTATGCAGCACTAGAACCGTCGGTCCCGCACCCGATACGAAAGCCGCAAACCCAGATGATCGCAATTTGGCAACTAATGAGATTGAGCGAGGCATCGCCTCCCGCCGATACTGCTGATGCAAAGAATCTTCGGTGGCGTCAAAAAGGAACTCTGGATGGTGTTCAATCGCCTCGACAAGCA
The DNA here is from genome assembly GCA_035530875.1 of Candidatus Nanopelagicaceae bacterium. GTDB lineage: Bacteria > Actinomycetota > Actinomycetes > Nanopelagicales > Nanopelagicaceae > JANXYY01. The sequence continues at coordinate 15,832 of DATKUB010000033.1, forward strand.
GTGCTGCTCGACCGACATTGCGCGCGGCGTCAGCGTGCGGAACCATTTCAGGAAGTAGGCGGCGAGCCTTGGTGGTTGAGATTCCACTCATTGGCACGAATGCGGTTGCGCTCAAATCCGGATGTGGTGAAATCTTCACGGCTCGCGCGCCTTCTTCGCTACTCCATGCAATAGTGGCGCCACCGTAAAGTGCAGCCGCAACATTGTCTGGGTGCCCCTCTATCTCGGTAGCGAGTTGCAGCAATTTCTCGTCGGGCAAACGTTCTTGTCCCCCCAGGACGAGCGCTCTAGCTAGGGCCATCCCACCGACGATCGCGGCCGATGACGAGCCAAGCCCACGAGAGTGGGGAATGGAGTTTGCACAACTTAGACGCAACCCTCGAGGCCGCCCACCCATGTGGTCAAAGGCGATGTTCATTGACTTAACTACCAAGTTCTTCCCGTCACGGCGTAGCTCTTCGCTGCCTTCGCCGGCGATATCGACCTCTAGACATTTCTCGTCGGCGACTTGCGCGGCTAGAACGTCAAACATCTCAAGAGCGAGGCCGAGGGCGTCAAAGCCGGGGCCTAGATTTGCACTAGATGCCGACACCTGAACCTTGGCTGGAGCTGCCCTAAAGGAGGGGCGAGACATACTCATGCGAGCTCAAGTGCCTCAGCGGCGGCAAGAACATCTACCGGTATGACCTTAAGCGCACTCTCCGCTTGACCTTCAAGAGCCCAGTGCACGTCCTTGAGCCCATTGCCCGTCACCGTAATGACGATGGTTTGTCTCGATGAAAGCAACCCGCGCTCTTTAGCTTGCAGCAACCCGGCCACACCAGCCGCACTTGCTGGCTCGACGAAAACGCCCTCTTTGCCGGCGAGAAGTCGGTAGGCGGAAAGAATTTGTTCATCGCTGACCATGTCGATCAGGCCGCCCGATTCATCACGAGCAGCAACTGCCTGTTTCCAAGATGCCGGGTTCCCTATTCGAATGGCAGTAGCAATCGTTTCTGGATTTTCCACTATCTCACCCCGGACAATCGGAGCAGCTCCTTCGGCCTGAAAGCCCCACATTGCCGGTTTTGAATTCGCCATCCCCGCATCTGCGTATTCTACGTAGCCCTTCCAGTAGGCCGTGATGTTGCCAGCATTACCAACTGGCAGCACGTGCATGTCGGGGGCACGTCCAAGAAAATCAACGACCTCGAATGCAGCGGTTTTCTGGCCCTCAATGCGATATGGGTTAACTGAATTGACTAGTTCAACCGGATATTCCCAGGCGAGGTCTCTGGCCAGATTGAGACAGTCATCGAAATTGCCTTCTATCTGCAAAATTGTTGCGCCGTGAACAACAGCCTGCGCCATTTTTCCCATGGCGATCTTTCCTTGCGGGACTAACACTGCACTGACCATTCCGGCTTTTGTGGCGTACGCAGCTGCACTCGCGCTGGTGTTGCCAGTTGAGGCGCAGATTACTGCCTTAGCTCCGGTTTCTGCGGCCTTGCTAATCGCCATTGTCATTCCACGATCTTTGAAGGAACCAGTTGGGTTTGCCCCCTCGACTTTCAACCAAATCTCGTTGTCAAGTAATTCGGATAGGTAGGACGCTTGAACCAGCGGGGTTCCCCCTTCCCGAAGCGTGATGATCGGAGTCGTGGCGCTAATTGGGAGCCAATCACGATATTCGTTGATTACTCCGCGCCATTGATGCGCCCCGTGCTTCGTACTCATTCGCGACTGCCGCCTTCCACTCGAATTACGCTGGCAATGTTTCGAACAATATCCATGGCGCGAAGTTGGGAGACAGTGGCGGCCAGCGCAGACTCCACGCCCGAGTGCGTTACGACCACCAATTCGGCGTCATCGCCATGACCGCCCTGGCGAACTGTCTGAATCGAGACTTCATTGTGAGCAAAAGCTTGCGCCACCGCGGCCAGCACACCTGGGCGATCTGCAACATCTAAACGAATGTGATACCTGGTTGTCGCTTCTCCGATTAAGGCGATTTCTCTGGCCGCGTAGTCGGATTCGCGAGAGCCGAGACCCCCAAATACTCGATGACGCGCGACAGCTACGAGATCGCCAAGAACCGCGCTAGCCGTCGGAATTCCACCAGCACCGCGCCCATAAAACATCAGCTCGCCAGCGGCTCGCGCTTCCACGAACACTGCATTAAACGCTTCACGTACTGCAGCTAACGGATGATTACGTGGCAATAGCGCCGGGTGAACCCGAACTGAAACATGGTCATCGCTAGTGAGTTCGGCGATAGCGAGCAACTTGATCACGTGACCCATCGCTTTTGCACTAGCGATGTCTTCGGTGGTGATTTGCGAAATTCCTTCGCGGTACACATCTAACGCGGTGACTCGAGAGTGAAAGGCTAAACCGGCCAAAATGGCAGCTTTGGCCGCCGCATCGAAGCCTTCGATATCCGCGGTCGGATCCGTCTCGGCATAACCAAGTTCCGTCGCTTCCTTAAGCGCATCTGCGAAGGACACTCCCGCTTCGTCCATTCGGGTCAGAATGTAGTTCGTGGTTCCATTCACGATTCCCAGCACACGCTCTATTTGGTCGCCAGCCATCGACTCGCGTATTGGGCGAAGCAACGGAATGGCACCGGCAACCGCGGCTTCGTAGTAAAGGTCGACCTGGTGCTTTTCTGCGGCTTCATAAAGAGTGATGCCATCTTCAGCAAGGAGAGCTTTGTTAGCAGTGACAATTGATTTTCCATTTGCCATGGCGGTAAGGAGCAGCGAACGAGCCGGTTCAATTCCGCCCATGACTTCAACAATGAGGTCGATGTCAGGTCGTCGTACCAACACTTCTAAATCGTCAGTGATGATTTCAGGGTCGACATTTTCGCGCGTTTTATTGAGATCACGAACGCCGACGGCGGCAAGTTCCAAGCGAGCACCAACTCGAGCCGCAAGATCCTCCGCATGTTCGGAGAGTAGTTGCGCGACGCCAGAACCGACGTTGCCACAGCCGAGCATGCCCACTTTCAGCGTGCGACCAGACATCGGAATCAACCCTCCGTTTCTTCAAGACGCATGAGATCTTCTTGCGTCTCTCTTCTAATCATCACGCGCGCTTGGCCATCACGGATTGCGACAACCGGAGGCTTCAGAACATGGTTGTAGTTGCTTGCCATGCTACGGCCATAGGCACCAGTAGCTGGGGTTGCAATAAGGTCACCTGGTTCCATATCTCCAGGTAGCATCACTTCACGAACGATGATATCGCCAGATTCACAGTGCTTGCCGACAACAATCGAGTTGATGAGCGAAGTATCTGATAAGCGATTAGCCAGAACGGCTGTGTAGTCGGCATCGTAAAGAGCAGTTCTAATGTTGTCGCTCATACCACCATCTACAGATATATAGGTTCGGCTTTTGCCGCTGTCGATCTCCACGGTCTTCACCGTCCCAACTGTGTAGAGAGTAACGGTGCTTGGTCCAGCAATCGCGCGGCCGGGCTCGATAGATACATGCGGAATCATTAATTCGTTCATGTCGCATTCGCGCTTAACAATTTCGAACAAACTCTGCGCTATTGCCTCAGGTGATAGCGGATCGTCTTGTTCCGTATAGGCGATGCCGTATCCACCACCCAGGTCTAACGACTCCAATTCAACGCCGTGCTCATCACGTATCGCGGCTAGCAATCCAATGACCCGGTGAGCCGCGACCTCGAATCCTTCGGTGTCAAAAATTTGTGAGCCAATGTGGGAATGAAGACCTTGAAGTTCTAGGTGTGGCGACGCAAGAGCCAATCGCACTGCCTCCGCTGCGGCACCGGTATTGATTGAAAATCCGAACTTCACGTCCTCGTGAGCCGTTGCAATGAATTCGTGTGTGTGAGCCTCAACGCCAGGGGTGACCCTAAGCAGCACCTTCTGAACGATGTCAGCGGCTAAAGCTGCCTGCGCTACCCGCTCGAGTTCATAAAATGAGTCGATTGCAATTAGCCCGACTCCGGCCGCTACTGCATCTTGAATCTCATCCTCCGACTTGTTGTTGCCGTGATAGGTGATCTGGTTGGGTGGAAAATTGGCCGCAGCAGCAATCGCAAATTCGCCGCCGGTGCAGACGTCAAGACCCAATCCTTCTTCCAATACCCACTTGGCAACACTCATCGAAATGAAGGCTTTTCCCGCATAGAAAATGGAGATCTTGTCGGCCCCAAAGACATCTTCAAATGCCGTGCGCCAATTATGTGCTCGCATCCGAAAATCGTTCTCATCAAGAACAAATACGGGAGATCCAAATTCCTTAACCAGTTCAGTTGAAGGGATTCCGCCAATTCGAACGGTGCCATTACTGTCGCGATAGGCACCGTGCGGCCAGATCTTTGTGCTTAAATCGCTGGACATTTTCATCATCGTCACATCCGCTCTGGAGCACTAACACCCAATA
>DATKUB010000034.1:0-15520 GCA_035530875.1 Candidatus Nanopelagicaceae bacterium
CAACTCGGCGACGGTTGCAACAAGCGGAACCATGATTTCGGGCATTGGGTTCTTACCCAACTTAAGTAGGTTCACCATCGCGATGCCCACGGCGCGAATCTGAGTTTCAAAGAGTCCAGGAAATTCGAGCCCAAGACGAACACCGCGCATGCCAAGCATCGGATTCTGCTCGTGATGATGTTCAACAGAAGCGAGCAAGTCGACGTCATACTGAATCACTTGGTCACGCTCTTTGGCTAACGCCACCCTCACTGCCAATTCGGTTATATCAGGCAAGAACTCGTGAAGTGGCGGATCGATCAAACGAATAATGACCGGAAAGCCATCCATCTCTTCGAGCAGAGATTCGAAGTCGGCGATCTGCTGCGGCAAAAGTTCGGCGAACACGGCATCGCGCTGCTCTTGTGTTTGACTGAGAATCAAGCGTTCGACCAGCAGTCTTCGTTCGCCAAGAAACATGTGTTCCGTGCGAGCCAAACCAATTCCGCGGGCGCCCATCCTTCTTGCCCTGGCCGCGTCCTCGCCGGTATCCGCATTTGCCAGAACCGACATCTTCCGCACCTTGTCGGCATGGCTAACGAGGCGGTCAACTGCTTCCACGAGATCATCAAATTCCGGATCGTCCCTTTTAATTTCACCATCGAAGTAGCGGCTTATTGGCGACGGTGAAACCGGAACCTCGCCGGCAAAGACGTCGCCAGTTGTTCCATCGATGCTTATTACTTCGCCACGGCCAATTCGACGTCCATCACTGGTCGTGATGAAGCCATTCTCAACATCTACCGTGAGCGCATCCGCACCACAGACCGCGGTCTTGCCCATTCCGCGCGCTACCACTGCCGCATGTGAGGTCTTGCCGCCGCGACTGGTTAGAACTCCTGCGCTGGCGATCATGCCCGAAAGGTCATCAGGATTAGTCTCCCGACGAACCAAGATGCAAGGCGTGCCGGTCTTCGCGTAGTCGATCGCCTCTGCAGAAGTAAAGGCTATAACGCCAACAGCGGCCCCTGGGGATGCTGCAATGCCCTTTGCAATCAGGTCCCGCTTGGCATTGGAGTCAAAGCGCGGGAACATCAACATGCTTAGTTGATCGCCAGTAACGCGCTCCAGCGCTTCGTCTAAATTGATCAAGCCTTCGTCAACCAACTGCACTGCAATGCGGAATGCGGCGGCGGCCGTTCGTTTGCCAACCCTGGTCTGAAGCATCCAGAGTGTCCCATTTTCAATGGTGAACTCAATGTCGCAGAGATCCTTGTAATGAGATTCGAGAATGTCCATGGTGCGCATTAGGTCGGCATGAACCTTTGGCATCAACTCGTGAAGATCATCAAGGTTGTAGGTATTACGAATCCCGGCGACGACATCTTCACCCTGGGCATCTGGCAACCAGTCGCCATAGGCACCAGTTGCCCCCGTTGCAGGGTCGCGAGTGAATGCAACACCAGTTCCCGAATCGGCCCCACGGTTGCCAAAAACCATTGTGCAAATATTTACGGCAGTTCCAAGATCGTCAGCGATCCGCTCTTGTCGGCGGTAGATCTTCGCTCGATCGGTGTTCCAGGAGTGAAAGACGGCTCGAATGGCGAGATCAAGTTGTGCGAATACGCCTTGCGGGAACTCTGATCCGGTTTCGTTCTTTACGACTTCCTTGTAACTTTTAACAAGGAGCTGCAACTGCTCCACGCCTAATTCTGCGTCTGACTTAACACCAGCGATTTCTTTTGCCGAATCAAGTATGTGTTCAAACTTCTCGCCGTTGATGGCAAGAACAGTCCTGCCGAACATCTGAATTAAGCGGCGGTAAGAATCCCAAGCGAATCGTTCGTCTCCGGTTGCTTTGATCAAGCCCGGCAGCGTTTCGTCGTTAAGCCCAATATTTAAAACGGTCTCCATCATGCCGGGCATTGAAAAACGAGCGCCGGAGCGGACCGATACCAATAAAGGGTTTTCAGGATCACCAAAGCGACTCCGAGATCTTGATTCGGTTGCGGCCAACGCGGTACCAACCTGCGGGCCAAGGCCGGCGGGCTCCCGACCCTGCTCCATAAAGTCACGACAGGCTTCGGTCGTGATGGTGAAACCAGGCGGCACCGGCAGCCCAAGACGAGTCATCTCGGCCAGATTGGCGCCCTTCCCTCCAAGGAGGTCAGCCATCGAGCGATCGCCCTCGGTGAAGTCGTAGACATATTTGGTCACGGCTTGTGTCTCCTCAGCTCCGTAGCTTGGGGTAAGTATGGTGAACAGCTGGGTCACTGTCACATTTAGATAACGGTCAACTCTCCCCCTGTGTCGCAGATCACCCGCGGAACTGACGTAGCCACTTACCTGGTTCCCGGACGAGGCACGTTCAGATGCTGCTAATCCCACACGGTGGGTGGACAATGCCGACATGGAACAGATGACCTTCGATGTAGTGGTCGAGATCCCCGCCGGCAGTCGCAACAAGTACGAGGTTGATCATAAAACTGGCCGAATCCGCCTCGATCGGATGCTCTTCACCTCGACCCGATACCCACTTGACTACGGCTTTATCGAAGAGACGCTGGCGCTGGATGGAGACCCAATTGACGCTCTCGTAATGCTCGATGAGCCGACTTTCCCCGGTTGCATTGTCCGATGCCGAGTGATCGGGATGTTTCGCATGACCGATGAAGCCGGCGGCGACGACAAACTGCTCTGCGTGCCAGCTGGAGACGTACGGAAAGAGCATTTACGCGACATCCACCATGTGGCCGAATTTGATCGCCTCGAAATTCAACACTTCTTCGAGGTCTACAAGGATTTGGAGCCGGGGAAAAGTGTTGAGGGCGCAACGTGGGTTGGGCGGGTTGAAGCGGAAAAGGAAATCAGAGCCTCCTACGAGCGCTACGACCTCGCCGAGCATTAGTCCACAACTAGTCTTTACATATGACCTACCATTTGCGCGACTTATCCGAAGAAGTAGTCCTTATCACCGGTGCGACGACGGGAATTGGCGAAGCCACCGCGCGTCAACTGGTTGAACTGGGCGCAAGGGTCGCCCTCAATGCCAGGAACGAGCAACGCCTTCAAACTCTGACTAGCGAACTTGGCTCAGATAACGCCATCTACGTTGCGGGCGACACCGCCGAACCAGGAGTAATGCGTGAATTGGCTTCGATGGCCGTCGCCAAGTGGGGTCGAATCGACGCCGTTGTACCAAATGCAGGAGTTGGCAAGTACGGTTCCGTCCTCGAATGGTCTGATGATGAAGTCACCGAGATGATGCGAACCAATTACGAGGGTACCGTTCACGCTGTTCGCGCCGTTGTGCCACATCTAATTGCCCAGAAGTATGGGGATGTCGTCATTGTCAGCAGCGTCGCTGGTTTCCGCGGCGGGGCCGACGAGTCCATCTATGCTGGCACCAAACATGCCCAAGTAGGCTTTGCTGGTGGACTTGACCGCGAACTTCAGCCGCATGGAATCCGCACCACCTTAATTTGTCCCGCAGGCACCGCGACCGAGTTTGCAATGGGAGCAGGACGGAGCCAAGGCTCGCCGGTTCTTGACACATATTTACGGCCCGATGACGTCGCCTTCCAGATCATCACGGTCCTTCGCCAGCCTCGCTCGGTTCGAACCGGCATCTGGACCCTCTGGTCTGCGCAACAGCCTTCATAGGGTGCGATAAGGTTCTGTCTCGCGTGGTGCAATCGCACTCCGTGATGCGCCGTTAGCTCAATAGGCAGAGCAGCTGACTCTTAATCAGCGGGTTCGGGGTTCGAGTCCCTGACGGCGCACTCTGTTCCGGTCCCATTTCGCCGAGCGGCGGCTCCGCTCCCGCGAGCGGCGGCTTGCCTCACTCTTTGATCCGGCCAAAGCCACTCTCGAGATCTAAAACTAGATCAGCGAATGATTCCAGACCCACGGAAACGCGCAACAAACCCTGGCTCGGCTTCGCGTCCGAAGGCACGAGTCGGTGAGTGAGAGCGGCCGGGTGCTGAATCAACGAGTCGACGCCACCAAGGGACACTGCATGCGTAATGAGATTTAATCCTTTACAGAAAGCCTCAGCCGCATCGAAGCCGCCAGCCAAATCAATGGAGACCATTGCACCAGACCCGTACATCTGACTTGCTACCAACCCGGTTGGATCGCACTCAGGTAAACCTGGATAGAAAGTTCGCTCAACCTCCGGCCGCCCTTGAAACCAATTGGCCAAGGCAATGGCGGTCTGCTCTTGTGCGCGTACGCGCATTGACAACGTTGGTATTCCGCGGTGAAGCAGGTAGGCCGTTAGCGGATCAAGCAAGCCGCCAGTAATCGCCCGAACTTGTCGAAGGTGCGCAGCATTTTCTGAAGTAGTGGTGATGGTTCCGCCCATGGCATCTCCGTGACCACCCAAATATTTCGTAGCACTATGCACGGAGAAAGTGACGCCAAGATCAAGCGGCTGTTGAAGAACGGGCGTCGCAAAAGTGTTGTCAACCATCACCGGGACGGTGCCCGCGGCGGCAACTATTTGCCTGATGTCAACCAAATCAAGACTCGGATTGGCCGGCGATTCGATAATCACCAACCCAGTGTTTTTACCGATGGCGCTTGCAACGCCGCTGGCTTGGACAAAATCAACCTGAGTTCCTAAAAGACCAGATGCTAGGAGGTGATCGGTACCGCCATAGAGAGGCCGGACGGCGACCACATGATTGAGCCCGAGGCCGACTCGGCTGAGCAGAAGCGCCGAAATGGCCGCCATCCCGGAGGCAAACGCAATGGTCTCGATGTCATCGGCCTCTGCGCCGCGCGCGCGAAACGCCCAAGTTTCAAGTTCGGTTATGGCCGATTCGAAACGGGCCACCGTCGGATTCCACAGACGCCGGTACACGCTGGAATCGCCCTCGCCAAGGGAATGGCCAGAGGCCAGGGTTTCGTAGGAGTTTCCGCCTTCGATAATGTCGGCTAACGGCGATGTAGTGGACAGATCGATCGGTAGCGCATGAACGCCGAGTTGAGTCAGGCCAGAGCGGCCCGCGTGAACCGCCATGGTCTCAAAATCTTCAATAGATGCAGGTTTCATGGGCCAATTATCAATATATATTCTGTTTTTTAGGGCATTGTCGAATTTCTGGGGGCTAATTGGCTCATAACTGACTTATTATTCAGAAATCAAGAGCCTAAAGCTCGATTAACCGAAGAAAGTGAAGAGATGGACGAGACCGACCGAGCAATCCTGCGGGAACTCAGCACTGATGCTCGAATTGCAAACAATGCACTGGCGGCCAAAGTTGGGGTGGCGCCATCAACGGCATTGGCGCGCACTAAAGCGTTGGTCGACCAGAAGGTAATAACCAACTTCACGATCGATGTGAACCCCGCATCTCTTGGTCGCCCAGTGCAGGCGATCGTCGCTTTGCAACTTCGGACCCATCAGAAATCTCAGGTGCTCGGCTTCGCCGAACGAATAACGCGACTCCCAGAAGTGATCCAGACTTTTCACGTCTCTGGTGGTGAAGACTTCTTAATTCACGTCGCAGTAGCGGATGCTCAGTCGTTGCGAACTTTCATTCTTGATTCGCTGACATCGGATTCCTCGGTAAGCCACGCCAGAACTCACCTTGTCTTCGAACACCAGCAGAATCGACAGTCGTAAGTTACGGATACGAAGAAAGTATTTCGCGGAGTTGAGTAACAAAGCGAAGTGAATCCTCATGCTTGCGCTGCCAGACATTTCGGCCAAAAATGAAGCCAGTCACTCCTGCGTTCATGGCTTCGCGGGCCCGCTCGAACATAACGTCATCACCGGATTTGGCGCCGCCGGAAATTAAAACCAGAGATTTGTTGGCCGACCGGACCACATGGCTAATCGCATCTTGCGTCGAGAACTCGGTTGCATATTCTGCTCGCACATTGGTCGTCTTTTCCGGATGTGGGAAAGTGACCTTCACTACATCGGCGCCGAGTTCACTAGCAACCCGGGCCGCATAATCAACGGCGTAGAAGGAATCCGCGCCACCCTTTGCGTCTACGGCAGCACCACGTGGATATGCCCATACGATCAACGGCATTCCGAAACGCAGCGCATCTTCGCGAACTTTGCGGTACTGGGCGAAATCAGCCGCCTGAGCCGGAGATCCAACATACAACGTGTAACCCACTGCATCTGCCCCGAGGCGAATTGCATCTTCCACGCTCGCCTGCAACGGAGAGAGCGCCTCGGCATCAGAAGGGATTTCGGTCTTGCCGTTGAGTTTCAGGATGAGTGGTATCTCTCCGGCATACTCCCAGTAAAATTTTTCAGCCAGGCCAATCTGAATCGCAATACCGTTGAATCCACCTTCCAAGGCTAGTTTGATGATGTATCGAGGATCGCTGGCATCGGGGTTTGCAAAGAAATCACGTGGCCCGTGTTCAAGGCCTTGATCGTATGGCAGAAACAGAGCAGTGCCGTTGCGCAACCCGTTCTGAAACAGGATGCGGTGCAATCGAGCTTTTTTGCCGGAGTTAAGGCCGATCTCGGAAAGGGTGTTGCGGCTTGCTGACATATCAAGAGAATACTCGCAGGTGCTGTTTTGTCACGATGATTTTCGTGGGAACTTTTTTCGCCGCAACTTGATGGCTGAAACTACTTTTGGCTTCCGCCTTGAAGACGAGAAATCAAATCTGCGCGGTGAGGGCACGATCTCTCTAAGCGCCGGGGAACTCTGATCGAGTGAGTCGGCAATCCGGTCGATGTTGGTCACCAGGGAGATGCTCCGAACGAGTTGCTCCTGGTCTGATTTTACAGCGACATCCATTAACGTCTCAGCTAGGGCGGTGCCTGCTTTTCTCACATCATCAGTGGTGCTGGTGTCAACGAGACCTTCCCCTTGGTCCATTAACTCATCAACTTTGGCAGTCACGGCATAACTGGCTGCCGAAAGTGCTTCTGAGATGTGGCGATTCGTGGAAGTGGGGATACCGCCTTCCACGGCCGTGTCAAACAAGGTGCGGGCAATAGTTCGAATCTGAACGATCGTATGTTCTAACGCAACACCGCGCGCCAGCAACTCTTCAGCCTCTTGCCGCTCGGCTAGCGGGAACCATTTGGAATAACTACGAGCTTCCAACGCCTGCGCTCTTACGCTTGGTATCCCATCAACCAGCCGACGTGCCTTTCCAAGCCACCCGCCAGCATCAATTTGAGTGAAACCGACCGCAACACCTTCGGACATTTCTGTAAGTAATGCAGCGGCTCTTACGCCGAGGGAAGCTATCTCATCGATGGTTCGCCCCGCTGGCGTACTTGAGTGTGAGAAGTATGAAAAAGTAAATGCGACCCCAGCACCGATCACTGTAGAGATCATGCGATGGAGAGCTGCGTTCTGACTGATCCCAGGACCGATAACGATAAGTGCGGTGACGGAGACGTTGATCGAAGCAACTTCACCAAGGCGTAGAGCACGAGCCACAACGGAACAAAGACCTACGGTCGCAGCGACAGTGATGATGCCGAATGGGAGGAGGAGGATGCTCAAAAGTGCAACACCGGCACCAATTGCGGTTCCCAGTATCTGGCCGAATCCTTCCCGAGCGGATTTGTGAAGAGAAATTCGAACGCTGAGTGTTGCGACGATCGCCGCCACGAGTCCACCATCAGTGAAAGCCACATCGCCTACCTGCCAGGCAACTGCGGCGGCGGCGGCGGTAACGAGGGTCTGTCTAACCCAGACGCGCCGATCCGTGAAGAGCCTAACAACGCTGGCTATTTGGCCTTTCATTGACGCCTCTCCGGAGTGCTTTGACATCTTAAGTAACGCTCATGCACCTATCAGAGATATTAGTCGGTGAGATTCGTAAAGCCGGGTGAGCACCCATTTCTTATTGTCGCCCCTTCGGGACCCGGCAATTGCGGCTTGAGAGTTCCGTTAGACTTTGGGTTCTCAGTGGCTACTCGGCTAATTCCAGGCAAGAGTTGCTACGTTTTGTCTGCTCTGCTCGGTCCTTGTCAGCACGCGCCAGAAGAGATGGCCCTGAACTAACTCAAGGGGAAGAACTTGAACGACTCTGACCTTCCTCTCGGCACTTCCCCGCTGGACGAAACCGGATCGAAACTACCATTGCGTAAACGTCGACCTTTTCTTGTGGGAACAATCGCCCTTGCGCTAGTCGTGCTCGTGGCCATAGTCGGCGCACTATCAACCGGATTAATTGCTTGGCACCAGGTGAAGCGCGTTCATATTGGAGCTCCCCTATCAACCTCTAGCCCGACCGCGAGTAGTGCAACACCGGCTCAGACGGTGATCTCCGTGCTCATCGCCTCGGTTGGGGCAAGAGGTGTTGATGCCGCCACCGGCGCCAAAATTGGCGTGCCTGACATCGCCTCGCGCGGCAGCGACGGCTTGACGGACCTTCTTATGGAGGGATTGGTAAATACATCTACCGGGTCGGTGAGTCTGCTCAGCATTCCTCGCGACACTTGGATTGACTCCTGCCAATGCAAGATCAATGCACTCTACAACCTATTTGGCGCCACTCGCTTAGTTGATGAAGTAGCCGCTCTTACCGGCGAGCGCCCACAACACCTGCTCTTTGTTAATTTCGAAGCTTTTGCAAACGTAATCGATGCAGTCGGCGGAGTAAATGTATATTTGCCGAGAACGATTCGAGATGCCGATTCACACCTGGCTCAACTCAATGCCGGGTGCCAACATCTGAACGGTGTCCAGGCGCTTGCTTATGTGCGAAGCAGACATACGGAGTCTCTAAGAAATGGAGTCTGGATATCCGACGGAAGCGCAAGTGATCTTGGGCGAATTCAGCGACAACATCAAGTTCTCACTAGTGTGGCAAACCGAATCCTGTCCGCCTCGCTGCCGCTCTACCTACCGGCCCTGATCAAGGCCGCCGGCTCTGGTATTACGATTGACGATGGTCTGGGTCTCAAGGACGCAGCTTCGATCGCAAAAACCCTTGCCGGCGCCTCCGAGCACAAATTGCAAGGATTTACGGTTCCCAGCCGGTTCGGCCAAGCCGGCGGCGCCTCTGTTGTCTTCACACAGACTGATCAGTTACCGGCCGTTATTACGCAATGGAAAGTGGCCGCACAAGTGCCTGTACTTCTCGGCCCCACCATCCCAGTGAGCCCAAGCAGCACAGATGGACTTACCGCCAGCGGCGCTTGGACTCCTACTCCAACTGCATCAAGCACTCCTAACCCAGACATCGCCGCCTGCATCTCAAAGTGACGACCTGATCATCTCGGGAGGCAAAGTTTTTCGTTTTGATAAATAATCAACCCATGAGCGAACGCATAACGATCCCCAAGACGGACCTTGAAGTCAGCCAACTCTGCCTCGGGGGGAATGTATTCGGCTGGACTGCCGATGAGCCGACTTCAAAACTGATCCTCTCCGAATTCGCAGCGCTTGGCGGGAATTTTGTCGACACCGCTGATACCTACTCGGAGTGGAAAGCTGGCAATTCCGGCGGCGAAAGCGAAACCGTCATCGGTAAGTGGATGAAAGAAACCGGCAACCGGGATCAGATGATTATCGCGTCAAAGGTGGCAATGTACTCAAAGCGGCCAGGACTTGGTGCTGAAAACATTAGAGCAGCCGTCGAAGATTCGCTACGCCGTTTGCAGACCGATTATTTGGATCTCTACTACGCCCACAAAGATGATCCGGATACGCCACTTAACGAGACGCTTCGCGCTTTCGATGATTTAATCAGAAGCGGTAAGGTCAGGTACATCACCGCCTCAAACTATTCCGGCGAGAGACTTTTGGAAGCATTAAAAATTAGCAAAGAAAATGGCTTCGCTTCCTATGTGGCTCTACAGAACGAGTACAACATCTTGGTGCGCCAGCCATTTGAATCCGACATGGCCCCAACGCTCGAGGCTCAAGGACTATCGGCAATTCCCTTCTACGGGTTAGCTCGCGGTTTTCTCTCTGGCAAGTACCGTCCTGGAATCAAAGTTGATTCGGTTCGAGCACAGGGAACAGAGATGTTCCAAAATGAGCAAGGCTGGCGCGTCCTGGCCCTTTTGGACGAACTTGCCAGTGCTCACTCAGCGCCAGTTCCGGCCATTGCATTGGCTTGGCTACGCGCTCAAGAGTCTGTGAGTGTGCCAATTGCGAGTGCACGCACCCTGGAGCAGCTCAGAGAAATCACCAAAGTTGTCTCACTGGCACCTGATGAGATTGATCAGATCAATCGGGCTCTTTAATCCCAGGCTCGCCAGGCCAATAACTCCGCCACTATCACTTCGGTCAACAGGCGCACGTCTTCGTCTTGGTCGTTAGCGAAACGGATGGCGGCCTGAGCACCCGGCAAATCTGCGCCCACCGAAATTACTTTGCAACCGCGTTGCGTAGTCCAATCGAATAGTTGCGCTTCCCAAGGCGAGCCCGCAAAAAGGAGCATGCGATAGTCGCTGTTCTTGGTGAGATAGACGTCTACGTGGCTCCATTCACCTGTCTCAGATGCTGTTGCCCCGATTCGCGGGCCTTCGCGAAACATCAGCGCCGCCTGTTGTGCCGAACTCAACCTACGCGCGGGCCCCGCTACGTGAATACCACCACTGTCCCCACAGAGAACGGAGTGAAGTTCGTCAAGCCACTCTCCTCTCCGAGCGAGAACATCCGACGTGGCTCTCGATGACTTACGAATTGCATCAACAACCAGGCTGCGATCGCTTTCAAAAAGATGTGATTCAAGTGCCATGAGCAAGGCGAGCGTGTGCTGAAATGTCCGACAAGCAATTCCGCCACGTTCCATTCCGGCGATTAAATCAATCGCCGCATCTGATTTGCCTACGAGAGCAGAATCGACGCTATTTGTTAGAGCAACAATGCGTGATATGCCCATATATGGATCAAGTGACGAAAGGGTTTCTAATGAAGCGCCGCTAGCCGAGATAGGGACGACAATCAGATCGGGGGAAGCTGCCGGAAGAAGATCGCTAGAGGCGAGTTCGGCGTAAGCATTCATACCGGCTTTGCGCAACCGGGCGGCCGAAACTTGAGCCGCATAATTGGACGAGCCCATGCCAAGAAAGAGAATCCTCGAGCCCCGTGCAAGTCCAGAACTGGCCCAGGGATTGCTAGTTTCGATTGAATCGGCCAAGGCCTCTAGCGCCTGCGGTTTATATTCGAGGTCCAGAAGAAATAAGTCTCGATTCACGCTCGCCACCGTTCATCCAAAAGTGCAGCGAGAGCCGTATCTGGAACATATCGCCAACTAGGAAGATGTCTAGCTGCGTATAGAAACTCGCGGAGTTCCTGGCGAACTCTAAATGGGAAGAGAAGACGTTCATCTAGCAACTCGATCATCTCATTTTCCGCCAGACGATCCCGATACGCCTCAAGAAACCGCTGTTTGGCAGGCTCGATCCAATCCTCGATCAAATCGTGACCAACTCCACCAAATTTCCGTTGAACGATTCGTCCGACGTGATCGATAGATTGCATAAGACTGGCGACGTCACTAGCGGCTGGCGCAGCGGCGGATCGCTCCGTCTCGCTCGCCACGGGGTTTCCGTCAAAATCAATCACCGCGAACTCGTGTCTGCCCGGGCCACGTAGAAATTGTCCTACGTGAAGGTCTCCATGAATGTTGATGAGCGGGGTTTCCCATATGTGCTCGACCAAACTAAGCACTTCAAATATCTGTTCGCGAGATTCACCGACTCGTACCAATTCATCGCCGTCAATTTCTTCGAGCACCGAATCCAGGTCCTGCAGAGCCGACACAAGCCAGGCGTTTAAAAAGTCAGGATTTAATTCATAATTGCCATCATGAGCAAGAGTCACATGCAACTCGGCAGTTATCTCTCCGAGAGCGGTTAGTGGGGCAAGAGCCGATGCAAGCGTGGAACTGCCTTCTACATACGAGGTCAGATCATCGACCATCCACTCCCAACCGTCTTGGCTCCCGGGTAGGTAGGCGACAACTGAAGCTACGAGCACTGCGAGCGTTTCTGATTGATCAAGGTCTTGCCATTGCAACAAGGCGAACAACTCAGGCATGTGACCAAACTTTTTCTCCTTCAAAACTTGAATAGTTAGCGGCGCCGAGTTTGAAGAAGACAGAATCGCCTGCCATTTCACGACGGCTAAATGCCCAACAACCACAGATTCATGCGTTTGATCAACCGGAATGCTGGCCTCTCCAATGGCTGTTGGTACATTCCAGGATTGCCAAGTAAATCCCGAAGAGCCCCCCTCGCCCATTGCCAAAAAATCAAGGAGCGCCTCACTAACGCCATCACCAGGTCGAGCTCTCCTAATCGCATTCTCAGACGTCACCACTGGCGCAGCCCACTTTGATCCCGAGCCGTCTCGAAGAATTAGGATCCAGCGGTCATGACCGAGATCGAGTTGATCTACCAGACTCAGTCCATCAATCGACCCGGCGAGCGGCCCGGGTGAAATCAGCGAAGCTGGCGACACCTCCGCAACTAGTTCAGCCATTTCTTTCTGCACAAGAAGGTCAGACTTCACTCTTGTTAGCATGGACTCTGGCCACCGATTCGATGACGTCTACTCCCTTGCGAATTCCATCACGAGTGCGGATCACAGTGCCAACATCATGCATCCGCTTTCTGATTTCAGGGTTCGAGACCAGACGATCGACCGCGGCGATCAGTTCGTCATCACTGAAGTTGTAGGTATCAAGTCGCACACCGAAACCAAGTTCATCGACTCGTTGCGCATTGTCATATTGATCCCAAAACAAAGGCAGAACGATCATTGGCTTCCCAAAATGAAAAGCTTCCGTGGTTGTGTTATTTCCACCGTGCGTGATTACCAAGTCTACAAGTGGAATAATCCGCGTCTGCGGCAAAAATTCGGCCCCGTACATATTTGACGCCAATTCAATTTCGTTATGTTGTGGCCCCGTACTCACAATATATCTGTGCCTTGTCCTGCCCAGCACGGCTACCAGTCGTTGCATGAGTTCAACGTCGGCGCTTCCGAGCGACCCTAGCGAAAGATATACCAACCCACTATCGGAAGGACGATCCGCAATCAGGGCAGGCATTTCAAAGCTCGAATCAGTAGACCTAACACTTGAATCCATCCGATGCCAAGTGGAATTGAGCGGCCGCTGGTTCGAATAATCTGCCTGTTCGGGAAAGACGTACAGGTTGGCTGATTCCGATTCGTGAATGAACTCCAAGTCAGGCAGCGATGGCGCACCTTGTTCTAGGACCCAAGCATTAAAATCTTGCCACAGATCCCGATGTGTTCGTTCATACTCCACCTTGAATCCAGCCCACTGTGTTGAATCGGCAGCCGGTAGGCCAGAAAATGTCGGGGCGACGCCATCCCCCTTCATTTCCAACGGGTTGCAGGAAACGATTCGTACGAATGGCGCGTCACACGTCATCAAGGCGGGGAAACATAAGACGTTGTCCTCAACTACGACGTCAGGTTTTACTCTTGCCAGAATCTCCACCAGTTGCGGCTGGCAATACTTCGCGCCATCGATCAGGGCCTGCCAAGTCGGCTTAATGAATGACTCGAGCTGCTCCTTCGTCGACTTGCGAAACTCTGGTGCCGTCTCCTTTATAAAGTCCTTCCAAAATTTTCCCGCGTCCTGCTCTTCATCGGCTGAGGCCGGCGGCGCCAGATCTACCAGCTCTTCTTCGAAACCCAGCGCGGACAACTTGCCTTTCCATGATGCCTCAGCCGCGAAAACTACTCGATGCCCCCGTTTAAGTAAGAGATCCCCGATGCCAATGCACTGGTTTGTGGGTCCATATGCAGACTCAGGCATAAATAGAACGGTTAATGGTCGATTCGCCGGGTTCGCGGGAGATTCCATTCAGGCATCCTAACTCGCACACATGCGGATCCGGCGGCGAATGGTAAGCAGCGCGCACGACTTATCCCAGACATTTCTATGATTGGGCACCTATTATTTCAGGAAATGCGACGGAGCCGGCACTGTGTATGACTCCTTTCTCACTGAAGGGCAGACCATGCGTTATGGGAGAACTTGGAAAGGATTCGGCACTGCAGCGCTTGCTCTGCTTGTGCTGACAGGCGGAACTTCAACAAGTAGTGCGGCAACGGGTCAGGTACTCACCACAAAGTCCAACCACTCCACCGTGCACGTTAAACTTGGATCGAAGTTGACGCTGATACTTAACTCTACTTATTGGACGGTCAAGCCACTCCGAAGATCTTCCTCGTTGCGCGTCGCTGGAAATGCGATCGTCAAAACAATTCTTCCAAGCCCAGATGCACCCGTAGCTTGCCGACATGCAGGTAGTGGTTGCGGAACAGTTACAGTGCACTACAAAGCGAAGCATCTTGGAACCGCTCTTGTCCGAGCCACCAGGGTCACTTGCGGAGAAGCGCTGCTCTGCGCCCCAGATCAGAAGACTTTTTCAGTCAGGGTGAAAGTCAAAAAGTAGTTCGCACTTAGTTCCCGCTTGGCTCAAGGAGCATTGAGACCGAATTTATGCACCACCGCTCATCCGTTGGTGTTTGGTAACCCTCTCCTCTAAAAACATGTCCGAGGTGAGAGCCGCATGCTGAGCAACGAACCTCTGTTCTAACTCGACCTCCAGATAGGTCTTCTAAAAGCACGACCGCATCGGATTCTTTCGGCGCATAAAATGAAGGCCACCCACAGCCAGAGTGAAACTTGGCATCGCTTCGAAATAGTTCTGCCTCGCAGGCGCGACAACGGTAGACGCCGACAGTCTCAGTGTCGGTGTATTCCCCAACGAAAGCTGGTTCGGTCGCCGCCTCCCGAAGAACTGCAAATGTCATCGGGTCGACCTCGCTCCGGAACTTGGCATCATTGATTTCGACCGGATAGGGCGTGCCGTCAGGTCGGGTGTTCTCAAGTTTCATGCTGATACCTCGCTTGGAAAGGCTACACCAGTTGTCGAATGACAGTCATAGCCAAGTGGATTTTTCTCTAGATACCTCTGGTGGTACTCCTCAGCTGGCCAGAAAATTGAGGAAGCGTTGTCCTCTGTTGGTCGAATCTCGGTCGTGATCTGTCCGCAACCTTCGGCGGTTAGAGCACGTTGATAAAGGTCGGCGCTTGCTTGCGCCCGTTCAAACTGCTCAGGAGTCGTCGTGAAGATTGCACTTCGGTATTGGCTGCCGATGTCATTTCCTTGACGATTAAGTGTTGTCGGATCATGCATGGTCCAGAACTGCGTCAACAACTCCTTGAAACTGATCCTGGCCGGATCGAAGCCCACTTCAACGGATTCGGCATGCCCAGTTGCCCCCGAGCAAACCTGCTCATATGACGGATTTGCTCGCGCGCCGCCTAGGTATCCAACCCGAGTGGAATTGACGCCAGGCAGTTGCCAGAAGCGGCGCTCGGCGCCCCAGAAACAGCCCGTTGCGAAATAAACAATCTCATCTGCCATGGCAGAATTCTGCCATCTCAGAGCAATTGCTGCCTCCTCAGAATGCCTTTCTTTTCTGATCCATCAACTTCAAGATCATTGGCGTGAAGATGATCTGCATAGCCAGGCCCATCTTTCCACCTGGAACGACGATGGAATTTGGCCTGGTCATCATCGAGTTATGAAGCATCGAGA
>DATKUB010000035.1:0-6918 GCA_035530875.1 Candidatus Nanopelagicaceae bacterium
GAGCAATATCTGTACCGCTCAGGTCCTTTTAGCCAATATGGCGGCCTTATATGCTGTTTGGCATGGGCCTGAAGGTTTACGCCGAATTGCGCTTCGGGTAAATCACTTCGCGCGAATCTTTGCACAATTGAGTGAAGCAGCTGGGTACTCGGTCTCGCATAGAGATTTTTTTGACACCGTCACCCTCACTCGTGAAAGCGGGGCCAGGGCTCTGGTTGATTCCGCGCTTGAAGCCGGCATAAATATCCGCAGCGTGGATGACCATCGAGTTAGTGTGTCATTTGACGAGACCACAACCCCTGAGGTTCTCATACGACTCGCAGAATCATTCGGGATACGTGATATCGACGAACAACGCATTTCGAATATGGTTGAAAACCTCGGGTTTGAACTTTCCTCCACTCTGCTTCGGACAGATGAGTTCCTTATGCATCCGGTATTTCATGAACACCGAAATGAAACCGCCATGCTGAGATATTTGCGGTCGTTGGCCGATCGCGACTTGGCTCTGGACCGAAGCATGATTCCACTCGGTTCCTGCACCATGAAACTCAACGCGACGACGGAAATGGAGCCAATAACCTGGAATGAATTTGCCAATCTTCATCCATTCGCTCCTGCCGATCAGACTCGCGGCTCTAGGGAGTTGATTTCTCAACTCTCTACTTGGCTCCTAGCCATCACCGGTTACGACGCAATATCACTTCAGCCCAATGCAGGAAGCCAAGGCGAGTTCGCTGGCCTTCTTGCGATTCGTTCGTACCACCAATCTAAAGGCGATGGACACCGGAATATTTGTCTGATTCCATCCAGCGCTCATGGCACAAATGCTGCCAGCGCGGCAATGGCGGGCCTAAAAGTAGTCGTCGTTAAGTGCGATGAGGCTGGAAACGTAGATCTCGTAGATCTCAAAGAGAAAATCAACGATCACTATGAGAATCTCGCGGCACTGATGATCACGTATCCCTCGACTCACGGCGTTTTCGAAGAGGCAATCGGCGATATCTGCGCAAGTGTTCACGATGCCGGGGGACAGGTATATCTTGACGGCGCCAATCTAAACGCGTTGGGCGGAATAGCACAGCCTGGAAAATTCGGTGCAGATGTATCGCATCTCAATCTGCACAAGACTTTCTGCATTCCACACGGTGGGGGTGGCCCCGGCGTTGGCCCGGTCGCCGCACGTGCGCATTTGGCTCCATTTCTACCCAATCATCCAATGGATCCGGAATGCGGCCCAGCCACTGGACCTGGTCCAATCAGCGCTGCGCCATATGGGTCCGCCGGCATTCTTCCCATCTCGTGGGCCTATCTCAGATTGATGGGCGGTGAGGGTGTGACAACCGCTAGTGCCATTGCAATGCTTTCGGCCAATTACATCGCGGCCCGTCTCAACGAACATTTCCCAGTTCTGTACTCCGGTCGTTCCGGCCACGTAGCCCATGAATGCATTCTCGACGTGCGACCAGTTACCAAAATTAGCGGCGTGACCGTTGATGACATCGCCAAGCGGCTGATGGATTACGGCTTTCATGCGCCGACTATGTCGTTTCCCGTCTCTGGAACTTTGATGGTGGAACCTACCGAGAGCGAAGATCTTCGCGAACTTGATCGCTTCATAGACGCGATGATCAGCATCCGAGAAGAAATTCGGCAGATTGAAAATGGTGAAATCTCCCATGCGGATTCGCCGTTGCACAATGCGCCACATACTGCGGGGGAGATCGCCAGCGAATGGCAACATTCCTACACGCGCGAAAACGCCGCTTTCCCGACGGGCGAAATGACCATGTCCTTCGCATCGCGGGGCAAGTACTGGCCATTAGTAGGTCGCATCGATGGCGTCTTCGGTGATCGCAACCTGGTCTGCGCCTGCCCACCGATAAGCGCTTACGAGGACTGAGGAGATCCGATTGAATCTCACCGAACGAATTGACCAGAACTCACGCGACACCATCCCGCTAGTGGCCACCTTGGGGATCACAATCGAGGAGGTGAGCGTCGAGAATCAGAGCGCGCTGGCCTTCCTGCCAGATCGGCCGGAGCAGCGCAACCATGTCGGCGGGCCGCATGCGGGAGCTATTTTTACGATGGCAGAGACTGCTAGTGGGGCCGTTGTTCAGGCCCTGTTCTCGCACCTATTCGACGTAGCCATCCCATTGATCATGAATGGGGAGATCACCTACCGGGCGTTGGCCCTGGGCGACATGAGAGCACTTGCAACCCTCCAAGGCGGGACAGAGACCTATGAGCGAGTGATTGATGAAGTCTCAAAGGCGCAGCGACCCGAGTTCTTCATCTCAGTCGAGATAACAAGTCAGACGGGAGTAACCGGTGGCCTGCTGACGCACTGGACTCTCAAACCTAAGTAATTGAACCATATTTAATGTACTTAACATAATGTATATTATCGGCGGATAGTATTAGGTCGACTAATTCTCCAAAAGCCCCACTTGGTGATCTGCCAGATTGCTTCCACCACGATTCGCCTGGACATTTTCGAAACCCCGCTTAGACGTTCCACGAATGTAATCGGAACCTCAACCACTTTGAGTTTGCGCTGCCAAGCCCGCCAGGCCAGATCTATTTGAAAGCAATATCCATTGGAATCGACATTGGATAAATCGATGGAGTTCAGACACTTCCGGGTGAAGGCACGATATCCCGATGTCGCATCGTGTAGTGAATACCCCAACGCAAACCTGGCGTACTTATTACCTGCCCTTGATAGTAGTTGGCGTAGAATCGACCAATTATCGACTTTTCCATCGGGGATCCACCGAGCACCGATGGTGAGATCGGCTCCTAAGGCGATGGGCCAAAGGAGCCGGCTCAATTGCTCAGGGAGATGAGAGCCATCGCCATCCATCTCGATAAAGACTTCATAGGGCCGATCCAACCCCCAGGAAAATCCGGCAAGGTAGGCCCGACCTAGGCCATTCTTCTTCGATAGCTGGAGTAGATGCACTTTGGGTGAACCAAATTTCTCGACGATTTGTCCAGTGCCATCCGGAGACCCGTCATCGATTACCAAAATTTCCAACTCGTAACCGGCTATTTCCTGCTGAAGCACTCGCCCAATCACCTCGGAAATGCTGGCTGCTTCGTTATAGGTGGGAATTAGGACTAGTGCTGAGATGGAGGAATTCATGTGTCGCGCCTCCAATTTGGTCTGACTCGATGCAGCAGTGCCAAAACGGTAAAAGTCACAAAGAAGGCTTCTGGCCAGGAACCAAGACGATCAGAGATCGTGAGTCGATTGGTGATTGGCAAGTTAGCCTGAAGCACCGCCGATTTGAAGAAACCGCTCTCTTGAATAATCGAACCATCTGGAGTGATCAGCGCACTCTTGCCAGACGTAGATACAGAAATGATGCTGCGTGCGTGTTCGATCGCTCTTTCTCGGGTAACTGCTAGTTGCTGGTCGGATTCGGGCGAACGACCAAAGGTGGCGCTGTTCGTCTGTACCGCGACCAGGTTTGCTCGGCCCGCAACAATAGCTTTTCTAACAAGTGCATCCTCAATGATTTCAAAACAGATAACGTCGCCAAGCCGAATTTGACCGATTCGATGGGTAACCGTATGAGTTCCAGGTTTCATATCAACAATCCGTTTGGCCGCCGGTACCAGCGCTTCCGCGATGGAGCGAAGCGGTAAATACTCGCCAAAGGGTGCCAGGTGTTGCTTGATGTAAATTGACGTCGGTCCGATTTGAGGTACCCAGAGCACGGAAATATTTTGCACTGGGTTCTCAGTTACTCCGCCCACCAGAATCGGCACCCCAATCCAGTCTGTCGTTTGAGTGATCAATTGCCCGGCAGCTAGGTCGTGTAACGGGTCGACGTCCGAGGCATTCTCTGGCCAAACTATGAGTTCGGGTTTTGTCGCCTCTCCCCCGCGAATTCTGTTCGCGAAATTTAAAGTTGTCTTCACATGATCCTGGAGAACGGCTTCTCGTTGCGCGTTGAAATCCAGACCTAGTCGCGGCACATTTCCCTGCACCGCGGCCACGTTGACCTTCGAAATGGCAGTATTTGTAGGGATGAGAAGCGGAATGATCACTATCGCAAGTGTGATCAGAAGAGTTCGGAAAGAAAATCCAATCCAGAGTAACGCGAGATAACCAGCGAGAGTTGCGATCGAAAATGTGAGAAGTGGAGCGCCGCCGAGACTGGCAATCTTGGTGAAGTAGCTTGGCTCGACAAAGGCAAACCTAGCCCAACCAAACCCGCCCCAGGGCACTCTCGACCTGACCGCCTCATCAAGGACAAATGCTCCACCGACGAGCAACGGCAATCTCGGACTAGTCCGAAAAATCCAAATCGCAATTCCGACCGGCGCCAAAATTGACGCCTCGAAAAGTGAAAGAAGTACCCACGGAAACCAACCCACATACGTGGAGGACCAATGCAAAACCAGAAGGAAGAACGTGCTAGAGGTGACAAATGAGCCGAATAGCGCCCTACGTATGTTCAAGGCGCTATGTGCAGAATAAACCCAGAGGCCAACGCCGATGGGCATCGATATCCAGAGCGAGAAGGGCGCAAAACCGGCGCTCATCAATCCGCCCGCCAGAATAGATAGAGACAGTCGACGGAATCTGGCTTTATCGCTCCACATCACTACAGCGCCGCAAGAAGTCGCTCGACGCTTGATCCCAAGGCGTACTGGTTCTGAAGTTCACGCAGTCGGGTTAAGTCCTTTGGTTGGGTAGGAATAGCGAGCGAAACCTGTGCCAGGGGCACGTCCTTGGCGCAATTCACAACCGTCGGGGCGATCGACAAATATTCCAGCGAGGCAAGGACCTTCTTCCGCGCGGAGGGAGAAAGTTCACTCTCAGGATCTTCGGCGGCCGCAATTAGATGATCAAGAGATTGAAACTGGTTTACGAGATTAGCCGCTCCCTTCTCCCCCACTCCCCTGACGCCAGGCAGGCCATCAGATGGATCCCCCCGCAACATCGCATAAAATGAATAGGACTTTTTGGGAATTCCGTATTTTCTCTCAATCCACGATTCATTAACTAAGTCGTGTTGCGAAACCCCTCGGGCTATGTAGGCCACGGTGGTATCTCTTACATCATCGACCAACTGGAACAGGTCACGATCACCAGTTACGATTGTTATTGGCCCTTTTTGGGTGTGAGTAAGCGTTGCGATGATGTCATCGGCTTCATAGTCGTCTACGCCGTGCATGGGTATCCCAAAAGACTCAAGTGTTTCTAGAAGGATCGGGATCTGTGGCGCCAGAGTGTCCGGCATCTCCTCAGTTGCGTCATTCTTTAGCCGATTTGCTTTGTATTCTGGAAAAAGTGCAACTCGCCACGATGGTCGCCAATCGCAATCTAGGCACGCGACAATACGATCTGGCCGATATTGATTTATCAATCGGGCAGTCATGTCTAAAACACCGCGAATGGCATTGACCGGTTGGCCTTCTTTCGATACGACGCTTTCAGGCACTCCGTAATAGGCGCGATACCAGAGTGAGGCGGTGTCAAGAAGGAGTAGCGAAGTCATACTGCCTCTGCGACAGATTCAGAGGCAGTTGCGACAACTCCGCGAAGTATCGATTTTCTGGCTGATAGCGCTGCTTTTTGAATCCCTGGTTTAGAAGTAACAGTTGCGATTTGACCTAGTAGGTCAATTAACTGCTTGCAATTTCGAACAAAATCTCCGGCTGTTAGATCGGAATCGCGCAGTACCGACTCCAGGCGATGCCCACTCGCCCAACGGTATGCTGCCCACGAGAATCCCGGATCGGGCTCGCGAGCTTCGGATAAGCGGTGAGAATGTTCAATCGCAGTTAGGTTCGACCAGATCTGAACCATCGCTGCCATTGCATCCTGGCTCCGGCCGCTTGGCGTCTTGACCGCAAGATGGTCCTCACCTCTCGCCTCGTGAATGAGGAGCGAAACTGCTCCGGCGAGTTCTGCAGGGGTAAGTCCTTCCCAAACATCTTGCGCTATACATTCAGCGGTTAGCAGGTCTAGTTCGGTGTAAATTGATCCGAGAGTTCGGCCGGTGTCCGTAGCCTTCGAATTCTCCAGGTATCCAAGTTCAGTCAGGACCCCACAAATCCGCTCGAAAGTTCGGGCGATTACGTGCGTGCGGCCTTGAATCTGCTCGTTTAGTTTCTTGATTTCACGCGTAAGTCGATCAGCACGCTCGGCCCATCTTGCGTGATCCTCACGCTCGTTGCAGGAATGGCAGGGATGGTGTCGAAGCGCAGCCCTCAATTCGAGCAGAGTTCCATCATCGGCTGCTGAAGATCTGATCTTTGCGGGCTTTGCATGAACAAAGTCGGAGGCCAATAGAGCAGTGGCAAGTTCTCTTCGAGACCTTGGACTTCGCGGATCGAAATGCGACGGAATTCGAAGTCGACCTATCGCAACCGCAGGGTCGGAGAAATCCGCCCCGGTTAGCCTTACAACTCGCCGGTCACCAGTGAGAACAGTAGGGCGCAGTCCGTCAAAACCGACTCCGATTCCTGGATCAAGAACGACTGCTACTCCGCTCCTTCGCCCGGAAGTAACCATGATTACATCGCCGCGATGGATATCCTCTAACGAGGCGGCTATTGCCGCATTCCGCGATCGACTGCCCGCTTTGGTCAGTTCTTGCTCCCGTGCCTTAATGTCTCGGCGAATCTTGGCATAACCAGCAAAGTCCCCCAGATGGCATGACATAGATTCGCGATGGCTCTCCATCGCAGTTTGGTGCTTGTTGACTTGTCGGAGCAGACCGCTAACGGACCGGTCGGCTTGAAACTGGGCAAACGAGGATTCAAGCGAATCCCGCGCCTTCTGATACCCAAGGCGTTCCACCATGTTTATTGCCATGTTGTAAGTGGGCGTGAAGGAGGACTTCAGTGGGTACGTTCGGGTTGAAGCCAAGCTGGCCAAATATGAGGGATCTA
>DATKUB010000036.1:0-2962 GCA_035530875.1 Candidatus Nanopelagicaceae bacterium
CCAACCACTAATCGTGGTACTGAATGAACAGTTCCAAGTGTGCCGGGGTTGGTTAACGAGACCGTTGTACCAGCAAAATCCTCGACAGTGAGTGTGCCGCTACGAGCCTTGCGGACAGTGTCTTCATAGGCGACCCAGAACTGGGTGAAATCTAGATTTTCGCACCCCTTAATCGAGGGGACCAAGAGTTGGCGTGAACCATCGGCCTTGGCCATGTCGATTGCGATGCCTAAGTTGATGTGTTCGGGATGGCCGATTGCCGGTTTGTCGTTGAGCTGGGTGAAAAAAGAATTCATTTCCGGCATGTCCCGTAGCGCCTTGATCATGGCATAAGCAATTAAATGGGTAAAAGAAACTTTGCCGCCGCGTCCGCGCTTGAGGTGATTGTTAATAACGATCCGGTTATCGATCAAGAGTTTGGCAGGAATGGCGCGGACGCTAGTTGCGGTGGGAACAGTGAGGGATGCTTCCATGCTTTGGACGACCCGTCCGGCTACGCCGCGTAGCGGTTCAACCGCAGCAGCTGTCGGCGTAATCAAAACCGGAACCGGCTTGATGATCGGGTCGGCCGGAGTAGGGGTGGTCAATACCGACTGGCGCACTACCTCTTGTTGATGTGGAATTGTCGTGGGATCTGCGCCAGCCGATGGAGCGGGTGCAGCTGCCGGTGGCGCCGGCACAAGTATCTGAGGAGCCACAGGCGTCGGCACTTTGACGCTGGGGGAACCTAGAACTGATATGGCCGGAATCTCAGGGGTAGGCAAGCCCGCCTTGAACTCGGCGAAGAATGTCTGCCAGGCTGGATCAACTAAGGAGGGGTCCTCCAAGTAATTTTCGTACATCTCGTTGACGAGCCATTCGTTGGCTCCAAACTGATCGCCGAAAACAGAATCGTTAGAAATTGGTGGATAGGACTCAGATTCCGACACCAGTGCTCTCCTTCTTGCAGATTTTCAATGATCACCATCATGAAGCCCGCCTAGCCTACCGACTCCACCTTAGAGCGAAAAATCATCCTTTCAGGCGGGATCCTCAGGAATGATGGAAAGGGCAAGCCCGACAGTAACGGCGGCAACCAAGCTCATTGGAACCGCCAAGACCCAAAAATGAGCGCTGATTTGGAAATATGCAACCCCAAGAGCAATGAGATTTACCAAGATAGCGGGTGATCTTCCGTAGTTGCGGTTGGTTCGAAAGCCATGGGCTGACAGCAATAATCCCAGCCCTGCCAGGAGAGCAAATACAACCTCTCCCACCAGAGCCCATGGCGCCTCGGGGGTCGAGATAAGACTTTTTGCCACCAGAAATGCACCTAGGGCTAGTACGGCTGCGGCTTCACCTGAAAGCAGTATTGCCACGATAGCCCGTCGCTTGCCTTTGTTGGCAAGATTGGCGTTCATGAGGAAACGATAGCAATGCTCAGCCTGATTAGTATGGATCGCCCTTCATGATCTCGTTTGATGGGATCAAGGATTCGCTTACGCATTTAGCGGCACCGCCATTGTTTTATGCCGAACTCCATCGGGAGGTATCCAGATTTGCCAGAAATGGCCAGTCGTTTTCGCTGATTAGATTACTTTTACTTCCCAATCAACCTGAGGGGATAACGCTCAACGAGGAGCCCGAATCAAAATATGAAGTTGTCGTTTTAGATTTTGCCGAAATTCTTAGCCGTGCATCTCGCGCTGAGGACTTGCTGGCGCGGATGGGTGAGCGAGAATTTATCGTCCTGGTCCATGGCAGAGAAAACGTGGCCGCAATGTTGGTAGACCGAGTGATGAACCGTTGGCAGGCTAGGTGCCCAGAAAGTTTGAACAATCAGGGTCTGACGCTACCGACTCTCCAGTCTGCCCATATCACTGCCCAGCCCAACGAGAGCGCCTTGGAGGTTTTGAACAGGCTGGATCGGAAAGTCCTGGTAACTGCGAAGCTGTAGTCGGAAAATCACTATCGGCTCATTGTGGAGAACGAGTTAATCCACCGTCTCCACCAATTTTAAATCCATCCGATGAAAGACTTCTAGATTCGAGCCCATGTCTCTAGCAGATCTAGCCGTCACCTTTGGGCCTTTGGCCCCCTTCATGAGCAACAATGAAATAGAGGAAATTTGGATCAATGCCCCTGAGCGAATCTTTATCGCTCGATCAGGGAAAAATGAACTAACAAATCTTTTACTCACTGGTGAGGAGGTTAAGAATATTGTTGAGCGCGCTCTTATGTGGAGTGGACGCCGGTTAGATCTTTCGCATCCGTTTGTCGATGCGAGATTGCCGGATGGAAGTCGCTTGCACGTTGCAATCCCTGAAATCACCCCTGAACATTGGGCGGTCAACATTCGAAAGCACCTACTTCGAAAGCTATCACTGCAAGATTTAGCCCAGCGAGATGCGATGTCTGGCCCAATTGCAACGCTTCTAACCAACTCGGTGCTGGCCGGACTGAATATCTTGGTGAGCGGCGGTACACAAGCAGGCAAAACTACCTTGCTCAATGCCTTGGTCTCGGCGATTCCGGTTAAGGAGCGCGTGATCACGATTGAAGAAGTCTTCGAACTAAAGCCAAATCTCCCAGATGTTGTTAGCTTGCAGACTCGGGGTGCCAACCTGCAAGGCGAAGGGCAGATTCCTTTGCGCCGTCTCATCAAAGAATCACTTCGGATGAGGCCCTCACGAATAGTTGTTGGTGAGGTGCGCGAAGCTGAGGCGCTTGACCTCCTTATCGCGCTAAATTCAGGACTTCCTGGAATGTGCACGATTCATGCTAATTCGACGCGAGATGCGATTGTTAAATTGCAGACGCTCCCTTTGCTAGCTGGTGAAAACATATCGCAGAAATTCATCGGACCAACCGTGGCATCGGCTATTGATTTGGTAGTGCAGGTGACCCTGGATGCCTCTGGACAAAGGAGGATTACGGAGGTTTCGGTAGTCACCGGGCGCATTGAAAACGACCGGCTAGAAGT
>DATKUB010000037.1:0-16400 GCA_035530875.1 Candidatus Nanopelagicaceae bacterium
TAACACTCTCTCCGTCGCTTGATCCTCGCCTAGAGGCCGAACGACAGCATCGCCACGACGAAGCAGGCGGCCACGGTTAGTCCGTCCGCTACTGATTGGTATATCGCTATCCATACCCCGTTGACTTTACTGGCCATGACACATTTGTCGTCAGACTCTCTGTCTTTGCTTTTAGGATGAATTTCTCAAGTGCTCCCAGCCTCAAGTGCCCCCAGCCAAGTTCGCAGGCACACGCTAGGGCGTGCCAATAACCCTTGAAATGTGCCACATAATGACCAAGTCCTGACAAACTCAATACATGGAAGACGAGAGTTGGAAGACTCCCAGGTACCTTGAACTGGAGGCAAAGGGACATAGAGACTTGCTAAAGAAAAGCGAGGAAGACGGTCCTGGACTGACCAATGACGAGATGAAGGAGTTGGTTCTGCTTAGTCCCCCTGGATATTTTCGGAAGGCCGGTAACGCCCGAACGATGGGACATGATAGCGAGGGCATAGCCTACGAAAATATCGAGATCCTGAAGATCTCGCTGGTATTCGCCAATGAAAATAGGCTGTGGCTCCAATCAATTGCATGCACGGTGTACTTGATTGAGATGCATCTACGTACCTGGCTGAATGAAATGCACGCCAGAACGTTCGACGCGGACGAACGCATAACATTTGGTCAGTTGATTACCGAAGCCGAGCGCGCCGGTATAGACGCCAGTCTTTTGGCTCGTTTGCGAGAGTTCAACAGCCTGCGCAACGACGCGCTCCACCACCTTGTGAGGGGCAAGCATAGATACTTTGATCTAGAAGTGCTGGTCACGGGAGATCCCGAACTTGCTACCGATGTGCCCAACTGGGTATTCGCTCAACTTCCCGAGGTTGTCAATCGAGATACGGGTCAGTGGAACTACTGAGTGCGTATCTCATGCTAGGGCGCGCCAATAACCGTTGAGCGCTCTGGTCTGTTCCGCTAGGACACTGCGTCTGGGTGGGTATAACGAATCTGAGTCAGTAACAGGCTCGCCAATCCCAGAACTCCGAGTGAGTACTGCTTCAGGTCAGGTCGGTGATCCTGGATGTTGTGGCGATCCACGTTGCCGAGCGCCGCCGCGAAGCCCATGCCCAGGCTTTGCCAGCCTTGCGTCTCGTTGGGCTGACTCCCAAGGGCTAGCGGTCCACCTTCGCCGAATGCCTTCGCAAAAAGTGCCTTTCCTACCAACTTTTCATTTTTATCGCTAAGTGAACCGCCAGCCCAACGCCGTACCTTGTGCTCAACGAAAATCACGGCCGCACTTGCCACCTGTTCCCAGCGCTCCTCCTCCACGCTGTGCTGGATGTGCTGCCATAGTTCGTCGTCATAGTTGGTGGAGTCCACATTTTCTTCAGAGCCAAGATTCAGTTCGAAAATTGCGGCTTCTATAAGTGCCACGGCATCCCGAACACGGTCTGAGAAGTACTTGGCAGCACCTGCCTCTCCCTCCGGAGTCAGGTAGTAACTACTTGGTAGGTATCTCATAGACCTGAACTTGAATAGAATCTCGGATTCATTGCCCAGGGATCTGCTCATAACTGTAATCACCGAGGCCTTCCAGAGTTCGTGCTCAGGACCAGATCGACGAAGTTCGGGCTTCTCAGATTCAAGTTGCAATGTGCGAAGTTCGAGAATTGCATGGCTTGGTTTCATGGCTTGAAATCTAGCGCAAGGCACAATTCAGCCTCCTTCCGCGTTCGTCTTTACTTGAATAAGCAACATAACTCGACAGAGATAACGGGACCCGAAAGGCAACCTTCTAGGCTCCGACCGGTCTAGGGCTTCCTCTCCATAGGTGCCAAAGCGGGAGCCTGTTCGGTTTGTCAGGGGCGCGAAGCGGCGTAGCGGACCCTTGACGGGCCGGGCAGGGTTCTATGACTGGTATCGACGGGAAGGGCGCCCGGCACACGCCCCGTGACCCACAGTTGTTGTCAGCGGTTGTGGCGCTCTTTGCTCCGGAACGCGGGCCGCCGGAGGTGGCGCGGGTCGGAGCTAGAGACGCCAGATCGGTTTGAGACGGCTTGGGTCAAATGCTTTCCGGCCTCTGACTGCGGGTCCGATCTTGATGTGGTCTAGGAGTGTGGCAACGATTGCTTTCTGCCGGTTCAGGTTAAGGCCGTCCCATTTGCTGGCAAGTTCCTTCGCGTTGCCAACATGACTTTCAAGGATCGTTGTCTGAGTTGTTGCCGCGAGAATCTTCTCGGCCTGTGCGAGTTTCTTCTCTGACACTTTCTGCGCGGCTAAGAGTTGAAGTCTTGAGATCTCACCTGCTGCAAACATTTCAGCGAGTTCAACAAGTTTCGCTCTAGCGCTTGTCATCTGTGCTTGGGCGGCGACGGCTTTCTCATCACTATTCACGCGACCTGCTAAAGCGTCTGCCAATTCCGGGCTGTCTAACCGGTAGAGGACCGCTTCGGTGACGAACTGTTCTAGGGTGCCGGCTTTGATGAACGTGTGACCGCACCCGGTTCCTTGCGGCGGTCCAGGGCAGACATATCGGCGCACCCCATCAGCGGTGGGACGGGCAACCATCTTTGTATTACATGCTCCACACCGAAGCAGCCCGGCTAGTAGATAACTCCTGGCAATACGGTTTGTTCGACGCTCTGGGTCGTCAAGGATTGCACGTATTCGAGCGGTTTCTTCGGGTGTGATGATTGCAGGCCAAACCGCTTTAGCGATGATTTCGCCGTGGTGTTCTCTCTGCCCGCTCCACCTAGCGCCACCCAAGATCCGGCCTACTGCGGTGATCTTCCAAGGATTGCCTCTGGTTGTGGTGATGTTGTTTTCTGCCAGCCACTTGCAAAGGGAACTAAGGGACTCTCCTGCTAGAAACCTTGTCGCAAGGTCACGGATGATTACCGCTTCCGATTCACGAATCGTTATCCGGTCATCTTCAAAACCAAAGGGCCTGTCACTGCCACCCCAGGGCTTGCCAGATTGGGCTGCCTCTAAGGCTTTGCGTTTGATTCGCTCTGATTTGTGTTCGCTCTCATATCGAGCGGTACTTCCAAGCATGCGGGCAACCATACGACCAGACGGCGTAGACAGATCAATGTTTCCAGCCTGCACCGTTTCAACCCGAACACTTGAACTGTCACAGACCGTGATGAACTCTTCCAACTCTGAAGGCGAACGATGAAGTCGGTCTGTGTGCCAGGTGATTACCGCATCGAACTCGCGGGCCTTCATCCCAGCAAGGAGACGGCGGTAATCCGGGCGAACTTTCCCCGAATACGCCGAAAGGTCGTTATCGATGAAGACCTCAAGCACGTCCCAGCCCCGGAGTTTCGCCAAGGTCCGGCAGTCGGCTTCCTGGCGTGCGACCCCTAGACCAGCGCCCTCACGGTCATCACTGATCCGGCAATAAACAGCCGCCCGAACGCCCACAGGCGTGCTCAGTAACCCTCAAGGTACATTTACACACGCTAGCACATGCTAGGGCGATCTTGCTAGATCTTTTGAACTATGAGAATTGAAGCCGCCTCATTGTTAGAACCAAATTCACTATAAGGCGAGCCACCGCTCACGGGAGGGGAGCCGCCGCTCACGGGGACGAGTGTTATTTCGCCTCAGCGAGAAGTGCTGCAATTCGGGATACGCCTTCGACAAGATCCTCATCACTCAGGGCATACGAAAGGCGAAGGTATCCCTGCGGGCCGAAGGCTTCGCCGGGAACTACAGCTACTTCAACTTCATCAAGGATGAGATCGGCGAGTTCACTTGATGATTGCGGTCGCTTGCCGCGAATCTCCTTGCCTAACACGCCCTTTACTGACGGATAGACATAGAAAGCGCCAAGGGGAGTGGGGCAGTCGATTCCTGGAATCGCATTAAGCATGCTTACAATTTTCTTTCGTCTACGGTCGAACGCCTCGCCCATTTTCGCAACGGCCGATAGGTCGCCTTCAAGTGCCGCAATTGCGGCGCGCTGCGAAACATTTGCAACGTTGCTCGAAAGATGTGATTGCAGATTTCCTGCGGCCTTGATGACGTCCTTTGGCCCAATCATCCAGCCCACTCGCCAGCCGGTCATGGCATAGGTCTTAGCGACCCCATTCAAAATAATGCAGTGGTCTGCAATCTCTGGAACTACTACCGGCATGGAATGCGCAGTTGTGCCGTCATAAACCAAGTGTTCATAGATCTCATCTGTGATCACAAAAATCTCGTGCTCTGCTGCCCACTTGCCGATCGCGATCACTTGGTCCTTGGGGTAGACCGCACCAGTTGGGTTCGATGGTGAGCAGAAAAGAAGTGCCTTGGTCTCTGGAGTTCGAGCCGCTTCCAGTTGTTCAACGGTAACCAAATACCCTTGAGATTCGTCGGCGAACACCTCGACCGGAACCCCACCAGCCAACTTGATGCATTCCGGGTAGGTAGTCCAGTAAGGCGTTGGGAGTAGCACCTCGTCGCCGACGCCAATTACCGTGGCGAACGCTTCGTAGACAGCTTGCTTACCGCCGTTTGTCACGAGCACGTTCTCTGGCGTTATTACATATCCGGAGTCGCGTTTGGTCTTGGCCACAATCGCACTCTTGAGTTCTGGCAAGCCGGATGCGGGGGTGTAGCGGTGGTTGCTTGGCACGTGGCAGGCGGCCGCGGCAGCCTCAACTATGTAGTCTGGCGTCGGAAAATCCGGTTCACCCGCACCAAAGCCAATTACTGGACGACCAGCGGCCTTCAGCGCCTTTGCCTTGGCGTCGACCGCCAACGTTGCCGATTCTGAGATCGCGGCGATTCGTGGGGAAATTCGATTGCGCTTAGTAGGCGTGCTCACGTGAGTAATCCTGCCAGATTTATGGCGGTTCGCTTGAAGGCCATGGAAGGCCGTAGACTTTGGCTCCTTGGCGCTTGCGAAAGGCCATGATTTTGCGCGCCCTGCCCTAAAAGGCCAGGTCAGGCTAGTCATGACCAACCGCGGGTGGCGAAGGGCAGTAGCTCAATTGGTAGAGTTCCGGTCTCCAAAACCGGCGGTTGGGGGTTCAAGTCCCTCCTGCCCTGCACTTTGTACGGGAAGTATTTGAACGAACGGAAAGGGTGAACACGATGAGTACTACTGGCGAACAAGCCAGCAAGAAGGCAGAAGGCCCCCGAGGCCTTGGCCGCATCGCGCTCTTTTACCGTCAAGTAGTTTCCGAATTGCGCAAAGTTGTCTGGCCGACGCGTAAGGAATTGGGTACCTACACCAGCGTTGTACTGGTTTTCGTCTCTGCAATCATCGCGATCGTTTCGCTACTCGATCTTGGCCTGACCAAGTTCGTTTTCTGGATCTTTGGCTGAAAGTGGGAATTGAGCAATATGTCTGACATTGACGGCGACTCTTCAACCGTCGACGAGACTTCCGGTTCGGCTACCAAGGCGAACGAGGATTCCTCGTTTGAAACGGCTCTCAGCACGGGTGCGGCTGCGCCAGAGGTGAGCCCAGAAATCGTCCAAGGCGATGCTGCACTAGAGGAGCCTCTCGAGGATCCACTAGCCGAATTCCGTACGGCACTTCGAGTCGCCCCAGGTGACTGGTATGTCATCCACTCTTACGCAGGCTATGAAAATCGCGTGAAGCAGAACCTGGAAAACCGCCGTCAATCTTTGAACATGGAAGATTACATTTACCAGATTGAGGTGCCTCAAGAGGAGGTCACCGAGATTAAAAATGGCCAGCGTAAGTTGGTAATGCGGAACGTTTTCCCCGGATATGTTCTGGTCCGCATGGAATTGACCGACGAATCCTGGTCAGTTGTTCGCAATACCCCAGGGGTGACTGGCTTCGTTGGCCACACTCACTCCCCAAGCCCTTTGTCGTTAGAAGAAGTCGAGAAGATTCTCGCTCCGCTACCGACGAAGAAGTCCGACAAGCCAGAGGTTCGGGTTGTCGACTTCGAAGTTGGCGAATCAGTAACGGTGATGGATGGACCATTTGCGACGCTGCCAGCATCAATCAGCGAGATCATGCCCGATCAGCAGAAGCTGAAGGTTCTGGTCTCAATCTTCGGTCGGGAAACCCCGGTCGAACTCTCGTTCACTCAAGTTCAGAAACTCTGAACTAACTAATCAAGGACCCGCAGAATGCCTCCAAAGAAGAAACTCGCAGCCATTATCAAGCTGCAGATCAACGCCGGTGCCGCAACTCCAGCACCGCCAGTTGGACCTGCTCTTGGTCAGCACGGCGTAAACATTATGGAGTTCGTCAAGGCGTACAACGCTGCGACTGAAAGCCAGAAGGGTCAAGTTATCCCGGTAGAGATCTCGGTCTATGAAGACCGTTCCTTTACTTTCGTAACCAAGACCCCGCCTGCTTCACGTTTGATTCTCAAGGCCGCAGGCGTTGAGAAAGGTTCGGCAGTTCCGCACAAGGACAAGGTCGCGTCAATTACCGCTGCTCAGGTTCGCGAAATCGCCACTACCAAGATGCCAGACCTCAACGCCAATGATTTAGAGGCAGCGAGTCTGATCATCGCCGGTACTGCCCGTTCGATGGGTATCACTGTCACCGACTAATTCAAAAACTTTCAAAAGTTATTGAAGGTCGTTGCAGAAAAAAACTAAACAAGACGTGGGAGGGTCACGCTGGCCCGCATCACCACGACTCCGCCAAAAGAATCGATAGGAGCAAAAATGAAGCGCAGTAAGGCATATCGCGCCGCCGCTGAAAAAATTGAAGCGGATCGCCTTTACCACCCGCTAGAAGCGGTCAAGTTGGCAAGAGAGACTTCGACCACCAAGTACGCAGGCACAGTTGAGGTAGCCCTCTGCCTGGGTGTCGATCCACGTAAGGCCGATCAGATGGTGCGCGGCACCGTGAACCTTCCACATGGCACCGGTAAGACCGCTCGGGTCCTGGTCTTCGCAGGTGGCGAACGAGCCGAAGAGGCTCGCGCAGCTGGTGCGGACATAGTCGGTTCCGACGAATTGATCGATGAGGTCTTCAAGGGACGCCTCGATTTCGACGCCGTTGTTGCTACCCCAGATCTGATGGGCAAGGTAGGCCGCCTCGGTAAGGTCCTCGGGCCACGCGGCTTAATGCCAAACCCAAAGACCGGAACGGTCACCAACGACGTGACCAAAGCCGTATCGGACATTAAAGGCGGCAAGATCGAGTTTCGTGTAGATAAGCACTCGAACCTGCACTTCATCATTGGCAAGACCACGTTCCCAGAAGCCCAGTTGGCCGAGAATTACTCCGCAGCCATGGAAGAAGTTCAGCGTGCCAAGCCATCCTCATCCAAGGGTCGATACATCAAAAAGGCAACGATTTCCACGACGATGGGCCCTGGCATCCAGGTTGACCCAAACATCATTCGGCTAACGGTGGCCGAGTAAGCAGGCAATTTAGAGTCGGTGGCGGCCGTTTTGACCATTGGGGCCGCCACCGCCTAACCTTCCACTAACACCCAAACCAAAGACCGCCGGTGGTAACCAAAAGTTACTTAAGGCCCCGCAGGACGGGCGACCAGCGCAGGTGAACGGATGAGCCTTCCGGCTCGAGCGTGATTTCACGCCCCGTGCGCCCAGCGCTGGGGCGTTTTCGATTCTGCAAGAAAGGAAGAGATGGCCCGCCCAGATAAGGCAGCCGCAGTCGCGGAAATGACCGAAGACTTCCGCAATGCGCAAGCCACCGTCCTAACCGAATACCGTGGTCTCAGCGTTGCAGCGATGAAACAACTTCGCCGCTCGCTAGGCGACGAAAATAAGTACTCCGTGGTGAAGAACACTCTCACCAAGATCGCGGCTCGCGAGGCTGGAGTCCCCGTTCCCGAGGAACTCTTTGTGGGCCCATCTGCAGTCGCCTTCATAAATGGCGACCCAGTAATGGCCGCCAAGAGCCTTCGGGATTTCGCCAAGACCAACCCACACTTGGTCATCAAAGGTGGAATCCTCGACGGAAAATTCATTGATGCAGCTCAACTTGGCAAAATTGCCGACCTCGAATCTCGTGAGGTTCTGCTTTCCAAAGTTGCTGGCGCGATCAAGGCTTCATTCGCTCAGGCCGTCCGTGCCGTTGACGCCCTGCGCCTCAAGCTCGAGGGCCCGGCAGTTGAGGCAGCTCCTGAGGCTGAGGCAGCTCCTGAGGCTGAAGCAGTCGCCACCGAAGATGTCACCGAAGTAACCGAAACCAGCGAAGAATCACAGGGCTGACCCGCCCGTACACAGCCCAATCCCGGGTGTACCCGGGTCAACTAAAGAGAAGGAAAAATCATGGCCAAGCTCAGCAACGCAGACCTGCTAGACGCTTTCAAGGAACTGACCCTTATTGAACTCTCTGACTTCGTTAAAGAATTCGAAGAATTCTTCGGCGTAACTGCTGCCGCTCCAGTAGCCGTAGCCGTCGCTGGTGCCGCTGCCGCTGCGGCCGAAGTCGAAGATCAAGATGAATTCGATGTCGTTCTTGAAGAAGTTGGCGCCCAGAAGATTGCCGTCATCAAGGAAGTTCGTACCTTCACGGGCCTCGGCCTGAAAGAAGCAAAAGACTTGGTAGACAGTGCACCATCTAAGGTGCTTGAGAAGGCAACCAAGGATGCAGCCGAGAAGGCAAAGGCCGCCCTTGAGGCTGCCGGCGCCAAGGTGTCTGTCAAGTAATTTTGTTCGCATTCCAACTGCTGTTCAACGATGGTGGCGGGGGTCAACGAGGCCGTTGCTCCCCGCCGCACATCACCCGTACTACCACCGTCATATAGTGGGCGAAAGTGGTCGAAATCGGTTCGGATTGGAAATCTCTCCGGCAATCGACTACTCTCGCCCTTTGCGCACCCTCAGATAAAACTGGCCGCCACCTTGCATCGTGAGTTGGTTACCAGCCGTGGAGTTTGCGCATTTGCCGGACCAGATCTCGATGGCCCTTCATGGGCCGCCGGAAGGACCCCTCTTGGCCGCCTCGCGCTCCACTTCAAAGCATTCTGCAACCGCACCTAAGCGCCTATCTTTCGCCAAGATTCGAGAACCCCTTGAGGTTCCCAATCTCTTGGCTCTGCAAACTGAAAGCACCGATTGGCTACTCGGCACCGAGGCTTGGCGCAAGCGCGTCGCCGATGCGCTTGCCAACGGATCGCATGACGTTCCCACTCAGTCAGGGCTCGAGGAAATCTTCGAGGAAATCAGCCCGATTGAAGACTTCCAAGGTTCGATGAGCCTGTCGTTCCGCGATCACCGCTTCGAGCCACCGAAGTATTCGATTGATGACTGTAAAGAACGCGACATTACTTATGCAGCCCCGCTGTTCCTAACGGCGGAGTTCACCAACAATGTCACCGGCGAAATCAAGAGCCAGACGGTATTCATGGGCGATTTCCCGCTCATGACCAACCGTGGCACATTCGTCATCAACGGCACCGAGCGAGTGGTCGTATCGCAACTCGTCCGCTCGCCTGGTGTTTACTTCGAGGTCGATAAGTCGGCCGACAAGGATGTGTGGACGACCAAGTTAATTCCGAGCCGCGGAGCCTGGCTCGAACTTGAAATTGATAAGAAGGACCTGGTCGGGATTCGAATCGACCGCAAGCGTAAGCAGTCCATCACAGTCTTCCTTAAGGCCCTTGGGTGGGACGATGCTCGAATTCTTGAAGAGTTCGGCGAGTACGAATCAATGCGAGCCACCCTCGAGAAAGATCACACTTCATCGCAGGACGAGGCGCTCCTTGATATTTACCGCAAATTGCGTCCGGGTGAGCCTCCGACGAAAGAAGCAGCTCTTAACCTGCTTGAGAACCTCTACTTCAACAAGAAGCGCTATGACTTGGCCAAGGTCGGCCGTCACAAGATCAACAAGAAGCTTGGGCTAGATCTTGAATTAAGCCAGAGCGTTCTAACGATCGACGACATCGTCGCCACCATCAAGTACTTAGTGAAGTTGCACGCTGGCGAGACTGTCATGGATACTCCGCGCGGACAGGTTCGCGTTGAGACCGACGATATCGACCACTTCGGAAACCGTCGCCTACGTACTGTCGGCGAATTGATCCAAAATCAGGTTCGCACTGGCCTATCGCGGATGGAAAGGGTCGTTCGCGAGCGCATGACGACTCAGGACGTTGAAGCGATCACGCCGCAGACTCTGATCAACATTCGCCCGGTTGTTGCAAGCATCAAGGAGTTCTTTGGTACTTCACAACTGAGCCAGTTCATGGATCAGACAAACCCGCTTGCCGGTTTGACTCATAAGCGTCGACTTTCAGCACTTGGACCCGGTGGACTTTCGCGTGAGCGTGCAGGGTTCGAGGTTCGTGACGTTCACCCTTCTCACTACGGTCGCATGTGCCCGATTGAAACTCCTGAAGGCCCGAACATTGGTCTGATTGGATCCCTATCGACTTTTGCTCGAATTAATGCGTTTGGATTTGTGGAGACTCCCTACCGCAAGGTCGTTAAGGGCAAGGTAACTGATCAAATCTCTTACCTCACCGCTGACGAAGAAGATGAGTTTGTGATCGCCCAAGCCAACGCGCCGCTAGATCCAGACGGCACCTTTAGCGAGGCACGTGTTCTCGTTCGACGCAAGGGTGGCGAGGTCGAATACATCCCAGGCGACGACGTCGACTTCATGGATGTTTCCCCACGCCAGATGGTCTCGGTCGCAACCGCCATGATTCCCTTCCTTGAGCACGACGATGCAAACCGCGCCTTGATGGGTTCGAACATGCAACGTCAGTCGGTTCCGCTGCTTCGAAGTGAATCCCCGCTTGTTGGAACTGGCATGGAATACCGCGCCGCAGTTGATGCCGGTGATGTGATCATCGCCGAAAAGGCAGGCGTCGTAACCGAAGTTTCGGCCGATCACGTAATCGTGATGGCCGACGACGGTTCGTACCAGACCTACCGCTTGGCGAAGTTCCGCCGCTCTAACCAAGGAACCTCTTTCAACCAGAAGGTGATCGTCAACGAAGGACAGCGTCTGGAAATTGGCCAAGTGCTGGCTGACGGTCCCTGCACTGACAATGGCGAGATGGCACTTGGCAAGAACCTTCTTGTGGCATTCATGCCATGGGAAGGACACAACTACGAAGACGCCATCATCTTGAGCCAGCGCCTGATCCAAGATGACGTTCTCTCCTCAATTCACATTGAAGAGCATGAAGTCGATGCCCGCGATACAAAATTGGGACCAGAGGAAATCACTCGCGACATTCCCAACGTCAACGAGGAAGTTCTGGCCGATCTTGATGATCGCGGAATTATTCGCGTCGGCGCCGATGTCGTAACCGGCGATGTGCTGGTCGGAAAGGTCACGCCAAAGGGCGAAACTGAACTGACGCCGGAAGAGCGCCTACTTCGGGCAATCTTCGGCGAGAAGGCACGTGAGGTCAGAGATACTTCGCTCAAGGTGCCACACGGCGAATCTGGAAAGGTCATCGCCGTCAAGGTCTTCGACTCCGAAGAGGGATTCGAACTCCCGCCAGGAGTCAACCAGTTGGTCCGTGTCTATGTTGCGCAGAAGCGCAAGATCAGCAACGGCGACAAGTTGGCCGGTCGCCACGGAAACAAGGGCGTTATTTCCAAGATTCTTCCGGTTGAAGATATGCCGTTCCTCGAGGACGGAACTCCGGTGGACATCATTCTTAACCCACTAGGTGTCCCAGGTCGTATGAACGTCGGCCAGGTTCTTGAAACTCACCTAGGTTGGGTCGCCAAGACCGGCTGGCAGATCGAGGGCGACGACGAGAATTGGAAGAAGAGCCTGGCCTCGATTGGGGCTAGTACAGGTGCTCCAGGTAGCAATGTTGCTACCCCGGTTTTCGACGGCGCCAAGGAAGACGAAATCATCGGTCTTCTCTCATCGACGCTACCTAACCGCGATGGTGTTCAGCTAATCGGTGAATCGGGCAAAGCCCGCCTCTTTGATGGCCGCTCAGGTGAGCCATACACGGAGCCGATTTCAGTTGGATACATCTACATCTTGAAGCTGCTCCACCTTGTCGACGACAAGATCCACGCACGCTCCACGGGCCCTTACTCGATGATCACTCAACAGCCGCTTGGTGGTAAGGCTCAATTCGGTGGTCAGCGCTTTGGCGAGATGGAGGTGTGGGCACTCGAAGCTTATGGGGCCGCCTACGCCTTGCAGGAGTTGCTGACGATTAAGTCCGACGATGTTCACGGTCGAGTCAAGGTTTACGAAGCGATCGTGAAGGGCGAAAACATTCCTGAGCCGGGCATACCTGAATCATTCAAGGTGCTCATCAAGGAAATGCAGTCACTCTGCCTCAACGTAGAAGTTCTTTCATCTGACGGTGTCTCAATTGAGATGCGCGATACAGATGAAGATGCCTTCCGCGCTGCTGAAGAACTCGGTATCGATCTCTCTCGGCGCGAGCCGAGCAGTGTCGAAGAAGTCTGACGGACGGGAAAGGGATTAACTAATCATGCTTGACGTCAATTTCTTTGATGAACTGCGCATCGGCCTTGCAACAGCGGACAACATCCGCGCATGGTCACACGGCGAAGTTAAGAAGCCAGAGACAATCAACTACCGAACCTTGAAGCCGGAGAAGGAAGGTCTTTTCTGCGAGAAGATCTTCGGACCGACGGTCGACTGGGCTTGCTCTTGCGGTAAGTACAAGCGAGTCCGATTTAAGGGCATCGTCTGTGAGCGCTGTGGTGTAGAAGTAACTCGTGCCACTGTTCGTCGTGAGCGGATGGGTCACATCGAATTAGCAGCCCCGGTTACGCACATTTGGTATTTCAAAGGTGTGCCCAGCCGCCTTGGTTACCTGCTCGACTTGGCGCCAAAAGATCTAGAGAAGGTCATTTACTTTGCTGCCTACATGATCACGTGGGTAGATGAAGAAGGCCGTCACAACGATCTTCCGCAACTTGAGAACAAGGTTGCGTTAAAGCGTGGAAAGCTCGAACAGAAGCGCGACAATGACCTCAACACTCGTCAGGAGAAGCTGGAAGCAGATCTGGCCGAGCTTGAGGCCGAAGGTGCTAAAGCCGATGTTCGCCGCAAGGTCCGTGAAGGCGCAGAGCGCGAACTAAAGTCGATTCGTGATCGTTCGCAGCGTGAGTTGAACCGCCTCGATGAGGTGTGGACTCGCTTCAAAAACCTGAAGGTTCAAGACCTTGAGGGCGACGAAACGCTCTACCGCGAAATGCGCGATGAGTTCGGCATGTACTTCAGAGGCGGAATGGGCGCTGCTGCGATCCAGGCTCGTCTCCAGGACTTCGATCTCGAAGGCGAGTCACTTCGACTTCGCGAAATCGCTCGCAGCGGAAAAGGACAGAAGAAGACCAGGGCACTTAAGCGTCTTAAGGTCGTCTCATCCTTCTTGACTACGACTAACACTCCCTCTGGCATGGTTCTTGACTGTGTTCCAGTTATCCCGCCGGATCTACGTCCGATGGTTCAACTTGATGGTGGACGTTTTGCCACCTCAGATCTGAATGACCTTTACCGACGCGTTATCAACCGCAACAACCGGTTGAAGCGTCTCCTTGATCTCGGTGCGCCGGAGATCATCGTTAACAATGAGAAGCGAATGCTGCAAGAAGCAGTAGATGCACTCTTTGACAACGGTCGACGAGGTCGTCCTGTGACCGGGCCGGGCAACCGTCCACTTAAGTCACTGTCCGACATGCTTAAAGGTAAGCAAGGTCGCTTCCGTCAGAACCTGCTTGGAAAGCGTGTTGACTACTCGGGACGTTCGGTCATCGTTGTTGGTCCACAACTAAAATTGCACCAGTGCGGTCTCCCCAAGCAAATGGCGCTGGAACTGTTTAAGCCGTTCGTGATGAAGCGGCTTGTTGACCTGAACCATGCGCAGAACATTAAGTCGGCAAAGCGGATGGTCGAGCGCGCGCGTTCGGTCGTCTGGGATGTGCTCGAAGAAGTAATTGCCGAACACCCGGTAATGCTCAACCGCGCACCAACCCTGCACCGGCTTGGTATTCAGGCATTTGAGCCACAGCTGGTTGAAGGTAAGGCAATCCAGATCCACCCGCTCGTATGTACAGCGTTCAACGCTGACTTCGACGGTGACCAGATGGCTGTCCACCTTCCGCTATCGGCAGAGGCGCAGGCCGAAGCAAGAATCTTGATGCTTTCAAGCAACAACATTCTTTCTCCGGCTCACGGTCGTCCGATCACTTCACCGACCCAGGACATGGTGTTGGGTCTTTACTTCCTCACCACAAAGCGTGGCGCTCAACTTGGCGACGATCGAGCCTTCTCCTCTGTCGCTGAAGCTTTAATGGCTTTCGACCAAGGCTCGCTCTCGCTCCAAGCTTCGATCAAGATTCGTCTGCCAGGTGGCGCAGTGCCG
Organism: Candidatus Nanopelagicaceae bacterium; assembly: GCA_035530875.1. GTDB lineage: Bacteria > Actinomycetota > Actinomycetes > Nanopelagicales > Nanopelagicaceae > JANXYY01. Next base: position 14,274 of record DATKUB010000037.1, read on the forward strand.
CCGAGAGCCTGGTCTGCACCTGAAGAGTGGCTGCCGGGCGAATCCTTCACGCTGACAACAACGCTTGGCCGGACGCTGTTCAACGAGGCGCTTCCTGCTGATTACCCGTTCGTCGATTACGACATCACCAAAAAGCAACTGGGCGCGATCGTCAATGATCTAGCCGAGCGATACCCCAAGGTGACTGTTGCGGCAACGCTTGATGCGCTTAAGGAGTCCGGTTTCTACTGGGCCACTCGAGCGGGCGTAACGATTGGCATTGAAGACGTGGTCACTCCGCCACGTAAGGCTGAAATCCTCAACGGTTACGAGATTCGGGCCGACAAGGTTCAGTCCCAGTACGAGAAGGGTCTGATCACAGACGACGAACGTCGCCAAGAACTGATCGAGATCTGGACTCAGGCAACCAGCGAAGTTGCGCGTGAGATGGAAGATAACTTCCCTCGCACCAACCCAGTCTGGATGATGGTCTACTCGGGTGCTCGCGGAAACATGATGCAGGTTCGTCAGATCGCCGGTATGCGTGGTCTGGTGGCTAACCCCAAGGGTGAAATTATCCCTCGTCCGATCAAGTCCAACTTCCGTGAGGGCCTTTCGGTTCTTGAGTACTTCATCTCCACACACGGTGCCCGTAAGGGTCTTGCTGACACCGCACTTCGTACGGCGGACTCGGGCTACCTGACCAGGCGTCTGGTCGACGTTTCACAGGACGTAATCATTCGTGAAGAAGATTGCGGCAGTGAGCGCGGCTTGATGATGCCAATCGCTTCGGACATCGACGGAGTTCTGACCAAGCTTGAAAACGTAGAGACTTCGGTTTACTCGCGTGCGTTGGCCGAAGACGTCCTCCTGGATGGCGAAGTTGTCGTTTCAGCCGGGACAGACCTTGGTGACCTTGTGATCGACATGCTCATCGCCAAGGGCGTCGACAAGGTTCGCGTCCGTTCGGTGCTCACATGTGATGCCAAGATCGGAACCTGCGCAGCCTGCTACGGCCGATCTCTGGCAACTGGAAAACGCGTTGATGTCGGCGAGGCAGTCGGAATCATCGCGGCCCAGTCAATCGGCGAGCCAGGAACGCAGCTCACAATGCGTACTTTCCACACTGGTGGGGTCGCCGGCGATGACATCACGCACGGTCTTCCACGCGTTGTCGAGCTCTTCGAAGCTCGTAAGCCAAAGGGTGTTGCGCAGATCGCAGAAGCTGCGGGTCGGATCAAGATTGAAGACACCGAGAAGGTTCGTAAGCTCATCATCGTGCCCGATGATGGCAGCGAAGAGGTTGCCTACCCGGTTCCGAAGCGTCAGCGTCTGTTGGTTGGCGAAGGCGATCACGTCAAGGTCGGGCAGAAGATGCTCGTCGGTGCCGTTGATCCAAAGGAGGTCCTCCGAATTCTTGGACCACGTGCGGTTCAACAGCACTTGGTCGACGAAGTTCAAGAGGTCTACCGCTCACAAGGTGTGTCCATTCACGACAAGCACATCGAGGTAATTGTTCGCCAGATGCTTAAGCGCGTTTCGGTGATCGAGTCGGGCGATGCCAATCTTCTTCAAGGTGACCTGATTGATCGGGCGATCTTCGAGGTTGAGAATCGCAGAGTCGTTGCCGCAGGTGGAACTCCAGCTTCTGGTCGTCCAGAGTTGATGGGTATCACCAAGGCATCCCTTGCTACCGAGTCTTGGCTATCGGCTGCTTCCTTCCAGGAGACGACCAGAGTCCTTACCGATGCCGCCCTCCAGGCCAAGAGCGATCCGCTTCTTGGACTCAAGGAGAACGTCATCATTGGAAAGCTCATCCCAGCTGGAACCGGTCTTCCGCGTTACCGGAACATCAAGGTCGAGCCAACCGAAGAGGCCAAGGCAGCGGTCTACTCGATGGGCGCTTACGACGAATATGACTACCAGTCCTTTGGGCAGGGTTCGGGCGAAGCAATTCGCTTGGACGAGTTCGAATTCGAGCGCTAAACCGCCAAGAAACATTTGTGTCCCGAAGGGGCGTTGGGCTTTGGCTCGGCGCCCCTTCGGCTTTCCCGTGAGCGGCGCCTTGCCTCCCGTGAGTGGCGCCTTGCCTCCCGTGAGCGGCGCCTTGCCTCCCGTGAGCGGCGCCTTGCCTCCCGTGAGCGGCGC
>DATKUB010000038.1:0-16771 GCA_035530875.1 Candidatus Nanopelagicaceae bacterium
ATTACGTCCGTCCTGGGCGAGCCATTCAAGTTCCCGGCGACCCTTGTCTGTCAAGACTTCATCCGAATTCAATTTCTCTTCGGCAAAAAGGCCAACTTCAATTCGCTTAGCTAGGTTTACTTCATCTTCGGCGTTAAGCAACGCCACTTTGCCGATCTGCTTTAGGTAGTCCTTAACGGGATCAGCCGTTGCGCCTGCAGACACGACTTGCTGGATTGGCGCATCTTCCTCATCGCTAGGCGAGAGCGTGAATTCCGCGGTGTCGTCTTCCGGGTTCTTAATTTCAGGACCATCTTCATCGGGATCCGGGGCGACTACTTCCTCTCCAGTTCCTCCATCAGAGGCGATGGCTCCGGCAACAACGGCTTCGATATCAAGATCCTCGAGTTCGGCAATGTCGATTTCTTCGACCTCGATGGAAGTGTCGCCTTCGGTTTTCTTCTTCTGAGTCAGGGCGTTAGCGTCGACGTTTTTTGCTCCCTTAACGGCCGCCTTCTTCGCTGGCTTAGCCGGCGCCACTTTCTTCGCCGCCTTAGTTGGCGCCACTTTCTTCGCTGCCTTAGCCGGCGCAACCTTCTTCGCTGGCTTAGCCGGCGCAACCTTCTTCGCTGGCTTAGCCGGCGCAACCTTCTTCGCTGGCTTAGCCGGCGCAACCTTCTTCGCTGGCTTAGCCGGCGCAACCTTCTTCGCTGGCTTAGCCGGCGCAACTTTCTTCACCGCTTTGGCAGGAGTCGACTTGGCCACGGCTTTGGTTGCTTTGGTGGCGGGTTTTCCAGCACGAGACGAAACAGGCACGTGATTCCTCTACGCGTTAGAAGATCGCTCGATTTAGCGAGCGAGGCAATGGACGGGTCAGCGGACATTGTAATCCTTCTGCGCGGGATATCCCGACTCGAAGCGATTTTGAGCCTGATTTGGGGGCACCTATCTGGCCTCTGTCCGCCTGAAAAGCCCAATCTAGGAATTTCTCAGCCGTCAAGAGCCCTTGGTCAAAATTGGCGTTTGGCCCCAGTTGCCTGGGCAACCTCGAGGCAGTGGCGAATGATCTGGCCAACCGCCTCGATCTCGACTAGAAAGCCATCATGCCCAAAAGGTGAGACAACAACGAAAGGTGGCTCTGCGGTCGGGGTGAGCTCAGCTAACTCGGCCTGGAGACGGGGTGGAAAGAGCCGATCCGTGTCGATCGCCACTACTACTACCGGCACGCAAATCCCGCCAAGAGCCGCGCTGACTCCCCCACGACCACGGCCAATATCATGAGAACTCATCGCCTCCGTCAGGCGAATGTACGTATTCGCATCAAAGCGGCCGGCTAGCTTCTGAGCATGGTGATCAAGATATGACTCAACGGCAAAACGTCCACTTCCATCGGCCTGCAAATCCCGCCCAAATCGCACATCCATCTCAGTTTCGCAGCGATAAGTCAGGTGCGCGATCCGCCTGGCTAGACCCATTCCTTCATGCGGACCATCACCTGGGCGAGCGTCGTAGTAGTCTCCGCCGCGGAATTTTGGGTCGTTCTTGATCGCCCTGATTTGAATTGAAGAAGTGCCAATCTGGTCGCCGGTGGCTACCGCACTGGAGCCAATTGAGCAGATGGCTCCTACTCGATCAGGGTGGGCAACGGCCCATTCCAGGGCGCGCATACCGCCCATCGAGGGGCCGACCGCCAGCACATAGTGCTCGATCCCAAGTCGATCGGAGAATGCCACCTCTGCGGCCACCATGTCTCTAATGGTGACTCTGGGAAAGCGTGAGCCGTAGCGCTTTCCGTCTTGGGCAAGGCTGGCTGGACCGGTGGACCCTTGGCAGCCCCCGATCACGTTTGGGCAGACAATGAAGAACCGGTCAGTGTCCAGCGGCTTTCCCGGCCCAACCATCTCGGGCCACCAACCAGGCACATCAGACCAGCCGGTGAGGGCATGATTGACCAGAACGGCATTACTACGATCGCTGTTAAGCGACCCCCACGTCTGGTAGGCAATGGTGACGTCGGGGAGCACTTCCCCTGATTCCAGGCTGAGATCGCCTATTTTAAGGAAAAGCCGATCACCGGGGTCCTGGTTTTCAAGCCAAGCCCCGGTAACCGGAATTTTGAGGTGTGAAATTGTCTATGCCCCTTGAGAAACTGTAAATCCAGCCTCAAGATCGGCTTTGATATCCGTGATGTTCTCCAAGCCGATGCTTAACCGAACCAGTCCGGGCGTCACGCCAGCGGTGAGTTGCTCATCACCTGAGAGTTGGGAGTGGGTAGTAGAGGCCGGGTGAATGGCGAGCGATCTGACATCGCCGATATTTGCGACGTGACTAAACAGGGTTAACGCTTCGATGAAGCGCTTACCGGCCTCAACACCACCCTTGATTTCAAAGGACACGACAGACCCGCTTCCTGTGGGTACGTATTTCTTCGCGAGCGCGTTCCACGGCGAAGAGGGAAGCGAGGCGTAATTAACTTTTTCGACCTGAGGTTGGTTTTCAAGCCAGATCGCCGTCGCTTGCGCGTTTTCAACGTGACGATCCATCCGAAGACTGAGCGTCTCGAGCCCCTGCGCCAGCAGCCAGGCGTTGAACGGGCTAACCGCCGCACCGATATCGCGCAGCAAGGTAAGTCGAGCCTTGAAAATGTAGGAGAGATTTGCGCCAAATGCGGAGCCCACACCGAGCGCTTCTGCGTAAACAAGCCCGTGATAGGACGGATCAGGCTCATTAAAACTCTTGAACCGCTCTGGATATTGAGCGTAATCAAAATTCCCAGAATCGACGATCACGCCGACAATCGCGTTGCCATGGCCTGAGAGGAATTTTGTTGCCGAATGGACAACTACATCAGCGCCATGCTCGATCGGACGGAGCAAGTAAGGAGTCGCCACGGTGTTGTCAACGATTAACGGAACGCCCAATTCGTGGGCCACCTTAGAGACCGCGGCAATGTCCAGGATGTCGTTCTTGGGGTTAGCAATGGTCTCGCCAAAGAACGCCTTTGTATTTGGGCGAGCAGCTTTTCGCCAAGACTCCGGGTCGTCTGGGTTTTCGACGAAAGTGACTTCAATTCCGAATTTGGGCAGTGTGTAGTGAAACAGGTTGTAGGTCCCACCGTAGAGACTTGGGCTAGAAACGATGTGATCCCCGGCTTCGGCGACATTGAGAATCGCAAAGCTTGTAGCAGCAGATCCTGATGCGACCAATAGTGCGGCAACTCCGCCTTCAAGGGAAGCCACGCGCTGTTCGACTGCATCCTGTGTTGGGTTATTGATTCGCGTGTAAATGTTGCCAAGTTCGGCTAAACCGAAAAGATCTGCAGCGTGCTTGGTATCGCGAAATTGGAACGCTGTTGTCTGATAGAGCGGTAGTGCGCGAGATCCGGTGGCGGAATCTGGAGTTTGTCCGGCATGAATCTGGCGAGTCTCAAATGACCAAGTTGACATGAAATTCTCTTCCTATCTATCTGATGAATTCTGATGGCTGATAGTTCTAGGTGAAGGGCCTTGCGGCTTTTTGAGTCAGTTGTGGCACATATATGAAAATTAGTGACATCGGCAAGGCAAGGATTAAACCTTGGCGTTGCTACACATTCGCGACATAAGACCTCCAGTATTTGGGGTCTCGCAAGATGCGATTCCCGCGCTTGACGCCATGAATTCCATAGCGACCTGGTCCTCACCCGGAGCACCCCACCGCGGTGGAGGGTTGCCGACCAGCAAGCCGGGGCTAAACGCTGGTACTCGTGACCTAGATCAGAAGATACGCAATCGGTGCCGGAGTTGTCTAATCAAGAACCGCTTGCAGTTATAGAATTATTGACTCTCGCACCCGCCTAAGAGTCAGCCGGCCATGAGTTCGTCGGAAATTTCCGAGTGCAGATCGCTGCGCATTTGGGCAAAAGTCTTAGGCGGCAGGCCAGCGGTAAAGACCCGTCGAAGGAGATTGGCCAAGGAATAGTCGGGAGAATCAATAAATGCCCGATCGAGCGCACGCTGGGCGAGGGCTCCATCTCCCAATTCATAGGCGGTGGCCGCGACAAGACAGGCGATGGGTGCGATCGTGCCAACGGGTGCGATGGTCAGCAACCAACGCCAGAAGGTAAGGGCTTCACCCAGGTTCTGATCAGTATGAATACCTAGCGCATAATCGCGCATCATGATTCCTTGAACACCAATCACCACCTCGGCAAGCAAACAAATCTGACCGGCAAATAACTGGAAGTTGCCCTTGGAACGACACCAGAGATTGAAGCACTCATCAAGACGTACTCTTTGGAGCCGACGAATATCTTGAATTTCATGAGTTGAAGTCATCCCCAACAATTCGCTAACTCGTTCCTCAATCGATTTCGCTAAGGATTGAGAGATCACTGAGTCTTGATACGCGAGTGATGAAATCAGACCGGCTTCGCTAGCAAACGGCATCGGACCACCGCGCATCACCACTTCCGCGGCAACGCGAGATTCGCCCAACGCCAAAACTTGTGTTCCCTGCGGCGGGCAACACGCTTGGTTCTGGCACAGTGTCGATCGCCAGCGGCCATCAGCCACGATCAACGCCTCCCGCACCTCGATATTCGAAGTAAGTGCTGCGCCTTCTAGGATCGACAGGGCCTGGTCATCGACGAGACAGGGAATAGATTCAGAATTTGATGGATACGCGATGAGAATCACGGCTTGAGCTTCATCACGCTGTAGGTGGGTGACCATATTTAACGCAGCGTGCTCAAATAGATCGAGATCTGTAGCGCACGGGTAGTCGGTCCTCATCACTAGACCGACGCGCTGATTTGACCCCTTCAAGGAGATGGCAACCAGGGAGCCAGTCGGCTCGAACCCGAGAATGAAGGGTACGGCCGCGAGAATATCCCCCGGTAAGTGAAGTTTGAGCGGGGCTTCATCGGGAAACGGTGGAGTAGACATACCCAAAGGCTGGATTGGGAGAGAGAGCTTTCGCCACCCAGATCAATAGCAGTGTGTATTAGTCGGTAGGTGTGAGTCTGGTTGGAGCCTGACCAATGAGAATATCGAGTTGATTGTCAGCTTTGATGGGTTGGCCCACAATTTGAACCGGAGTTCCGGCAACGGTTGCCAAGCCACTCCACGTAGTCGTAAGCACCACCCGATAACGACCGGGAACAAGGTAGGTGTGATTCACGGCTTGAGAAGGATATGGAGCGCCAGCACTTGTGGTTATTAGGGAAGCGCCATCGCCCCAAGACCAGTGGAACTCCGCACTCATCGTGACCGCCACAACTTGGCCCATGATTTGGAAACTAAACCGGGCCGGAGTGGCTATGTCGGCCCAAAAAATCACTGGCAAATTCACCACGGCACCAACCTTGGGTTGATAAGCCGGCGCAGCCAGAGGCAGCGCCTGACGAACCTGATCGGTGGAGATTGTTGTGGGTCTTGGCGGGATCGAGGGCGTTGGCGAAGCGATGGTCTTAGGCGTAACTGGATCCAATGTCTTAATACAAGTGAAAGTGGCCAAGGCCGCTACCGTACAGATGGGATTGGCGACCGGTTTTGCCACCGGCACTGCTCTATTGCTCAAAATTGATCGTTTTGTAGTTTTCCCTGAGGACCCTGGCGTCCCAAGAGACACGGCGGTTCCGACTCCGATGATTTCACCAGTAATCGGGTCGGTGAATACGTCGATGCAAGGACCGGGAATGCAACTGGAGGTTGAAGCACGCGCCTGGGCGAAATCCGCGGACCCAAACAGCGAGAAAGCAACCGCTAAAAATCCAGTTCCAGCAACGATTCGCGCCTTAGCGAGCCTCGTCAATCTGGTCATCGCCGGCTCACGCGGGCAGCTTGCTGGACATGACCAACCACACACCGCTGAAGTTTTCCAAGATGAAATCAGTAGTGTTCGAATGCTCAGCTAAAACTTCTCGGGCGCCAGTTGAATTTGTGACTCGGGTGGCCTGACTCCGCATAGATTGAACTTGGATAGTGGCGCCTTCACTGGAGATGGCCACTAATGACATTCGCAATATTCGATTTTTGGCTCCGAGCAAGATTCCATCGCGATAAATCTCCTTGATACCAGCAACGGGAGTAAGGCATGGGCAGTCGAAGGCGACAGACTCTTCAAGTTCCGCAGTACGGCCAGTTGCCAGGGCCTGGTTGAGCAGCCGGAAATATTCGAAAATGGCAGTAGCTGCATCCGGTGGGATATTCGCTGGGATAAGGAGCAGAGTGCTTGGCTGAGTGCTCAAGACAATCGGAACCAGTCTCGCAGGCAGACTGCTTGCCGGTAGTGGAATTGGAGCAGGTGCGCCTTGTCCTGAAAGATCTGAGCACGAAGTCAATACGGCAAGAATCAGGGGCATAAGAGAGTGGAGGCGCACGTCACTGAAACTAAAAGATATTGCCGGTCACCAACTCATTAGATTTCGCGACATGGGCACGAAATCTTGCTGTGGATGGCATCTACTCGGTGATAGAGGATACTTCGCGACGTGAAGGGCGACGGCGATGGTTGGGTTAATTGTGACTGCGGGCGGCGTCATTGGGGTCGATACGGCGCGGCTGGGTTGCTCCTAGTGCGCGATAAGACGGTTCTCCTTCAACATCGTTCCCCGACGAGTCACAACGGAGAAACCTGGGGCTTGCCAGGCGGAGCCAGAGACTCAGAAGAGACCCCCATTGAAGCGGCGCTAAGAGAGGCCGCTGAAGAGGCGGGCATCCAGCCCGATCTGGTAGACGTCTCTCAGGTGATTCGTGAAGATCATGGTAATTGGGTTTATGACACTGTTATCGCGACTGCCCGGCCTGGATTAACGGCCCATGTGGCAAACCACGAATCTCTTGAGATCCGCTGGGTGTCCATGGATGACGTCAGTCAGATGGAGCTACACCCATCTTTTTCCAATGCTTGGCCGCAACTTCTGATTTCAATTCGCTCTTAACTTGTCTTATCGCGCGAAAGCAGTAACGTCCACGTCATGTCCCAATCGACACCAGAGGAGAATCAAATGAGTGACCAGGAATTTCTTGCGGCGGCTCTTGCTGAAGCAAAGTTGGGACGCAGTGAAGGAGGGGTGCCAGTAGGGGCAGCACTAGCTGTGGATGGAAAACTCCTAGGAGTTGGACATAACAAGCGAGTTCAAATGGGAAGCGCCATCCGCCATGGCGAAACAGACTGTCTTGAAAACATTGGGCGCCTGCCAGCTTCGGTTTACCAGCGCTCCACGCTATACACGACGCTTTCGCCCTGCGATATGTGCACCGGGGCAATCCTGCTTTACGGAATTCCGCGAGTGGTCATCGGCGAGAACTTAAACTTCATGGGCAACGAAGACCTACTGCGATCTCGAGGAGTCGAACTCGTAGTCGTCCAGGATCCCGACTGCATTGAGGTTATGGGTGGATTCATCAGAGACTGTCCAGAAATCTGGAACGAAGACATCGGTGTCTAAAGTCCAAATGGCCTTGCCTTAGCCTCACCGTCACTTTAGGGTTCCACACATCTTCCCCCTTTGCCTGCCTACGAAAGGGAATACATGAGTGAGACCACTGGAGTCCTTCGCGAAGGGGATTACGGGACCAAAGTAGGAACGGTTGAACCAGGTGGAATCGAAGAGATCCCACAATCAGACCGTCACGGCTCCCCAATTCAACTTCTCTGGACTTGGACCTCTCCAAATCTTGAATTTGCAACGGTATTTGTTGGCGCGTTGGGCGTTCTAGCCTTCAACCTAAGCGTCATGCAATCGCTAGCCGCAATCCTTCTTGGAAATGCGCTAGGAGCCGCCGGCCATGCGTTCCTCTCGATGCGGGGGCCCCGATACGGCGTTCCGCAGATGATCCTCGGACGCCCAGCCTTTGGCCGGATTGGAAACGCCATTCCGTCACTGATGGGTTCGCTTGTTGCGGGCATCGGTTGGTACGCCGTCAATAGCGTTAGTGGCGCCTTTGCGTTGAACACCCTCTTCAAGGTGAATTTGAAAATTTCCCTTCTCATAATCGTTCTCATCCAGGTTGCGATCGCATTCTTTGGTCACAATCTGATTCAGATTTTTGAACGCTACGCCTTCCCGGTTCTAGCCGTGGTGTTCGGAATCGCCTGCATCGTTTCGCTCTCCAAGTCTGATCTTGGAGGTGGCGGCCACGGTGGTGGCATGGGTGGATTTTTGCTAGAGACCGCAACCATCTACGGCTACTCGGCCGGCTGGAATCCATTCGCGGCAGACTACGCACGTTACCTACCAAGCAACTCCGACGCCAAGAAAGTCGGCCTTTACGCTGGTCTCGGGCTCTTCCTCTCGACCACGATCCTGGAGTTCGTTGGCGCGGCTTCCATGACAATTGCCTCTCCTGCGGATGCCTCACCTACCGATGCTTTTGTCGGTCACTTTCCGACGATCCTGGCCAAACTCGTTCTGTTGGCCATCATTATTGGCTCGATTGCGGCGAACGTCCTAAATATTTATTCAGGTTCCCTCAGCTTCCTTGCAACCGGAATAAAGGTCCCCTCCCACATTCGCCGTGCCATTGTCGCGCTCGTCTTTGGAATTGGTGGGTTCATTCTGGCCTTAAGTGCGATCAACAATCCCAAGAATAATTATGAGAACTTCCTCTTGGTGATTGCCTACTGGATTGGGCCATGGCTTGGCGTAATAGTGGCCGATGCTGTTCTACGCCGAGGTCAGAACGTTGCTCACCTGCTCTTCAAGCCTGATTTCGAGAATTTGGCCGGACCGATCGCCTTCGTAGTGGGAGTGATCGTCTCTATCTGGCTCTTCTCGAACCAACAGTTCTACACCGGGCTCGTCGCAAAATCTCACTCCGGCATTGGCGACATAACCTTCGAGGTCGGATTCGCCCTCGCCTTCGTCCTCTACTGGATTCTCGGGGCGAAGAAGGCGCGAAATAGTTAGCCCCATTAAATCGCCGTAGAGTGAAGCCCTCGACAATTTGTCGAGGGCTTCACTCATTCCCAGAACTTCCCTGAGTAACAGACCCAAGGGATAAACGTAGATAGGTTGAACACCATGAAGTTCCTTTTTATCCTGAACGATCCCCCCTATGGAACCGAGCGCGACTACAACGCGTTGCGCCTCGCCACTAACTTGCTGGTGAAATCCGACGGCGCCGAAGTAACAGTGTTTCTGTTAGGCGATGCGGCAAGCGCTTCAAAATCCGGCCAACAGACCCCAAATGGGTACTACAACATTGAGCGCATGCTCACGAGCATCCTGAATAAAGGCGGCTCGGTACTCGTCTGCGGCACTTGCATGGATGCCCGCGGAATTACTGAGGCCGAACTGGTGGCAGGCGCCAAACGAAGCACCATGGACGAACTGACGATTAACACCGCCAGTTGCGACAAGGTTCTTGTTTTCTAAGAGAGCGTCTTCTGTCCGTCGATATTGACCGGGTATGGGAAACTGCCCGGCTCATAACTACACCACGGCTCCGCTGCATAGGCATCCCCTGTCACGCCGAACGCACGAGAGCGCGAACCTCCGCATAAGGATCGATATTCACAAACTCCGCACTTGCCACCTAGCGAATCCGGATTACGAAGACCCGTGAGGAGTTCGTCGGTGCGATAAATCTCGGGTAAAGATTTATCGCGTACGTTGCCCGCACTTAACGGCATAAAACCACTTGGGAATACCTCACCCGTATGCGAAATGAAAACGAATCCGCGACCGGCATTGATGTCTAGCGGTGGTCGGCGCACTCGGATCGCCTCACCGTCAGTCACGCGCGCTAGTTCTTCTCGCAACCTCTGATACAGCGGCCCGAGACCGAGTGCGCTGACGTGATCTACCCCAAGTTCTTCAAGGGTGCGGCGTTGAAGCATGACCCGACGGAAGTGATGACCCTCAGTGGTCTTTGCCGGAATTAGCGTGCCCGCGTCATAAACGAAATTGAGCACATCTTCGACCTCTTCGGCAGTCAGTTGCCCAAGATCTAATCCTCGTCCGACTGGAACCAATAGGAATGCGCTCCAGGTCATGGCGCCTAACTCATTTACAATTCGAACGATGTTCGGGAGGTCATGAAGATTTGTACGCGTGACGGTGGTATTTATCTGGACCTTTAGCCCTACCTCGCGGGCATATTTCCAACCTTCAATGGTTCGATCAAAAACGCCTGGGACGCCTCGGAAGGCATCGTGTAATTCCGGGGTGGAACCGTCAAGACTGAGAGATATCGCCCGCGCACCCGAGTCATGCAATGCCGCCAAATTTTCGCGAGTCAAAGTTGGGGTGCCTGATGGCGAGACTGCCACGCCAAGTCCTGCGGCCGCACCAGCTCGAACAAGTTCGTTAAGATCCGGACGACTAAACGGGTCGCCGCCAGTGATGATAAATAAGGGAGCCGGGTTCCCGAAGGAAGCAACTTGTTCCATGAGAGTCGTAGCTTCAGCAGTCGAGAGTTCGTTCGGATTGCGCAATGGCTGGGCCTCGGCGCGGCAGTGGCGGCAAGCAAGCGGGCATGCCTGAGTAGATTCCCAGATCACAATAAATGGGCGATCATCCACATCGTGGTGTGGACGCCTAACTGTGTGCCGAGATTCTCTCGTTGGAGCGGTCATCATGGACTCCCATCGTCTCGTCTGAGAGTACTCACGAATCCGACAGAACTTCTTGCAAACTCTGTGATTCTTGCCATTCGAATTCACAAATCATTAGTAACTCGACACCGCGTCGGGAAAGCCGAGCTAGCAAATCACTCTTCTGGCTCAGGCGGCCGAGAAACATCCATTTCTGACATCTCCTCAACTTCGACGCCCCCAGCTGGCTCGGAGGAATTGAGCACACCAGGTGAAAATCGAGCAAGCACCAGAAGGCAAGCAGCGCCACTTGCCAAGATCACGATTCTGGGATTGATCGCGGACACTACGACACTCGCGATGGCCAGAGACGATAGTTGGCCAACCGAAGATATTGCGAATACCGCAGCGGCCACCCGAGCGCGGCTATTTTCAGGCGCACGTTGAAGAATCAGAGCCAAACCATACGTGTTCAGGGTGCTAACGCCAATCCCGCCCAGTGCTGCCGTAGGTAAAAGCACCCCCCAATGCCAGGAGAATCCAGCAAGCAAAATTCCTAGACTTGCCATCAAGCAACCAGCAACTATGTTTGCAGGAAGTCGCGGAGCGGGCACACTCCTTCGCTCATTCACCAGAGCGGCACTCAAACTTCCAGCGGCAAAAAAAGTCGCACAAAGTCCATAAGCAAAGGTGGATGCGTGAAGTGCATCTAATGCAAAAAATAGTTCTGCGACACTAAATATTCCCGCAGTTATATTCAAGGAAAATAAAAGAATGGCGAGTGCTCTAAAAACAGGTTCTCGGCGCACCCACTGCAACCCGACCCATAGATCACCCCGGCTACGGGGACCCTTTTGCCTACCCTTCGATGGCAACTCTAGGAAAATCGGAACCATCGCAATGACGAGAAAAGAGATGGAATTTGCAATCATTGGGGTCACGTATCCGAACCGGCTGATCATGAGTCCCGAAATTGCCGGGCCTAGCATTGCGGCTATCGCGTAAAGAGCTTGCATCAGCGATAGCGCTCGTGGCAACAAATCCTTATCGACGATCTGTGGAAGCGTGGCTGCCCAAGCCGGCGAGGTGAACGCTTGCCCGACGCCAAGTAGAAATATGATCAGCAGTGAGACAGGTAGTGGCGCCCTATAGGCCAGAAGTGCGGCAAAAATAGCTTGCAGAATATTTACGACAGGGGCTAATCGGCGTACGGGTATGCGATCTGCGAACGTACCCGCTAAGGGAGAAAACAGAACGAGCGGCAAACTTCCAGCTGCGATAATGAGGGAGATTGAAAGCGCGCCGCCACCTAGATGCTTTTCACGAAGTAGCACAGCAAAGATTGCCAACTCATCGCCGAGAATCGAAAGAGCCCGAGCCCCAGAAATAAGTCGTACGGTCGCCCAGCCTTGTGTTGGCGTCTTTGCCACGAGATCACACTCTCGCAATCTGATGGTGAAGCGCAAGATCCCTAATTGTGGGACAACCTACGGACAAGTACTATCACCTATTTTCTTCAGTTTCTTGCTGGCGACCTGCGGCTTGGTGAATTCTAAACTCGGTGAGGCTACGGTACAAGAGTGCTAAATCTCGAATCGCTAGAGTAGCGCATCTCGTCGCACAATGAACTGTATTGGTTGCCTTAACGATACCTACCACGCTTACATTTTCTGCTTACAGATGGTTCCGAACGGGATTTAATGCGGTTAGCGCTGTTCTTCCAGAGCTGCAGCGAGGGCGGCAGCCCTGGCCCGTGAGCGACGAGTTCGGCGATCAGCGTGTTTGCTAGCAGCTCCCGAGCGGCGAAGTTCCTGCACCGCTTGCGTCATGGCGGGATTAGCGCCCGAACTTGGCACTACCTTCTTCTTGCTCCGAGACTTGCGCATTTCTGGCCCCCCCCCTTCGCTATTTCCACTTGAAGTGTACGAAAATGCGACCAAAATTATCAGAGTCTTTCTCGAGACGATGATAGAGCGCTTTGATCTCCTTTTGCGCTAAAAACCTTAGGACTCGTTTTTTGAGTTGGCCCGACCCTTTGCCTGTAATGATTTCAACAAGTGGCGCTTTCTTTGCTATGGCTTCATTCATAATGTCGAGCAATGCTCGATCGATATCTGAACCGCGATTATAGATATCGTGCAGATCGAGTTTGAGCTTCACCTGTCCACTATCGACGAAAAAGGCGGGGCAAGCAAGAACATGTCATTACTTACTAGTTCGCTTCAGTGTTAGGGAGCCTAGAAAAAGAATACCGATTATAAATACTAGGAGAAGTGATGAATCCCTCGCGATTGATCCAGCATTCATCAACACCTTCTGGGTTGCATCCATGGCATAAGAGAGTGGAAGGAAATTTGAAATGTCGAGCAGTACTCGTGGCATTGTTGCTCGAGGCACCAATAATCCACTTATCAGGAATTGGGGCAGCAAGATTGCTGGCATAAATTGAAGAGCTTGAAACTCGGTCTGGGCGAACGAACTAGTCAGTAGGCCGATACAGACACCAAGTAACGCATCAAGGATTGCCACCCAGATCAACGAAAGCCTCGAAGAGGAAACGTGTAATCCAAGAGGGCCGCACGCATAAGTAGACACGATGACAGATTGAATAAATGCGGCAAAACCGAAAGCGATTGCATACCCGAGAATGAATTCGACCTTGGAAAGCGGGCTGATAAGAAGTCTCTCTAGGGTTCCCGAAATGCGTTCTCTCAAAGTGGCAACTGAGGTAATCAGGAACATGACCAGCATGGGGAAAATACCCAGCATCGAGCCTGCGACAAGTTGAAATGTCTGCGGCTGACTGGAATAAACCCATTTCAAAATTGTCATTAAAAAACAGGGTGCAAGGATGATCAGCGCCATCGATCGCGGATCGTGTTTAAGTTGGATAAGAACTCGCTTGGAGTTCCCGAATAAGCGGCGCAGACTCATTTCTCCCCCACCAAAGAAATGAATACGTCTTCCATCTCCTTCTCGCCAGTTTTCTCTCGAAGCGAACTCGGGGTGCCCTGTGCTAACACCTGGCCATCTTGAAGCAGAATCAAATCATCGCAATTATCAGCGTCGTCCATGACGTGACTAGTGACAACAACGGTCATTCCCCCAGCGGTCAGAGTCTTTAGAAATGCCCAAAGTTCGCGTCTTAAGACCAGATCAATCCCTACGGTTGGCTCATCGAGAATTAACAATTCAGGATTTCCGACGAGAGAAGTTATCAGCGCTAAAAGAGTTCGTTGCCCTCCAGAAAGCGTGCTCGCCATCTGATTTGAGTGGTCTTCTAATCGAAATTGCCTGAGCATTTCTTGAGCAGATCTGGATGTTTTCGGATAGAGGGTTTTAAAGAAATCTATATTCTCTAAGCACGTCATATCCGAATAAACGCTTGCGCTCTGTGTTGAATAACCAATCCTTGACCGAAGATACTTGTCGCCCGCCGGCTTACCCAGTACATCGACATCGCCAGAAGCGATGCGTTGCAGCCCCATGATGGTTCTTAATAATGTCGTCTTGCCACTTCCGTTTGGACCCAGCAAGCCATAGACCTGTCCTGCTGGGAGGTTCAGAGTGATGTCTTTGAGGATCGGTTTCTTTGAACGATCTACATTCAAGTTTCGGACGCTAATCGCCAGAGCCATTTATTGATTCTATGGGAATTGTGGGGATTTTGGTCCAACTTCAAGTCCTCTGGGCTCGGCAATCAGGTGGATTTGATTACGCCGGCAGTGCCCGGCCACGAGAAACTGGATTCGCACAATATACCTACTGGGGGTATATTGAAAAGTGACTGAGAGGCAACCCCATGGCAGCTCCTGGATACATAGACACGAAAAGCACGGTGCAACGTCGGCTTCGACGAGTGGAGGGACAGGTCCGAGGGATTCAGAAGATGGTCGATGATGACCGTTACTGCATTGATGTCTTAGATCAGATCTCCGCGGTCACGCGCGCGCTCCAAGTCGTCGCACTCAAGTTACTCGAAGATCACATCACGCATTGTGTTGTCCACGCCGTCAAGCAAGGTGGCACTGAGAAAGATGTCAAAGTCGCTGAGGCAAATGCGGCCATTGCGCGATTGGTCAGATCATGACGTCCCTGCTAGCCACAGCCCCAATTTTGAACGATATTGGAAACGGACTGCACGAGGGGTTCTTTATGTTCTGGGAGACGCTGTGGGCCTTGGTACTTGGCTTCACACTATCCGGCGTAGTCCAAGCCTTTATCCCGAAAGAGAAGATGTTGGCCAAACTCGGCAATCACGGCCCACGTGCAACGCTACGTGCCTCGGGCTACGGCATGGCTTCATCGAGTTGTTCGTACGCCGCCTCCGCCATGACGAAGTCACTGTTCGCCAAGGGTGCCGATTTCACTTCATCGATGATCTTCATGATTGCCTCAACGAACTTAGTGATTGAGCTGGGTCTCGTGCTGCTAATCCTGTTGGGCTGGCAGTTCATGGCGGCGGAATTCATCGGCGGTCCGATCATGATCGTACTTCTCGCCTTGACCGGTGGGTTTGTCTTTACTAAGGCTCTCGTTTCAACTGCTCGGGAGCGGTTGGCCAAGCCAGCTGCCGGAGAGCACGATCATGCTGCCATGACCGGAGTAAGCGAAGAGCGTCAAATGGAGCTTGAACACACAGCCATGAAAGATAAATTCCGCTCCAAAGCAGCCTGGTCTGACGCATCAAGTTACGCCGTCGCTGATGTGAAGATGCTGCGCAAGGAACTGGTCATCGGCTACGTCATTGCCGGATTTCTCGCGGCCCTAGTGCCTAACCACTTCTGGAATGCGCTCTTCCTGCACGGCCACGGTGTCTGGACGAGTGTCGAGAATGCCCTCGTGGGGCCATTGATCGCAGTCATTAGCTGGGTATGCTCGGTCGGCAATGTGCCGCTGGCAGCTGCTTTATGGTCCGGCGGCATCAGTTTTGGCGGCGTTATCGCGTTCATCTTCGCCGACCTAATCGCGATGCCATTGATCCTTATCTACCGAAAGTTTTATGGCACCAAACTGACCATGCGGCTTGTCGCCCTCTTCTACGTAACCATGGCTATCGCTGGTCTGTTGACCGAGGGAATCTTCAGCCTATTCGGTGGCATCCCGAAACATAGCGCCATCAGCATCACACAGGCACACTTCGAGTGGAACTACACGTCGTACCTCAACTTCGTCTTCATCATCGTTGCAATCGTGGTGTGGTGGTTGGCGCGCAACCGCGCGAAGTTTGGCGGCGGCGTTGGCTACGCCATTGATCCGGTCTGTGGAATGCAGGTACGCACGGCAGATGCACCTGCCATGACTGAGCACAAAGGCGTTATGATCCACTTCTGCTCCGATCGCTGTAAGGACCGTTTCGTTGCTAATCCGCAGCGCTTTGCTGGTGAGGGCGCGGCTTCTGAAGGTATGAATCACGAAGAGATGTCGTCCACCGACAGCTCGAAGGGCTCAAGTGTCTCTCCGTCTGAAGCGATTGATCCAATCTGCGGCATGACTGTCGACCCCGCGACAGCGGCAGCGCATCGAGTGACCGACGGGAAAGACTACTGGTTCTGCGGCACGGGTTGCGCAACCAAATTCGATGAGCAGAAGGCACACCATTAATCACTTTGGTTACTGCAGGAACGGGCGCAATTCAACTTTCCGATTGCAGTTTTTCGACCCTTCGGCGGCCAGTTTAAGTGCCATCTCATGGTCTGAAACCTCGATGATCCAGAATCCCGTGAAGTACTCATTCGATTCGATCCAAGGGCCGTCGGTGAACACAATCGCTCCATCGCGGTTGTCAATAACCGTTGCCGTGCTGTTCGAATCGAGACCACCGGCGAAGACCCAATGACCATCGGCTCGTAAGCGGCCGTTAAATGCGGTGATATCAGCCATCTCGGTCGGAGTGGCCGAGCGGGTCTGGTCGTCGATGACAGAAATCAGATATTGCATCAGGCCATTCTCCTATCCCTTAGCGCCGGTATCCAGGATAGCCGCTTAAAGAATTGCAACCAATCAGTCGGATACTAATCCATCTCTCATGGACCACCCCTTCTCCTATCTAACCCAAAGTTCATAGAGGCGTGATGCTTGTGACAAAATCAATTACGGCTAGATGGGGTGCGTACTCTCCATCCACACGTCATAATCAATACGTAATCCCGCGCCTCAACACGCGGTTCTGGTTTTTGACATATCGGGTGTCGGGCTAGGAGGAAAATGCCGATCAAATCTGCGCCGAATACCGTTGTAGTTGTCGGCGGTGGGCGAATGGGCTCTGGCA
>DATKUB010000039.1:0-20947 GCA_035530875.1 Candidatus Nanopelagicaceae bacterium
AACCGGTGAACTACTCCGAGAACTCATCCTGGACCCAACCCGCAACTACCAACCCCAGAAAACACAGAACCCCCTCCCGAAGGAGGAGGAAATCTGAACCATGTCTGGAGACACCCATGAACGATGTCTGGAGACAGGACAGATGGAGCGGACGACGGGAATCGAACCCGCGCTGTCAGCTTGGGAAGCTGACGTGATGCCATTTCACTACGTCCGCGAACTCGACGAGTCGCAAGTTCTCAGCATACCCAACCGGCGGTAGGGTCACGCTGTGCTGCTAAGTGACCGCGATATCCGTACTGAAATCCAATCGGGGCGAGTTGGCCTGGACCCTTTTGAAGAGGGGATGATCCAGCCTTCAAGTGTCGATGTTCGCCTGGACCGGTTCTTTCGGGTTTTCGAGAACCACCGGTATTCATTTATTGATCCAGCGGTCGAACAGTCGGATCTAACCCGGGAGATCACCCCCGAGGAGGATGAACCTTTCGTTCTCCATCCCGGCGAGTTTGTTCTTGCCAGCACCTACGAAGTCATCACTCTCCCCGATGACATTGCCGGACGCCTAGAGGGCAAATCATCTCTGGGTCGTCTTGGCCTCTTAACGCACTCGACCGCGGGCTTTATTGATCCAGGGTTCTCTGGTCACATCACACTAGAGCTTTCCAATGTCGCAAACCTGCCCGTGAAACTGCACCCGGGAATGAAGATCGGTCAGCTCTGCCTATTCAGACTCTCGTCCCCAGCCGAGCACCCATACGGCTCAGAGAAGTATGGATCTCGCTATCAGGGTCAGCGCGGCCCGACACCGAGCCGCAGTTGGCTCAACTTCTACCGCACCAAGGTATGAAATGAGTTCTTCGCAAGAGCGTGAGCAACTTTCGTACGAACAATTCGGAATTGCGATTCGAGAGTTAGCAACGACGATTGCCGATTCTGGATATAACCCAACAATCATTCTGTCCATCGCCCGCGGCGGTTTACTTGTAGGCGGCGCGCTTGGGTATGCACTTGGTGTAAAGAACGCATTTACGATGAGCGTTGAATTTTACTTGGGAGTCGATGAGCGACTTCCGATGCCGGTTGTCTTGCCGCCTGTACCTAAGCAAGTTGATCTTGCTGGCGCTCGAGTACTCGTCGCAGATGATGTCGCCGATACCGGGGCAACTCTCGCCTTGGTTAAGGCGTTCTGCGAAGGATATGTTGCCGAAGTTCGATCAGCAGTTCTTTATGAAAAGCCAGACAGCGTTGAAAAGCCGGAATATTCATGGTGCAAAACCGATAAGTGGATTGAGTTTCCTTGGTCGTCTCAACCGCCCGTCATAGAAGGTGGTGTGCGCGACGCCTAAACATCTTCGACCAGACGTGGGAGCCGAATTGTAAAGATCGCGCCAATTTCCTTCTCTGAATCAACGGACACACTTCCGCCATGCGCCGTTACAACCGCATCAACAATTGACAGACCTAGTCCACTGCCTTCTTCTCGGGCAATGCTGCGCTGGCGAGAGGGATCGGCTCGATAGAAGCGCTCAAAAATGCGCTCGCTCTGCTCTGGGGTCAGACCCGGGCCTTCGTCGGCGACAGTGATTATGACTTCGTTGGTTTCCAGATCTACTCGAACATGGATCGGTGTACCGGAAGGCGTATGAGTGCGCGCGTTTACCAGAAGATTTGAGACAGCCTGGTGCAATCTACCGATGTCTCCCTGTACAAAAATGTCTTCCACCGGCATGGCCAGATCAATTGAGTGGTCGGGAGATGAAACGCGTGCAGCTTCGACTACTTCGTCAACTAATGTAGAAATATCAACCGGGTCTTGAGCCAGCGGTCGTTGTTGATCCAACCTGGCAAGCAGCAGAAGATCGTCTACCAATGTGCTCATTCGCACAGATTCCTTTTCGATTCGCCGAAGAACCGTTGTAGTCGCCTCTTCTCCGACGATGGCACCCTGTCGGTGTAGTTCGGCAAAACCGCGAATTGCAGTCAGCGGTGTGCGAAGTTCATGGCTGGCGTCCGCAGCAAACCGACGAAGCCGATCTTCGCTGTCTTTGCGGGCGTTGAATGAAGCTTCGATTCGCTCAAGCATCGCGTTGAGCGCACCGTTGAGACGACCCACCTCAGTTTTTTGGTCTTCCTTGGCTAGTCGGGCGGAATAATCTCCGCTAGCAATTGCGGCAGCTGTCTTTTCAACGTCATCAAGCGGTCGAAGACCAATGCTCACGGCCTTTCGAGCAATGAGAGCCAAGAGCAGCAAAACAAGAAGCCCTAGCGCAAGTAGCAAAATATCCAGATTTGCCAGTGTCTTGTGCAGGTCTGCTAGCGAAATAGCAACGATCGCCGTGCCTTCGTTGTTGAGAATGACTCGAGAAATGATTCGGTAATCGCCCGACATTCCACTGCTGATGGTCCAAGGTCGATTCTGGTGAGTGGCGGCCTGTGCGACGGTGATTCCGCTTAAAGCGGCTTTCAGGTCGCTGTTGTCAACGCTTCCGCCATATTGTCGGACGACACTTCCGGTTGGATCTAGAAGAGTCAGTGTGATGGCATTTGGCACTCGTCGTGATGATGTATCGCCCGATGTTGAAACCGAGTCGTTGATCTGATCGGTCAGGTGCATCTGATCGAGCCGTAAAGTGGGGCCGCCGGCGACCGCTTTCAATTCAGCATCCAGGCGGCTCGTCAAATTATTCCGAAGGAAAAGAGTTGCGGTTAATCCGGTCAAGAGGAGGCCAACCGCTGTCAAACTAACTACAGCGATTACCAGGCGTCCTCGAAGCGAAAAATCGTGCTGCGACCTTAGATTTCTCATGCAGCCTTCGGTGGTAAGCGGAGCCGATAACCGACGCCGCGCACAGTGTGGATTAGGGCCGGTTCGTAGATGTCAATCTTTTTGCGAAGGTATGAAATATAGGTCTCAACGATGCCTGCGTCGCCGCGAAAATCGTATTGCCAGACATGATCCAGAATCTGACTCTTGCTTACCACTCTTCCTGCGTTAATAAGAAGATATCGGAGCAAGGTAAATTCAGTTGGGGAAAGTTCGATCAAATTGCCGGCCCGGTGCACCTCATGTGTAGCCTCATTAAGGCTTAAGTCAGCGAATGAAATTATTTCATCATCCACGTCTGCGGCTATAACGCCTGTGCGACGTAGCAGAGCTCGCACTCGAGCTACTAACTCTTCGAGGCTGAAGGGTTTTGTCACATAGTCATCTCCCCCGACGGTAAGACCGGCGACCTTGTCTTCAGTCGTGTCGCGAGCAGTCAGGAAGAGCACTCCAACGTCTAGTCCGTTACTTCGAAGTCTCCGGCAGACCTCGAAACCGTCGAGATCTGGGAGCATGACATCAAGAAGAAGTGCATGTGGATTAAATTCCTCTGCGGCTGTAAGGGCTTCAAAACCGGTAGCGGCCGTTCGGACTTCAAAGCCTACGAAGCGCAGGCTGGTTGCGATCAACTCGGTAATGCTCGGCTCATCGTCGACTACCAAGATGCGATGTTTCGTGGATATGGGGGCGGGGGTTGGGGTGCTCACTTTTAGATCATGACGCCTGGGTCTGGGAGTTTCCTGAGAGTGGCCTGTTATCCTGCTCTGTTTTCTCGATTAGCCGAGTGATTTGAGCAGCACCTGGGCAACATCCAGTACTTCGATCTCATCGCTGCGGCCAGCAGCTCCGTCGGAAACCATGACCCGGCAGAATGGACAGGCAACTGCTACCCCTTGTGCTTTGGTCGCGATGGCTTCGTCTACTCGAGCCATGTTGATCCGTTCGCCGAGCTTCTCTTCCATCCACATTCTCGCCCCACCGGCACCACAACAGAAAGAGCGCTCCGAGTTACGTGGCATTTCAACAAGCTCGGCGCCGCTTGCTTCGAGTAGTTCCCGAGGTGGCGTGTACACCTGGTTATGTCGACCGAGGTAGCAAGGATCGTGATAGGTAATGGTCTGATTGATCGGCGCTACTGGTACTAGGTGCTTATCTCTGACCAAGCGGTTGAGGAGTTGGGTGTGATGGACCAACTCAAGCGAGATTCCTAACTGCTTGTAATCGCGTCCAAGAGTTGTAAAGCAGTGCGGGCAAGTAACGATGACTTTCTTCGACGCCCGGTTTTCAAATACGGCATTTAAAGTCTCCACGTTCTCAGCCGCCAGCATTTGAAAAAGGAATTCATTACCAGAACGACGAGCTGCATCTCCTGTGCATGTCTCCCCATCCCCTAACACACCGAATTTCACACCAGCGCGATTCAAAAGTTCGGCCACCGCTTTGGTGGTCTTTTTTGCACGGTCCTCGTATGCGCCAGCGCAACCAACCCAGAATAAGTATTCGACATCAGCTGGGATCTCGCCAGAGATGACCGTAATCGGAAAATCGCATTCCTTGATCCAGTCATTTCGGGAAGCTGAATTCATTCCCCATGGGTTTCCCTTAGTTTCTAAGTTACGGAAGACGCTGCCAAGTTCGGTTGGAAAATCGGATTCGACTAAAACTTGGTGGCGCCGCATGTTCACGATGTGGTCGATATGCTCGATATCTACTGGGCATTGCTGAACGCAGGCACCACAACTTGTGCAGGACCAGAGGATGTCGGGAGTTATGACGCCACCTTCGCCCACTAGTTGGCGCTCGGCTTCTACCTTTACGTTGTCTGGAAGACCAGTTCGCGCTTCGTCTGAAACTGCAAGCAAATAAGGCGCTTTTGCGTAAGCATGATCGCGCAATGCCGTGATCAGCAATTTGGGCGAGAGTGGCTTATCCGTGTTCCAGGCCGGACATTGAGATTGGCATCGCCCGCACTCGGTGCAGGTGGTTAAGTCGAGAAGACCCTTCCAAGTCATGTCCTCAATTTTTCCAATGCCGAAAAGATCATCGTCGGCCGGATCTTCAAAATTGATCGGCTTCCCCTTGGTGAGAATCGGCGGCAATTCACCTAGCGAGAGCGCGCCATTCGCATTGCGCTTGAAGTAAATGTTGAAAAAGGCCAGAAAACGGTGCCAAGCGACACCCATGGTGAGGTTCGTCGCGATCATGATGAACCAGAGCATCGAAGCGACGATCTTGATCGTGGCGAGTGTGCGCATCCAGGTATCAATGGTCGCTACCGGCAGGCTCCTAAATGCGTTGATTAGTGGGAAAGTGAGCGGGTAGTGCCAGGTCCACTCGATAGGACCGTCGGCAGCTCCTTCAAGTCCGCGCAACATGAGAACGCAAATCACAATCACTACGATCGTTGCTTCTACGTAATATGCCTGCCACATAGACGAGCCATAAAACCGTGACTTGCGCGGCGGCTTCTGGAACCGTGAAATTTGTCGGATCACTATAAGGACCAGAATTGCGATGCCGGTACTCCAGGTGATCAATTCCAAGAACAACTCATAAGGAATGAAATTGCCAATCCAGGGCACCGTGAAGGCTGGAGAATTTACCTGGCCGTAGGCGGTTATGAGAGTGAGAAAGAGTGAGAAAAAACCTACAAAAACGAACCAGTGCACAAAGCCAATTAACCGCCACTGTCGCATCCGGGTGTGTCCGAGAACTTCCCTGATCAGGGTGCGAAATCGCTGGGCCGGTGAATTTGTGCGGAATGGGTCTGGTTGACCCAGTCTGATGGTGGCCAGCATCCGCCGTATTCCAACTACGAGGATGATCAGAGCGACTGCGGTAATGCCATACGAGATGGTGGTTGCGACGAGCATGGTCTAAGGCTAACGATCTGAGTCATTTATTGGCCCATAGTGGGTCTAACGCTGCTTTATGGAGATTTTCAACTGGCCCGGGATCTCTCCGGAATAGTCCGAGTGGGGCCGACGTTCCACTTAATGTTGAGAGTTGAGTCACAATGGCTCAATCTTTTGACAGACCAGAACTCAATAAAGCAGAATTGCCATATAAGCGGTGGTTACCCACCCCAGAATCGAGAGGCACACCCCATGTCTAGAGCGGTCGGAATCGACCTCGGTACCACTAACTCCTGCGTCAGCGTGCTTGAAGGTGGCGAGGCGACGGTAATTGCCAATGCTGAAGGCGCTCGTACGACGCCTTCAGTTGTCGCCTTTGCCAAGAATGGCGAAGTCCTTGTCGGCGAGGTGGCCAAGCGCCAAGCAGTAACCAACATTGAACGGACGATTCGCTCCGTTAAGCGTCACATGGGCACTGACTGGAGCATCAAGATCGACGACAAGTCGTATACGGCTCAAGAAATCAGCGCCAGGGTTCTACAGAAGTTGAAGCGCGATGCCGAAGCATATCTGGGCGAGTCCGTATCAGATGCAGTCATTACAGTTCCCGCGTATTTCAATGATGCTCAGCGTCAGGCAACCAAAGAGGCTGGCGAAATTGCCGGACTCAATGTACTTCGAATTGTTAACGAGCCCACCGCAGCCGCGCTTGCATACGGCCTTGATAAGGGCGATAAAGAGCAGACAATTCTCGTTTTCGACCTTGGTGGCGGAACGTTCGACGTCTCTCTCCTTGAGATCGGCGAGGGTGTTGTTGAGGTTAAGGCGACCAATGGCGATAACCACCTAGGCGGTGACGATTGGGATCAAGCGCTAGTTGATCATTTAGTTAAGAATTTCCAGAGCGCTCAAGGTATCGATCTCACCAAGGACAAGATGGCGATGCAACGCATTCGCGAAGCGGCCGAGAAAGCAAAGATCGAACTTTCATCCTCACAGCAAACAAGCGTCAACCTTCCATACATCACTGTCGATGCTGAAAAGAACCCACTATTTCTAGATGAAACTCTTACGCGCGCGCAATTTCAGTCGCTGACAGCTGCTCTATTGGACAGGTGCCGCAAGCCGTTTGAAAATGTCATCAAGGATGCAGGCATCTCAATCGGCGAAATCGATCACGTTGTACTCGTTGGTGGTTCGACTCGGATGCCCGCAGTTGTTGACCTTGTTCGTTCGCTAACTGGTGGGCGTGAGCCAAATAAGGGCGTCAACCCGGACGAAGTGGTGGCGGTTGGTGCCAGCCTTCAGGCTGGCGTCTTGAAGGGTGAAGTCAAGGACGTGCTCCTTCTTGATGTCACCCCACTTTCTCTTGGTATTGAAACTAAGGGTGGGATCATGACCAAACTCATTGAGCGGAACACCACCATCCCTACCAAGCGTTCTGAGATTTTTACAACTGCCGACGACAATCAACCCAGTGTGCAGATCCAAGTTTTCCAAGGCGAGCGCGAAATGGCTTCTTATAACAAGAAGCTTGGAATGTTCGAATTGACCGGGCTACCTCCTGCGCCTCGTGGCATTCCACAAATCGAAGTTACATTTGATATTGATGCCAATGGAATCGTTCATGTCTCGGCCAAAGACTTGGGAACCGGTAAGGAGCAGCGCATGACCATCTCCGGCGGCTCTGCACTGCCAAAGGAAGATATCGAGCGCATGATGAAGGATGCAGAAGCTCATGCTTCTGAGGATCACCAGCGCCGAGAAGAGGCCGAAATTCGTAACAACGCGGACTCTCTTGTTTACCAGACAGAAAAATTCATCACTGACAACGATGCAGCACTTGCCGAAGGTGAAGCCGGCGCCAAGAAAGCAGAGGTCGAAGCAGCTCTGGCTGATTTGAAGGAAGCGCTCAAAGGCACAGACTTCGCTGCGATCAAGAGTGAGACCGAGAAGGTTTCCGCGCTGAGCCAGGCGCTTGGGACAGCAATGTATGCCGCCAAGGCGTCCGACGAAGCGAGTTCAGAAGAGTCATCGGGAGAAGGTCAAAGCGATGATGACGTTGTTGACGCTGAGATTGTCGATGATCAAGAGTGACTAACGAAGCCAACAAAGATGTGACTAACAATGAGGAATCCTCCCCTACCGATTCGGTAGGGGAGGGCATCCTTGAAGAGTTGGTAGTCCCGGTTGAAGTTGATGAAGTTGCCACGCTGACGTCCGATCTCCAACGGCTTCAAGCCGAATACTCGAATTATCGAAAGAGGGTTGAACGGGATCGCCTAGTGAGCCGCGATCTAGCCGTTGCATCTGTTCTTTTGGAACTGATCCCCATTCTCGACGACATAGAGCGAGCTAGAGAGCACGGCGAACTTGAAGGCGGCTTTAAGGCGGTTGCGGAACAAGTTGAGAAAGTTGCCACCAAGTTTGGACTTGAGCGCTTTGGCGAACCGGGGGTTCCATTTGATCCTGCAGTTCACGAGGCTCTAGTTCATTCAGTGTCGGAAGACGTCGACATAATAACGGCCATCGAGATTTTGCAGCCTGGGTATCGATTGAACGATAGAACTCTCAGGCCTGCGCGTGTAGTCGTCGCAGATCCAGCCTAATTTCATCGATTTTGGAGGTGGCGCATGAGTGCTCGTGACATGTACGAGAAGGATTACTACGCAGCTCTTGGCGTTGCCAAAGATGCCGATGCGGCCGCGATTAAGAAGGTTTATCGTAAATTAGCCCGCGAATTTCATCCGGATACCAGCAAAGGCGACAAGAAAGACGAAGCTCGTTTCAAGGAAGTTTCTGAAGCGTACGAAGTCCTTTCAGACCCGGCTTCGCGTGCCGAATATGATGAGGCACGCGCACTCTATGCAGGCGGTGGCTTCCGAAGGCAGACCGCTTATGCGGGCGGAAATGTCAACGACATGTTCAATGGCGCCGGTGATCTAAATGACATGCTCAGCGGCCTTTTTGGACAGCGCTCTAGAGGCCCTCGCCGCGGATCGGATCAGCAGACAGAAGCCACGATCTCTTTCCGAGATGCGATTAACGGCACGATGCTCCCGCTCAGGGTTTCACTTGATGGCAAGACAAGCACCATAAACGCGAGGGTCCCGGCCGGAGTGAATGACGGCGCAAGAATTAGATTGAAAGGCAAGGGTGGAAAAGGTGAACGCGGGGCCACTGCAGGCGATCTCTTCGTGAATATTCATGTCACCCCCCATCCCGTGTTCGGTCGAAAAGGTGAAAATCTTACGATGACGGTCCCGGTCACTTTCCCCGAGGCGACTCTTGGTGCTGATATTGAAGTTCCTACTCTCGACGAAGGTAACGTCACCTTGCGATTAGCGCCAGGAACTGCAAGTGGGCGAACGCTGCGTGTTAAGGGCAAAGGCGTTGCCAAGACGCACGGCGCACGCGGCGATCTTCTCGTGACGATTGAGGTGGCAGTGCCGCAGCGACTCGAGGCTAAAGAGCGAGACGCGTTAGAGATGTATGCAAAGGAAACGTCCCATCACGATGCACGAAAAGAATTTCTAGCCAAAGCCAAACAGCGATGAACGATTTCGTGCCACCAGAGGACGCGGCTGTCTATGTGATCAGTGTGGCCGCGGAGATCTCTGGCATGCATGCCCAAACTCTGCGCCAGTACGACAGGTTAGGTCTTGTCTCCCCTGATCGCGCTAGCGGCCGAGGACGTAGGTATTCACTTCGGGATATCGCGATGTTGCGAGAAGTACAACGGCTTGCGACCGAAGGAATTAATCTGGCAGGGATAAAGAAGATTCTTGAATTAGAAGAAACTAATAGGACTCTGAGTACTGAAGTATCAGATCTGCGCAATCAGTTGGCGGGAGCGCCTCCACGTCGAGATTTGGTGCCATGGAGCGAATCTCGATCGTTTGTTATTTGGCGCTCAGATCGATAGACCCTCTTGAGATCTCAGAGAGGCAAGCTTTCCGCAATAGTTCGAGCGGTTCGTCCAAAGTTGTTTTGGTTACTTCGCTGACTACTCGAAAGTAGTCATGGGCAAGAACGTCACGCATGCCGGCAATTGCCCTCCAGGGAACCTGATTATTCCTCTCCGTGATTTCCGGACTCAGCCTCTTTGCTGCTTCGCCGATGACAAGCAGGTCATAAAGAATTGCGTCGAATGAGGTACGAAGCAGGTTGCTGTCAGACTCAATCAGAAAGGTCTCAGCGATCTTTGCCGCTTCAATTCTTTCGACGATATCTTGGAGAAACTGCTGGTCCGTCCGCCGGCTCATAACGGGACCGCCTCTCTTAAAGCGTTCTTTAACACGTCTGAGCGCAGCATCTTCGCGGGGGCAACGTCAACATGCTCGCCGAGCAACTCTGAGAGATCAACAGTCAATTCTGCAATGGCGACAAGACCGCGCGAAATATCGAAATCGACGAGCAAGTCAATGTCGCTGTTTACGTCATCTTCGGAGCGAGCGACTGATCCAAATATTCGAACGTTATGTACGTCCAAACTTCTGGCCCGTTCTAGGATTTCGTGCCGCATGAGTTTCAGTTTTCGAGCCCGGTGACCGGAGAGGTTGCTAGCAGGTGCTTCCACGACTTCTACGACAAGATCGGCTCCCGCAGCCCGCACCAATCGCTTCAACGTTGAGAATGAAGGAGAGACGCGGCCCGCTTCGTAACGAGCCACCGCGGCTTGGGAAGTACCGGCTCGAGAGGCCAATTGTGACTGGGTTAATCCCGCCTTCTGCCTGGTGATAGCGATGAGGTCGGGAACGTCCATGGGTTGAGAATATGCCGGTACCGGCATATTTTCAACCCAGATTCAACTGTTTTGGTCCTTGAAGCCGTTTTCAAGTCTGGCCAAGGCGAGGTCCAGGACCTCAGGTTTTTTGCAGAATGCGAAGCGGGCGTAGGCAGCCCCGCGCGCGGGATCGAAGTAAAAAACATGTGAGGGTATTGCTACGACGCCCGTTCGTTCGGGCAAGGCCAGGCAGAACTCATTGGCAGTGCTGTAACCCAGTGAGCGTACGTCTATGGTTGCAAAATATGTGCCCCTCGGCTGGTGAACCTCGACTCCGATGTTCCTCAGTCCATCGCAAAATTGGTCGCGCGATTTTTTTAGGGTCAAGTGCAGATCATTAAGCCAGTCGTCACCATCTTTGAGCGCGTCAGCAATTGCATATTGAAATGGTCCGCCGCTAACAAAAGTGAGGAATTGTTTAACGGCTCGAACTGCTGCAACAAGATCGGCGGGTCCGGTAACCCAACCAATTTTCCAACCAGTGAGTGAGAACAGTTTTCCCGCTGAGGAAATTGTCAGGGTTCGCTCTCTCATTCCGGGTAGCGACGCAAGTAAAATATGGTCGCGGTCAAAAGCCATGTGTTCGTAAACTT
The DNA here is from genome assembly GCA_035530875.1 of Candidatus Nanopelagicaceae bacterium. GTDB lineage: Bacteria > Actinomycetota > Actinomycetes > Nanopelagicales > Nanopelagicaceae > JANXYY01. The sequence goes on from DATKUB010000039.1 coordinate 11,059, forward strand.
CATCGCTGATGACGATCAGATCGTTTGCGATTGCAACCTGTGCAATCGCATCGACCTCGGCGCGAGAAAGGACCGCACCGGTTGGATTGTGCGGGGTATTGATGAGAAGAATCTTGGTCCGCTTCGTGACGGCGCGGGCTAACTCGTCAGTATCCAATGCGTAATCGGGCCCCTGGAGCGTGACTGGAACTATTCGCCCTCGGGCCATTGCTATTGCTGCGCGGTAAGAATCGTAGAAAGGTTCCAGGGCGATGACTTCATCGTCAGTATCAACTAGCGAAATCAGAGCGGCGGTTATTGCTTCAGTCGCACCGGCAGTTACGAGTACTTCATCGTTTGGGTCAAACTCGAGCCCATACCAACGAAATTGGTGATCAGCAATTGCCTTCCGCAAGCCCAAGATCCCTGGGCCAGGAGGGTATTGGTTGCCCTTACCGTCGATAACTGCCCGGGCGGCCGCTTCTCGAATCCACAGTGGGCCGTCAGTATCAGGAAAGCCCTGTCCCAGATTGATGGAGTTCGTATCCGAAGCAAGAGCGGAATATTGGGCGAAGACGGTGGTGCCAAGTGAGGCCAGATGGGGTACTGCATTTCTCTCCATGTCTCCTAGCGTAAGCGTCTACCCTTACGCTTTGGGCATGAGCGATCAGAAGATTCTTCTCGAGCAGATTAAATCTAAGGCGATCGTCCTCGGCAAGGTGGTTCTCTCCAGCGGGCAAGAGGCCGACTATTACGTGGATCTGCGCCGAGTGACTTTGGACGGTGAGGCTGCGCCGCTAATTGGTCGTGTTATGCGCGCACTTACTAGCAGTTTGGATTACGACGCCGTCGGCGGACTGACGCTTGGTGCCGATCCGGTAGCGGCGGCTATGTTGCACTCGGCTGCGGCAGACGGCAAGAAACTTGATGCATTCGTTGTGCGAAAGAGCGAGAAGCAGCATGGCTTACAACGTCGAATCGAAGGTCCCGATGTCGCTGGCCGTCGGGTTCTCGCCGTGGAGGACACTTCGACCACTGGCGGTTCAGTCCTAACCGCCGTTGAGGCACTTCGAGAGGCCGGTGCTGAAGTGGTCGGGGTCGCAGTGATTGTTGAGCGTGGTGCGGCGCCGACAATTAAAGAAGCCGGCCTTCCCTATTTTGCTGCGTATTCGCTCTCTGATCTTGGCCTCGGATAGTCCTTATTGCTTCCTTCGCTTTCTTTCTGCGCGCAGCTCCAGACCGATGGGGATCACACTGATCACGATGATTATGGCGACCAGCGGAAGCAAGTAACGATCGACCGATCCTTTTAATTTCTCACCCAACCAGAATCCGATCAGGGCTACGGTCTCAGTCCAGAGAATGCCGCCGATTAAATTCCAGCGAAAGAATCGTCCGGCCGGAACCTTGAGCACTCCGGCGAGCGGATTCACCAAGGTTCGAACGACTGGGACAAAGCGAGCCAGGATGATGGCCCGTCCCTCGCCGTACTTTGCCAGCCACTCTTCGGCTCGCACAACGCGACGTTGATTGAATACCCGGCCGTCGGGTCGATCAAAAAACGGCCTGCCGTATTTGGCGCCAATGTAATGTCCAACTTGAGCGCCCAGAACAGCCGCAAACGGAGCGCCAATCAGCAGGGCCGGCAACGAAAGATGTGTGCCGACCAGCGCTGTTGCCGTTCCTGAGGCAGATACCCCGGCCACAAAGAGGAGCGAGTCACCCGGCAGCACCAGGCCTATTAGCAGGCCAGTCTCGACGAAGAGGACAAATAGGACACCAACCAGACCCAGAGTGGCGACGATCCAATTGGCATTTAGCAGATTCATGGGATGAGCCTATGTAAGGTCGAGCAATTTTCGGTAAGCGAGTTCAACTTTGGTGTTCCGAGCCGCTGGTGTTGGTTCGGATTGCCATGAGTGGAGTCCAATGTGGGAAGATAGGGCGTAAACCTCGGGTCATCGCAGCCCCGACTCGGTCTCCTACTTCGAGGAGTTTTGAAAGTGCCTATCGCATCCCCAGAAATTTTTAATCAGATGCTTGATCGCGCCAAGGCTGGAGCATTTGCCTACCCAGCCATCAACGTTTCATCCTCACAGACCATCATTGCCGCGCTTCGAGGCTTCGCCGAGGCGAATTCAGACGGAATTATCCAATTCTCTTGGGGCGGGGCCGAATATGCATCGGGCTCCACGGTAAAAAATATGGTCGACGGCGCAGTCGCTTTGGCCGAATTCGCCCATGTCGTAGCCAAGAACTACAACGTAAACATTGCAATAAACACCGATCACTGTCCAGCCGCGAAACTTGATGGATTTATGCGTCCGCTCCTTGATATCGGCGCAGATCGAATTAAGAGTGGTCTTGAGCCGCTCTTCCAGTTACACATGTGGGACGGCTCTGCCGTTTCACTTCCAGAGAACCTGGCGATCGCTGACGAGATGCTCACGAAATCAGTCGCGGCCCGCACAATTCTCGAACTTGAAATCGGCGTTGTTGGCGGCGAAGAAGACGGTATTGAGGCAAAGCATGACGCCAAGCTGTATTCGACTCCGGAAGATGCCGAGCGCACGGCTGAAATTCTCGGTCTAGGCGAGCGCGGTCGTTATCTTCTCGCTGCGACATTCGGCAACGTGCACGGCGTGTACAAGCCAGGCAACGTGGTCTTGCAGCCGAAGATTCTCGCCGAGCTTCAGAGCCATGTTGCTTCAAAGCACGGCTTGCCGGCGGGTTCAACACCGTTCGATCTGGTTTTCCATGGTGGCTCAGGATCATTGCTTTCGGAAATCAGGGAGGCCCTCGATTACGGCGTAGTGAAGATGAACATCGATACGGATACGCAATATGCCTTCACGCGCCCAGTCGTAGATCACGTCTTAAAAAACTATGACGGCGTGTTGAAGATCGATGGCGAAGTGGGGAACAAAAAGGCCTACGACCCACGTGCTTGGGGCAAGGCCGCTGAAGCTGGAATGGCTGCCCGGGTAGTGAGGGCATGCGAAGACCTCCGGTCCACCGGCACGACGCTCAACGCTTAATCCAACAGTTAATTAAGGGGTAGTCATGCCTGCCATTATTCTTTTAGGTGCCCAATGGGGAGATGAGGGCAAAGGTAAGGCAACTGACCTCTTAGGCGAGCGAGTTGATTACGTCGTTCGCTATCAAGGTGGAAATAACGCAGGCCACACAGTGGTTATTGGTGACCAGACCTACGCATTGCACCTACTTCCATCGGGCATTTTGAGCCCGAATGTGGTTCCGGTAATTGGCAATGGTGTTGTAATCGATCCGGCGGTTCTACTTGAAGAAATTGCGGCCCTTCAGTCTCGAGGCATTGACACCTCTAGGCTTGTTATAAGCGCAAACGCGCACTTGATAACCCCTTATCACCGCGCCATCGACAAGATCTCCGAGCGGTTCTTAGGCAAGGCGAAAATTGGAACCACCGGGCGAGGCATTGGTCCGGCCTATGCGGACAAGATCAATCGAATTGGAATCCGAGTTCAAGATCTATTCGATCCCCGAATCTTGCAGCAGAAGATCGAATCGGCGTTGGGCGATAAGAATCAAGTTCTCGTCAAAGTCTTCAATCGCAAAGGCATTGAACCTGATGCAGTCATCGAAGAGTATTTAAGTTTCGCGGAGATTCTTCGACCCTTCGTCACGGACACTTCGTTGTTGCTAAATAATGCTCTTGATGCCGGCAAAGTTGTTCTACTTGAAGGATCGCAAGGCACCTTGTTGGATGTCGATCACGGTACCTATCCATTCGTAACTTCAAGCAATCCCACCGCCGGTGGCGCGTGCGCCGGTTCTGGGATCGGACCCACTCGCATTACGAGAGTAATTGGAATCGTAAAGGCATACACGACGCGCGTTGGCTCAGGTCCCTTCCCAACAGAATTGCATGACGAAGACGGCGAAAAATTGCGCACGATCGGCCACGAATACGGAGTGACTACGGGTCGAAATCGACGTTGTGGCTGGTTCGATGCCCCAGTGGCGCGTTATGCGGCGCGAATTAACGGTCTGACTGATTTCTTTCTGACCAAACTTGATGTGCTAACTGGCTGGAAAGAAATCCCAGTCTGCGTTGCATACGAAGTCGACGGGAAGCGCACGGATGAACTTCCTACGAACCAGACTGACTTTCATCACGCCAAGCCGATTTATGAGAATCTTCCAGGCTGGACTGAAGACATTTCTAAGGCAAGAACTCTTGAGGATCTACCCAAGAACGCGAAAGCGTACGTAGAGTTTTTAGAAAGTGTGTCCGGGGCTCGAATCAGTGCTGTGGGGGTTGGGCCAGGGCGCAATGAAACGATTGCGGTCAGAGATTTAGTTTCCGGGTCATGACCGTGCTGGTCGGCAAGCATGTGCGGCTCGAGCCGCTTACCCTTGAACATACCGATGACCTGTACAACAACTGTGGCAACGATGAAGAGGTTTGGCAGTGGCTGGCCCAACACAACCCAACAACTCGGGATGCCATGCATCAATTGGTTACGAGGTCGCTTATCGAACGCGACGCCGGTGATCGCGAACCCTTCGCTGTGGTTTCGATGACCACGGGGGAAGCGATTGGGGCCACGTCGTTTCTTGATCAGGTTCCCGAACATCGCCGAGTGGAAATCGGCTGGACTTTCTATGGGCGCGAATTCTGGCGGACGCCAGTGAACACCGAAACAAAACTTCTCCTCATGACTGAGGCTTTTGAAGTTCGAAACTACGACCGGGTTGCCCTGAAAACTGATGTCAAGAATGAACGGTCTCAGGTCGCCATCGCACGCCTTGGCGCGACGCGCGAAGGAGTGCTGCGCCACTTGGTCATTCGTAAAGATGGTTCGCCACGCGACAGCGTTTTCTTTTCGATTCTTGCCAACGAATGGCCTGGAGTTAAATCTCGTCTGGAATCGACGCTTAGATGAAGGTATTGGTTATCGGATCAGGCGGCCGAGAGCACGCCCTGACCTGGGCTATGTCCGAGGATCCAGCCGTGGCTGAACTACACGCGGCTCCTGGAAATCCCGGAATTGGTGAGTATGCGCATTTGCATCCTTGCGACATAACCATTCCAGAGGAGATCGCCAATCTGGCGGAGCGACTGAAGGTCGATCTAGTAGTGATCGGTCCCGAACTTCCGCTGGTTGCTGGTGCTGCCGACGCTGTCCGCGCTCGCGGAATCGCCTGCTTTGGTCCGTCTGCACAGGCTGCTCGCATCGAGGGCTCTAAGGCCTTCGCAAAAGAAGTAATGGTCGCCGCCGGGGTGCCAACATCGCGGAGCCGAACCTGCCAGACCTTGGGCGAAGTTGGCCAGGCCTTAGATGAGTTTGGCGCGCCATACGTGGTGAAAGACGACGGACTTGCAGCTGGCAAGGGCGTGGTGGTCACTTCAGATCGCGAACTAGCGCTGGCGCATGCAACCGGTTGCCGAAGTGTCGTCGTCGAGGAATTTCTGGATGGTCCGGAGATCTCGCTGTTTGGGATTACCGATGGCGAACGAGTTCTGGCTCTTGAACCGGCACAAGACTTTAAGCGCATCGGGGATGGGGATACCGGTGGGAACACGGGTGGGATGGGTGCCTACTCACCGCTCCCCTGGGCTCCCGAAGATTTGATCGAGCAGGTACGCGACGAAATTCTTCAACCCACGATCGACGAACTGCGACGACGTGATACGCCATTCGTCGGACTTCTTTACGCAGGCCTAGCTCTTACCTCTGAGGGTTTGAAGGTAATCGAATTCAATGCCCGCTTTGGGGATCCGGAAACACAGGTCCTCCTGGCTCGCCTGCGTACTCCATTGGCAGGCATCTTGTATCGCGCCGCAACTGGAGCTATCGGGAGTGAGGAGAGGCTTGAATTTAGTTCAGACTCGGCCGTGACGGTGGTGATTGCCGCCGCTGGCTACCCTGGCGAAGTCCGAACTGGAGATGAGATTTCTGGCATTTCGGAAGCTCTGGCTGATGGTGCCCTGGTATTTCAAGCTGGGACGCGCAGTGAGGGCAAGAGGCTCCTTTCGGCCGGAGGCCGAGTTCTGTCGGTTACCGGCGTCGGACCGGATCTCATCAAAGCTAGAGAAATCGCTTATCAAGGCGTGGACGCCATCGTTCTGGCTGGGTCCATCCATCGCAGCGACATCGCCTTAGCAGCATCTGAAGATTCAATTGGTAGGGAATGATGAACCCGTGACATCAGTACTAGCTTCTCGATACGCATCTGCCCAGATGCGCGAAATTTGGTCTCCCGAGCACAAGATCATTGAAGAACGACGCCTCTGGCTGTCGGTACTAGGCGCCCAGGCCAAATTGGGCATCTCTGTTCCTGCGGGCGTGATTAACGCATACGAGAAGGTGATTTCAAACGTTGATTTGGCGAGCATTGATGCGCGTGAGCGCCTGACTCGTCATGACGTCAAAGCTCGTATTGAAGAGTTCAATGCGCTTGCAGGTCACCAATTGATTCACCTGGGTATGACCAGCCGCGACCTGACCGAGAACGTGGAGCAACTTCAGATCCGTTCTTCAATGCTTTTGGTGCGCGATCGAACCGTTGCCTTGCTTGCCCGGATCGCATCGCTTGCCGCGCAGTATGCCGATCAGCCGATCGCCGGTCGTTCGCACAATGTCCCTGCGCAGATCACCACGCTCGGAAAGCGTTTCGCCAATGCTGGCCAGGAAATTCTGCTCGCCTTTGACCGGTTAGAAAGCCTAATTTCAAGATATCCGATGCGCGGGATCACTGGCCCGGTCGGAACTGCGCAAGACGAGTTAGATCTGCTTGGCGGAGATGAAGCCAAATTAGAAGAACTTGAAAGTATCGTGGCCAAGCACTTGGGATTTGAACGGCGCTTGGTTGCAGTCGGCCAGGTTTATCCGCGCTCACTTGATTATGAAGTCTTAACAACCCTGACCCAGATTGCCGCTGGCCCATCCTCGCTTGCAACAAGCATTCGTTTGATGGCCGGGGCTGAACTCGTAACCGAAGGATTCAAGGCGGGGCAGGTCGGCTCGTCAGCTATGCCTCACAAGATGAATACCCGCTCTTGCGAGAGGGTAAATGGCCTTGCGGTTGTGCTCAGGGGCTACGCCTCCATGATGGCGGAAGTCGCGGGCGATCAGTGGAACGAGGGCGACGTCTCGTGCTCTGTAGTACGTCGAGTCGCGCTGAGCGAGGGCTTCTACGCGATTGATGGATTATTCGAAACGATTCTCACGGTCTTATCCGAATTCGGGGCATTCCCAGCTGTGATCGAAAATGAGATCCAGCGTTATCTGCCCTTCCTCGCGACCACAAAGATATTGATGGCCTGTATTAAGTCGGGCGTCGGCCGCGAAAGCGCTCATGAGATCATTAAGCAGCACGCAGTCGCAGCGGCACTGAGCTTGCGCACTACGGGTGCCCCGACAAACGATTTGCTCCAACGGTTGGCCGACGACGAGCGGATTCCACTAACGCTTGCCGAACTTCAGCAGCTCATCGCAAATCCGATGGATTTCACCGGGGCGGCGAGGTCTCAGGTACGACAGATAACCGAACAAATTTCAAAGATAGCTGCGAATTATCCAACGGCAGCCAAATACCAACCGGAGGGAATTTTATGACCGGGTTCGGACCTGCTGGGCCACCGCGCGCGCCGATGATTGACGGCTGGGAGCACCTTCGCACTGGCAAAGTGCGAGATTTGTACCAAGATTCAGCAGGCCGACTACTGATGGTGGCCTCGGATCGAATATCTGCTTTCGACTGGGTTCTGCCCACGGTCATCCCGGACAAGGGGAAAGTCCTTACGGCTATGACCCTCTGGTGGTTTGAACAAATTGCCGACATTGTGCCAAACCACATTCTCTCCCTCGAAGTGCCTAACCAGGTGTCAGGTCGCGGCGTTATCTGCCGAGCCCTTGATATGTTTCCGGTCGAATGCGTGGCTCGCGGCTACCTAACCGGCTCTGGTCTGGTGGAATATCGCGACTCATCAAGTGTCTGCGGTATTGCCCTGCCAGAAGGGTTGGTAGACGGGTCTCGATTGCCTGAGCCGATCTTCACTCCGGCGACAAAAGCCGAAGTTGGTGAGCACGATGAGAACGTCTCTTTTGATGCTGTGGTGCAGCAGGTCGGCGAAACAGATGCAGTTGAACTTCGGCGATTGACCTTGGCAGTTTATGAATTGGCCGATCAGATCTCGCAGAAGGCCGGGATCATTTTGGCCGACACCAAATTCGAATTTGGTAGGGCCGAAGGCCAGATCTTTATCGGTGATGAAGTTCTGACGCCCGACTCGTCGCGCTTCTGGCCTTTCGAAACCTGGCTACCAGGGGGTGCACAGCCCTCGTTCGACAAGCAGTTTTTACGCGATTGGCTTTCCTCGAGCGGTTGGAACAAGAACGGTGTCGAACCACCACCAGAGCTGCCCGATGAAATCGTCGACAAGACCCGGGATCGGTATCTGCTCGCCTATGAGCGGCTTACCGGACTGACCTTTAAGGGCTGAGTCAAGCCGCCACTTAGCAAGGAGGTAGGGTTAATCCGTGGCCAGAATTATCGTGGAAGTAATGCTCAAACCCGAGATTCTTGACCCGCAAGGAGCTGCAATAGGAGCCGCTTTGCCAAGGCTCGGCTTCGCGGATTTCATTTCTGTCCGGCAAGGAAAGCGATTTGAAATCGAAGTCGAGGGGGTCGCAACTCCGGAGAAGATTGCCGAAGTAAAGCGCGCTGCCGAATTGTTGCTGGCCAACTTAGTGATCGAGAATTTTTCCGTGAGCGTCGAAGAATGAGAATTGGGGTCGTCACTTTCCCTGGTTCGTTGGATGATCGCGATGCTGCTCGTGCGATCCGCATGGCCGGCGGCGAAGCTATTTCGCTCTGGCATAAGGACCACTCACTTAAAGGTATCGATGCCGTTGTTCTTCCCGGCGGATTCTCGTATGGCGACTATCTGCGATGCGGAGCGATTGCGCGATTCGCGCCAATCATGGACGAGATTGCGTCGAAAGCTAAAGCCGGAATGCCACTGCTCGGTATCTGCAACGGATTTCAGGTTCTCTGTGAATCGCACTTGCTTCCCGGCGCCCTGACCCGCAACAGCGATCTGCATTTTCTCTGTAAGGATCAGGAATTGGTTATCGAGAATAATTCGACCGTGTGGACCTCCGGATATGCGAAGGGTCAGCACATCACCATCCCATTGAAAAATGGCGAAGGCTCATTCCAATGCAATGACGAAACGCTTTCCATGCTCGAAGGCCAAGGACGGGTAGTGGCCAGGTATTTCGGCGAGAATCCGAACGGATCAAGAAATCTGATCGCGGGTATTTCCAATGAACGCGGCAATATCGTGGGGCTAATGCCGCACCCTGAACATGCGATCGAAGAGTTGACGGGCCCTAGCACTGACGGAATGGCCTTCTTTACGAGTGTTTTGAGCTCAATGGTTTCGTCATGACTTTGGATACTGTTCAAAATGCGGCGAAAGACCCTGATCGCGAGCAGCCCTATCAAGTGCTTGGGCTCAAAGATGATGAATATCAACGCATCCGCGAAATTCTGGGTCGTCGTCCAACTAGCAGTGAACTCGCTATGTACAGCGTCATGTGGAGCGAACACTGCTCGTATAAATCCAGCAAGGTCCATCTTCGCCAATTTGGTCAGAAACAGCCCAAGACCGATGCGCTGCTGGTCGGCATTGGTGAGAACGCAGGCGTTGTCGATGTGGGACAGGGTTATGCCGTTACCTTCAAAGTGGAAAGTCACAACCACCCGTCATTTGTTGAGCCTTATCAAGGAGCGGCTACCGGCGTCGGAGGCATCGTGCGCGACATCCTCACCATGGGTGCCAGGCCGATCGCAATCATGGATCCGCTTCGTTTTGGCCTGGCGGGGGCAGCGGACACCAAGCGCCTGCTTCCAGGAG
>DATKUB010000040.1:0-24144 GCA_035530875.1 Candidatus Nanopelagicaceae bacterium
GGACTGCCGCAGCGGAACCAGCACCTCCAACGAGCAACTTCCGCAGAGTCGGACTAGTGAGGAGGGGAGTATCTCCACCGACCACGATCACGGTTCCGCTGAGTTCACCATGCAGTTTCTCTAGCGCATGAAGGGCCGTGCGGGTGGCATGCCCCGTGCCGCCCCGTCGATCTTGGAAGACGGCGTGCGCCTGAGGCGCGATCTGGGCCAGGTGCGCCTCGACCGCTTCGCGCCCGGCCCCGACGACCACGGCTAGGTGCGTCGGGGTGAGATCCAGGGCAGCGTGCAGGACATGGCCAAGGAGGGTGCGGCCAGCCATGGAATGGAGCACTTTGGGAACGTCCGAGCGCATTCTGGTGCCCTCGCCAGCGGCAAGGACAATCACAGCGGTGGGGGTCATCAAAGGGCTCCCAGGGTTAAGTGCACCAACGCTCTAACAATATGCCATCGCGCTCGCTCCGCCACCAGGTATCGATCCTGGACTTACGGCTTCAAAGGCCGTCGTGCTAGCCACTACACAATGGCGGAACCTGAATTGTGGCGTATTTAGGCGCTGACTCAAATTTGACGTTCAATAGGGGGGTGAGCACTCCAAGTCCCAGAACCAGGATGAGCGGCTCGGAACGTCGAGCCCAGCTGATCAACGTCGGCCGAGGGCTTTTTGCCGAAAAAGGGCTCGAAGGCACCACGGTTGAGGAAATCGCCGCGGCGGCTGGGGTATCTAAACCAGTGGTCTATGAGCACTTTGGTGGCAAGGAGGGTCTATACGCGGTTGTCGTCGATCGCGAGATGGGCGCACTTCTCGAACTAATTACTTCAAGTCTTTCTAAAGGCGGGCCACGCGATCTTGCCGAAGGAGCCGCCAGAGCATTTCTGACTTACGTCGATACCCGAAGCGATGGTTTTCGAATCTTGGTTCGCGAATCCCCGCTCGGAACCCAGACCGGATCCTTCGCAACACTCATCAGCGACATCGCCTCTCAAGTTGAGCACATCTTTGTTCGCGAATTTTCCAAGCGAGGATACGAACCAGAGATCGCACCGCTATACGCCAATATGCTCGTGGGAATGGTCGCTCAGACCGGCATGTACTGGCTTGAAGCTCGTTCGCCATCAATTGAAGAAGTTGCAACTCACTTAGTGAACCTTGCCTGGAATGGCTTGCATGATTTGCAGCGACTTCCGTTGCACAATGCTGGTCCCTCGGCACCGTCACCTGCCGACAAGTTTCCGTCGGTCCAGGCAAAGGAGGGCGATGAAGCCAGCGCGTGACGAAGTCGACCGCATTGTCGCCGAGTGGCGCCAGGAGCGACCAGACCTTGACGTTTCGGCGCTCGAAGTACTGTCGCGAGTAACCCGGTTAGCCAGGCACCTCGACCGTGCGCGTAAGAGTGCGTTCGCCAAACACAACTTAGAGACTTGGAGTTTTGACGTACTCGCGGGCTTGCGCCGAGCGGGCGCCCCATATGAATTATCGCCAGGGCAATTACTACAGGAGACCCTGGTAACGAGTGGAACGATGACAAACCGCATTGATAGATTACAAGAACTCGGATTAGTGGAACGCCGCCCAGAGCCAAATGATGGTCGCGGAATACTCGTCTCCTTGACGCCTGCCGGAAAGACATTAGTCGACGACGCTCTTGATGATTTGCTAGCGAGCGAAGAGAACCTGTTGTCTAATCTTTTGAAAGAGGAGCGGATCCAACTGGCGGAAATGCTTTGCACCGTCCTAACCCCATTTGATTCTGCCGATCAACCTTCTACTTGAGCCACCGCTGCTAACCAAGCCGCTTCCAACTCCTCTTTGGAGGCGATCAGGGCCGCCAGTTCAGCATCCAACTTCGCAACTTTCTCAAATTCGCTGGCATGCACCACTAGGCGCTCGTGCAGAGTTCGCTCTTTCTCGTCCACCCTCTCCATCGCTCGCTCAAGACGGGCAATCTCCTTGCGCAGTAAACGGAGTTCGGCAGCAGAAGTGGTCTTTGCTGACATGGATCCGCCAACCGGTTGAAGCGGCGCACTAGCCCGCAATTCAAGGTATTCCTCAACTCCACGTGGCAAATCCCTTAGTGCACCGTCGCCAAGGAGTCCAACAAATCGATCGCAAACGCGTTCCAAGAAGTAGCGATCGTGGGAAACCACAAGCAGTGTGCCAACAAAATCGTCAAGCAAATCCTCTAGCGCACCAAGAGTTTCAACATCGAAATCGTTCGTAGGTTCGTCAAGTAGAAGCACATTCGGGCCATTCATAAAAATTCGGGTCAACTGGAGTCTCCGACGCTCGCCACCGGAAAGATCAGCAACGGGCGTCCATTGCGCGTCGGCTCCGAAGCCGAGTCGCTCACAGAGTTGCGAGGCAGACAATTCGCGGCCACGACCCATGTCGACTCGCATCGCGACATCTTCAACAGCTTCAAGCAGTCGCCACTTCGGATTCAACTCATCAAGATGCTGCGAAAGGTAGCCAATTTTGACGGTAACGCCGGTAACTATTCGTCCGGCGTTCGGCTTAACTTCGCCCATCAGCATTCGAAGGAGTGAAGTTTTTCCAGAACCGTTGACGCCGACAATTCCGATTCGATCTCCAGGACCAACATTCCAAGTCAGATGATCGATCAACTCATGACCACCCAAATTGAGTGCTGCATCGTGAGTTTCGTAGACGGTTTTGCCAAGACGAGCGCCAGCGAAACTTAGGAGTTCACTCTCATTGCGCGGCGGTGGTTCGTCATTGATCAGTTGATTTGCCGCATCTATCCGAAACTTCGGTTTGGTCGTCCGAGCTGGCGGCCCGCGCCTTAACCAAGCCAGCTCTTTCCGGATCAAGTTTTTTCGCCGGGCATCCTCGGCCGCGGCTTGACGCATCCGCTCCGCCTTTGCCAATACGTAGGCCGAATACCCACCGTCGTACTCTTCGACTCCGCCACGAATAACTTCCCACGTGCGATCGCTCACCTCATCGAGGAACCAGCGATCGTGAGTGATCACAGCGACAGCCAAGCCTCGTCGGCTCTGAAGATGTGCCGCCAGCCAAGCGACCGCTTCGACGTCTAGATGATTCGTCGGTTCATCAAGAAGTAGGAGATCTAGATCGGCGATTAGCAATCTAGCCAGACTCGCACGACGCTTCTCGCCACCTGAAAGAGGGGCAATCTTCCGTTCAAAAACGGATTGATCGTGGCTGCCAAAGAGTGCAGTGAATACTTCCCGAATTCTGGAATCAGTGGCCCATTCGTGCGTTGCACGATCGCCGAGGACAAAATCCCGGACCGTCTCGTACTTGCCGCTCTGGTCTTCCTGGGCGAGAATTCCGATCCGCACGCCACCGCCGCTGGTTACTCGACCGCTATCTGCCTTCTCGACCCCGGCCATCACGCGAAGCAACGTGCTTTTCCCACCGCCATTGCGACCAACGATGCCGATGCGTTCACCCTCGCCAATCCCAAGCGAAATGTCCTGGAGTACCGGATCTTTTCCGTAGGACTTGGAGACGGACTCAAGATTTATCAGATTGCGAGGCGGCACATCAACGACTTTCGGTAACTCGAGCTCCGGGCATCGGCCCGACTGCTCGAAGGATTTGGCCAGCGACTCCACTGGCGCTGAGGGCAACTGTGAGATCTAGTGCGTGATCGGAGTCTCTTGCGAGAAATGCCACTGTGGGTCCCGAGCCAGAGACGATACTGCCAAGGGCGCCGTACTCCTCGCCGACGTCAAGAAGCAGTCGAAGTGCCGGGCGCAACGAACAAGCAGCTGGTTGCAGATCATTCATCAAAGCCTTGCCAAGCGCTTGCGCATCGCCATTTCGAAGAGCGTGCATGAGCGCATCAGTGACCCGCGGCGCAGAAATCTCTCGTCCTTGGCGGAGACGATCGCACTCTGCATATACGGCCTGAGTCGAAAGTCCTTGATGGGAGATGACAAGTACCCAGTGGTAGTCCCCACGAGCCAGCGCTGGCGAAAGCGCTTCGCCGCGACCAGAGCCGATTGCGGTTCCACCCGCGAGCGCAAAGGGAACATCGCTTCCAAGTTCTGCCGCAAATTCATTGAGTTTGGTGCGTCCGATGCTTCCGCCGAGAAGTTGTTCAACAGCGATTAAAGTCGCTGCGGCATCTGCGCTGCCACCGGCCAACCCTGCCGCGACTGGAATGGATTTGAGAATGTGTAAGGCGATATCTGGCGAGAGGCGCATTTCCTGGGCAATTAGAAGTGCCGCACGATAGGCCAAATTTCGCTCATCGACCGGAACGCCAGAGATGAAATCGCCACTGAGGGAAATGGTAATTCCAGTTCCTGCCTGGCCGAATTGAGCTGTCACTTCATCACTCAAAGAGATGGCCTGATAGACGGTAGCAACATCGTGGTAGCCGTCTTTACGCAGCGGCCCAACCGACAAGTTGAGGTTGATCTTCGCTGGAACGCGAACAACAACCCGTGGAGACTTCATGCCACTCACCCTATGCGAGCCTTGGCCGATGCGATTGCGACAAAGTCAGCCAGGGCCAACTCTTCACCGCGAGCAGTAGGCGGGACGCCTGCAGCAACGAGAAGTGCTTCGGACTTGGCTGTAGACCCAGCCCAGTGGGCTAGGGATGGCCTGAGCATCTTGCGCCTGGTCGCGAAGGCCGCATCGATCACTGCAAAGACTTGCTGCCTGCTCACCGACGTGGCCGGAGGCTCTTGTCGAACAAAGGCCACCAAGCCGGAATCCACATTGGGCACTGGCCAGAAAACGCTACGGCTCACCGCGCCGGCAAGGGAGATTTTGGCCCACCAGGCTGCTTTAACGCTCGGAATGCCGTACGACTTATCTCCTGGTTTTGCCGCCAACCGGTCAGCCACCTCGGACTGAACCATCACCAGCCCAGATCTAAGCGAAGGAAAACGCTCGAGCATCAAAAGTAAGACTGGCACGGAAATGTTGTACGGCAAATTTGCAACGAGAATCGTCGGCTCTTTGCCGTCAAGACTCTTTATTTGCATCGCATCTGCATTTATAACCGTCAAGTGTTCAGCTTGCTCAGGCAGGCGCTCGGTGATCGTCTGTGACAGCGCTCCGGCTAAAACAGGATCAATTTCAATGGCGACAACTTCGCCAGCGGCTTGGAGCAGCACGATTGTCAGGGACCCAAGCCCTGGCCCTATTTCGAGAACTAAATCTCGCTCTTCGACCCCAGCAACCCGAACGATCTTTCGGCAGACATTGGCATCGATCACAAAGTTCTGCCCGAGGCGCTTGGTCGGTCTAATGCCCAATGATTGAGCCAGTGCACGAATCTCGCTTGGGCGCAGCGCCACCTGTTCCCCAGCCATGAGGGACAGCGTAGGCGATCAGGACCAGAAGAGTTTCCCGCAGACCGGCCAGGCACGCCAGCCGCGAATCTTGAACAAGCGCTTAGCCCGCATCAACTGAACTGCAGCTGAATAATCCATCGGGTTACCAACACCGCCCGCTGTTTTCCAGGCAGTTAATGAGAATTGAAACATTCCAAAATATCCATACTTACTATTGCTGGATCTTGGATTTCCGCGCGACTCACAAAATGCCACAGCCGTCCAATTCAATTCATCGATAGTGCGTGGTCTGATCCCGACTATGACCTCCCGGGCATGAGCAGGCTTGAGGGTTATTTTGCTTAGCGTTCTGACACCAACAACTTTTCCGTCGGAGATCGACTCGATTGCGTGAACGACCGCAAGACCGTTTGCGCCTCGAGATTTAACGATTCTCTTTCCGACCATCATCTTCTTATCTAGAGTCTTCTTGAGTACAAACGGTATTTTTACTTGTTTTGTGAATCCGACCTGCTTGATTCGAGTTATTCGGATGCGTAAGTCAGAAACGATTTCGGCGGGCAGAGGTCTGCTTATCAAGTCGAGTGGGCCCAAGGAAATGTGTAACTCCTTGATGACATCCCCCACCGTAAGTGCGGTGGTTTTAAGACTCTGGCTTCGACCATCGGCGATTACTCGCACTCGCTCTGGTAATCGAATTTGAACAGGAAGGATCGAGAACGAGTTAGAAACGCTCGTTAATGCACTGACTGACCTCTTTGGCGAAACGCCTTCTGTTGCGCTTGCCGGGGAAGCCAGCGAGATAGTAAGTGGCATTACAAGCGTCAAAATTGCAACGCGAGACGCGATCACCTTTGGAACCTATCCAGCAAGACGCCATTGAGCCAATCGTTACACGCCTAATACAGAATGAATCCGACGCAAGATCCTGTGAATCATGGTGCAAAAAGGTCAGAAGGGTCCAAATACCCGCGTTGCGGTCTGGCTGATTGCCTCTGCGACAATTTCTGGATCTTCTTTCCGAACCTGCGCAATCGCCCTAATTGTTACTGGAATTAAGTAAGGCGCGTTAGGGCATCCGCGATATGGCACCGGCGTCAAAAAAGGCGCATCGGTTTCTACGAGCAATTGATCAAGTGGAACCTGTAACAAGGCTTCGCGCAATTGCGGCGCATTGGAAAAAGTTACGGTTCCAGCAAACGAAAGAATATATCCTGCGGCAACACACTCTCTGGCCATGCCTTCATCCCCAGAAAAACAATGGAAAATCACTTTTTCTGGTGCGCCCTCTTCACGCAGTATCCGAAGAACATCATCGTGCGCATCACGATCGTGAATCATTAGAACCTTGTTATGACGCTTCGCGATTGCGATGTGCTCTCTAAATGAATGCGCTTGCACATCTCGCCCCGGCTCGGCGGTCCGAAAGTAATCAAGGCCGGTCTCACCAATCGCCCGTACTCGAGATTCACCGGCCAAATCATCAATGATGGCAAGTGCTTTGGCTAGATCGTCAAGCCTTGGGGCGTCATTCGGATGAATCGCGATTGCGGCTAAAACTTGTCCAGGCCAGGCATTGGCGCAGTCAACGGCAAAACGAGATGATTCAACGTCACAACCGACTTGTACGACTCGATCTATGCCAACCGAAGCGGCCTCAGCGAGCACGGCGGCTACTCCCACACCGCCGGGTCCACCCTCAGTAAAAATATCTAAATGGCAGTGCGCATCGACCGTTCTGGTTCTTAACGGTTCAGGAAGGGGAGGCTTCACTCTGACTTTTCTTCCAGTCGGGGGAAAAGCACTGCACCCTTCGTGACGATCGATCCTTTTGGCAATTGACCCCACGTGGAAACGTTGCTGATTTTCTGGGCAGCGATATCGCCCATGCTTGTGTTAGCTCCGAGCGATTCCCATAGAAGTTCCGTGGTTGCCGGCATCACCGGGTGAAGCAGAATGGCTAGTGCGCGGAGCGATTCGGCAGTTGCGTAGAGGACCCGATTTAGGCCATCAATCTTTGCTGGATCTTTGGCTAGAACCCACGGCGCCTGTTCAGTGACGTAGCCGTTCACCTGCTTGCAAAATTCCATGATCGCGACAATTCCGCCCTGAAAATCAAGCGCCGTTATGCACTCATCGGCGGCAGCGACTGCGGCGACAAGGCCCGCCTGTAAGGCAGGTTCGGGGGCCGGAGCCGGAAGAATTCCGTCGCAGTATTTTTCGACCATCGCAGCAAGACGTGATGCCAGATTTCCGAAGTCGTTCGCTAATTCGCTCGTATAGCGAGCAGCCATATCTTCCCATGAGAACGAGCCGTCGGAGCCAAATGGAATTGCACGCAGGAAGTAGTAGCGGAATGCGTCGACGCCGAAATGAGAAGTGATTTGTCCGGGTGCGATGCCAGTTAACTTGCTCTTGCTCATTTTCTCGCCGCCAACAAGGAGCCAGCCGTGCGCAAATACTTTGCGAGGCAAGGCCACTCCGGCGGCCATCAACATCGCGGGCCAAATTACGGCATGAAAACGGAGAATGTCCTTGCCAACAAGGTGAACATCGGCCGGCCAAGTGCGCGCAAACATCTCGCCGCCTGGCGTGTTTGGGGCATCTCCGAGACCAACAGCCGTTGCGTAATTCAGAAGCGCATCAAACCAGACGTAGAAAACTTGCTTTGGATCCCACGGGACTGGAATTCCCCAGTCGAATGACGAGCGAGAGATCGAAACATCCGTTACGCCACTTTCAAGGAACGAAACTACTTCGTTGCGAGCGCTCTCTGGTTCGCAAGCAGACGGATCCTTGCGGTAGTGCTCAAGAAGTTGATCCGCGAAAGCGCTGAGTTTGAAAAACCAGTTGGTCTCGCTCACCATTTCAACCGGACGCGAGTGAACTGGGCAGAGTTGTTGTTCGCCGACTAAATCTGCCGCGAGTTTGAACTCCTCACAGCCGATGCAGTAGAGACCTTCGTAAGATCCTTCGTAGATGTAGCCGGCATCCTTAAGTCCTTGTAAGAACTTTTGCACTCGAGTTGAGTGGCGTTCTTCGGTTGTTCTGATGAAATCATCGTTTGCGATATTGAGTGATTTCCAGAGCGGGCGCCAGGCCTCATCCACGAGTTTGTCGACCCAGGCTTGCGGCGTGACCCCATTAGCTTGCGCGGCAAGCATCACCTTCTGGCCGTGCTCATCGGTCCCGGTCAGGTACCAGACGCTCTCACCGCGTTGGCGATGCCAGCGAGTGAGTACATCGCCAGCAACTGTCGTATAGGCGTGACCAAGGTGCGGCGCATCATTCACGTAGTAAATAGGCGTCGTCAGATAGAAACTCTTTGCGTCGGTCACTTGCCTATCTTGCCAGACGCGACACGCTTGCTCTCCTTCTCCGCGACGACCGCATCGAAGACCACTCGCTTTGGCACCGAGAGCGCCTCGGCCACAGCAGCGATCGCCTCCTTCCGCGACATCCCGGCTTCTTCGCGTACCAACACCAGATGAACCATCTCGGTGGGATCGACATGGCCGACACTTGAGCTAACGCCAGCTATCACGAGTGTAATTTCGCCGAGAATGTCCTTTGACTTACTCCAGGCGGACAATTCCGCCAACGAGCCGCGGACAATCTCTTCATAGGTCTTAGTCATTTCCCGACATATGGCTGCCTGGCGATCCGGCCCAAACTCAGCCACCGCATCGTCAAGTGACTCCTCGAGCCGATGTGGCGCTTCAAAGAGCACGATGGTTCGCCTTTCTTGGGTGAGGCCGCGATAGAAACTCAAGCGCGCCCCTTTAGATCTCGGCACGAAACCGTCAAAGACAAACCGGTCACTAGGCAATCCTGAGAGAGCCACTGCAGTAAGTACCGCACTTGGCCCGGGAACGGCAGTGACTTTCACGCCAGCATCCAGGGCCGCTCGTACCAAGCGATAACCGGGATCGCTCACACTCGGCATGCCGGCGTCTGTGATGAGCAAGAGGCGACGACCAGCCAGCATCTCTGCTACGAGATCGGCGGTCTTGGCGTTCTCGTTACCTTCGAAATACGAAACGAGCCGAGCCGTATAAGTGGCGCCCAAATCTTTAGCCAGTCGGCTGAAACGGCGCGTGTCTTCGGCCGCGATCAATTCGGCCAGAGCCAACTCCTCAATCAAGCGAGCAGAGGCGTCGCGCCAATCGCCAATTGGCGCACCCGCCAGAATCAAGACACCAGTCACAGGAGAACTCTCTCATTTAATTTGCCGTGATTTAACCCGGAGGCAATAAAGTGCTGAGGTGATCGAATCCCGCTCAGCACGCATACTCGGCTGGGCATTGCCGATTCTGGTTATGGTTATTGGTGCCTGGCAGCGTTTCGCCAATCTGGCCAGACCCAAAGGGTTCATCTTCGACGAGGTGTACTACGTCACCGGAGCCCGCCAACTTCTTAGGCATGGAGTCGAATACGACTACATAAAGCATCAAACCGTTTTTGTTGTCCATCCGCCTGTGGGGAAATGGATTATCGCCGCCGGTATCAAACTTTTCGGTGACAATGAATTCGGCTGGCGCTTTGCGGTGGCAACTCTCGGGTCCTTATCGATCCTCATCCTGGCACGAGCCGCGAAAAGGATGTTTCAGTCGACGACACTCGGCGTCATTGCGGGCATTCTGCTCACTTTCGACGGCATGCATTTCGTCCACTCGCGGGTATCGCTTCTCGACCCAATCCTCATGTTCTGGTCCCTCTGCGCCTTCGCACTTCTGTTGATCGATCGCGACGAATCTCGTGCCTACGTTGCGATGTGGGGCGAATTTGGACGGCGTCCATTCCGGTTACTCGCTGGGGTTTGTCTTGGTCTTGCATCCGGAACGAAATGGAGCGGTCTCTACATCACCGCCGCGTTTGCCTTACTCTCACTTTATTGGGACTTATCAGCCAAGCGCCGAATTTCGCGACCGCTAACGAATAGAAATATCTTGAGCGCGGGCTTCGCGCTTGGAGTACTTCCGATAATCACCTACCTCGCGACTTGGATTGGCTGGTTTCGATCATCTCTTGGTTGGGATCGTCATTGGGCCGATACTCAAACTAGTTCATGGAGCTTTATCCCTAGATCACTCAGAAGTCTTTGGCATTACCACTATGAAATGCTCTTCTTTCATACTCATCTACATACTCCCCACCCGTATCAAGCGAATCCGTTCGGCTGGCTGATCCTTCGCCGCCCGACGGCCTTCTACTACTTCACGCCTCCGACTGGAACGAATGGCTGCATGGCCAAGGTCTGTTCACAAGAAGTGACTGCACTCGGAAATCCGCTTATCTGGTGGTCGGCGATCCTGGCTCTGCTTTATCTTCTATATGTTGTGTTTAGGAAACCTACTTGGCAGGCCGGGGCGATACTTACCGGCTTTGCAGCTGGATATCTGCCTTGGTTCGCCTTTCTCCATCGCACCGTCTTTTCGTTCTATGGAATCGTCTTTCTTCCTTGGCTGGTGCTTGCCGTCACATATTGCCTCGGCGAGATTCTGGGGACACCTGAGAGTTCTAAACGGCGATTGCGCATCGGATTTGTGTCCGCTTTCCTGATAGCGACGATTGCCCTCTTCTTCTACTTCTTGCCCGTGCTTGACGGACAGGTAATTCCATATTCGCAATGGCATTCAAAGATGTGGTTCTCCTCCTGGATCTAGCGTTCCCCTCCCGTGAGCGGCGGCTTGCCTCCCGTGAGCGGCGGCTTGCCTCCCTTGAGCGGCGGCTCCCCTCCCGTGAGCGGCGGCTTGCCTCCCGTAGTGCCGCGGATGTTAATCTGCAACCCTGTATCAACGGGACACGGAATAGGAGTTTCGATAGCTGGGTTTGCAATTGGAAAGACGGAACTTACAGCTGCTGAGACTTTTTGGTATGTCATACGATGCCTCGCATTCGGCTACGGATACCTGGCAAAAGTCATCGTAAAAAAGCTTTAAGCGAAGCAGGCCCGTCGAAGATGAATGGTGCCGAAGACGCTTGGTACATCATCCAGTGCTTATGGGCAGGTGCTGGCTACTTTTCGAAAATCATTTCCAAAAAGGCACTTAGCGAGATCGATGCCACCTAAGTCTGAACTTAGTACTCAAGGGAGGGGAGCCGCCGCTCACGGGAGGCAAGCCGCCGCTCACGGGAGGGGAGCCGCCGCTCGGCGGAATTCTCCGAAAAAAAG
The DNA here is from genome assembly GCA_035530875.1 of Candidatus Nanopelagicaceae bacterium. GTDB lineage: Bacteria > Actinomycetota > Actinomycetes > Nanopelagicales > Nanopelagicaceae > JANXYY01. The sequence goes on from DATKUB010000040.1 coordinate 11,474, forward strand.
TGGAGCTGAGGGTATAAAACTGACGGAGATGCTTGACAGTTGGGGTCCCTAAAAACTAGGAATTGCCATGAACTCACAAGCCTATGAACGCCAGATCCGCCACCGATTAACCGTCCTTCGCCACGCCGATGAAGTCTCGATGAACGTAGCGGCGACCTGTCGCCACTACGGCATCAGCCGCCCCACTTTTTATAAATGGGAGCGTCGTTTTAAGGCCGAAGGCCCTGAGGGGTTGCGTGAGCGCTCCCGGGCGCCGAAGAACTCGCCGAACGCCACCAGCTCTGAGGTGGTGGGAAAGATCATCTACCTGCGCCAGAACTACCACTTTGGTCCACAGAAGATTGCGATGTATTTGAAGCGCTATCACGATCTCACCATCTCCGACTCGGGAGTCTGGCGGATACTCAAGAAGTTCGAACTCAATCGCCTGCCTACCTCCCAGCGCTATAAGCGCCATGATCGCAAGTGGAAGCGTTATGAGAAGCAGCTACCCGGTCATCAGATCCAAATTGATGTGAAGTTTGTCGATGCCATACAGGGCTCTGGTAGGCGTAGAAAGTTCTACCAGTTCACCGCTATCGATGATTGCACCCGCTTGAGAGTGCTGCGCCTCTACCCCCACTGCGATATGAAAACTGCCATCCAGTTCTATGACTACACGGCCTCTCGATTACCTTTCAAGATCGAACGGGTGCAGACCGATAACGGCTCCGAGTTCCAAACAGCGTTCCATCTGCACCTGTTGGATCAAGGCGTTGAACATCACTACATCCGCCCACGCACCCCAAGGCTCAACGGCAAGGTGGAACGCTCACACCGCATCGATGCCGAGGAGTTCTACCGGCTACTCGATGGTGTCATCATCGATGACACGAATCTGTTCAATGACAAACTTCAAGAATGGGAGGATTACTACAACTACCATCGCCCTCATGGAGGACTGGCAGGAGCGACCCCCTACGAGCGATTGAAAGAGAAAACCAACTCAACCAACCCAGACACCGTTGTTAAGGATGAACGTCAGTTGCACAAAGTGGAGCTGAGGGGATTCGAACCCCTGACCCCCTCATTGCGAACGAGGTGCGCTACCAGCTGCGCTACAGCCCCTAACAGGACGTTCGCGAGGTTATCACTTACCTAGCGCAAGGGTGAAAGCGGGTTGTCAGGCTCACTGGTTGGCCGCTCTGGCAGACATCTCGGTCGCCGCTGCATCTGCTGCGACTTGATCAAAGACCTCATCGCGGGAAGGTGCAATCGCTGAGAGACGGGAAGCCTCTTCGGCCTGCTGCTCCGCAGTCCAAGACCCCGGTTTGGTGAGATCGATAACCCGGTGAGCGCGAACTGCTTTTGGTGCAGTTACATACGTTGGCACAGGCACCTTCGCTGGCTCCCAGGCGCTTTCTCGACGTTCGATTACATGCACGCCAGTCGAAACTGCTGGCAGGGTAAGCGTCGGTTCTTGAATTGTTTTCGCGAAGGAGAGAGTCGAGGGGCGCACTGTGACCTCGAGGTTATGCGCGGCGCGGATAACCTCACGACGCATGACTAACTCTTCGGCCACCTTGGCTCTACGCACATATGCCAGATATAGCGCGAAGGTAATAACGGGCAGAGCAACTATCCAAGGAGTAACAAGACTAAACATAGACAACCCCACCGTAAGAATGAGCATCCCAATGATGCCGGTGAAAATTTGCTGGCGTCGACGAAGCATGGTCTTTCGAGCCTCGACGCGTTCTGACACCGTCACGCTTACCTCCGCGCCGGTACCTCGAGCGACCACGCGCATCGCGTCCCGGTATCGCTCGACCGACTTAGACTCACTCACCTCGTCGTGACGACGGAGCCAGGCTGGGACGAAATAGGCAATCCAGATCACGGCCACGACGGCATAAATGATTCCAGACCCCACGATTGCTCAAGATACGTGGAAATCAATAGCAATACGTGCATTGGTGTCGGTGTGTCGGAATTGTCGCGTTAGGAAAAAATGTTCACTCAAACAGAACGTAGGAGATGTGGTCGCGCCAACCGTGATCGATGTAGAGGTAACTCTGCCGCTCTCCTTCAAATACGAAGCCGCATTTTTCGGCCACTCGACGAGACGGCTGGTTCTCCGGGCGGAAATTAATCTCTAACCGATGCAATTTGAGTCGGTCAAAGGCATATGCCACGACCATGTTGACCGCGCGCGGCACAATCTCACGCCCCGCGTAGCGCTCGTCTATCCAGTAACCAATATATGCAGACCTGAGGGCGCCGTAGGAAATGCCCCCCAAGGTAATCTGTCCGACCAGAACTCCGTCGTACCAAATGACCAGCGGGGCGGCAGTCCCGCTTCGAGCCTGATCATCAAAGAATCGGACCATGGCACCAAAAGATGGCACTTCTTCCGCGTTTGATTCCGGTGGAGCTCCCGCTTCCCACTTGGCCAGCCAGCTTCGGTTTCTCGATCGCACTTCCTTCCACGAACTTCGATCACGCCTTCTAAGCGGCCGAAGTGTAATTTCGCCTTCGGTCAGAGTCAGCGGCCAACCCGTTGGTGGTTTCAATGGTCTCCGCCAGAAATTTGGGCCAGGGCGTGCGGAAGGAAATCAGCCAAGACTTCGAGCGCATCTCGAGCTGCACCAGGCGATCCGGCAATGTTGATTACCAAAGTTGAGCCAGCCAACCCAGCAACGCCCCGGGATAGTGCTGCGTTTTTTACGCCATGGTTCAACCCATAGAGCCTGATCGCTTCGGGTATTCCAGGTATCTGACGAGTCAGCAATGGCACCGTCAATTCCGGCGTTACATCCGTTGGGGTCAGCCCGGTGCCGCCGGCAGTGACAATGAGTTGATAATCAGCGCCAACTCCAGCCAACAACGCTGCCGCAAACGGTGTTCCGTCATCTACAACTTCAGCAGGTCCAACTTCAAACCCAAGTGCTGATAATCCCGCGACCAGAATCGGACCACTTCGATCTTCGTAAACGCCAGTTGAAGCTCGGTGCGAAGAGACAATCACTAGCGCCCTCATGGCCGACGCCAGTGCCCGCTTTTGCCGCCAATCTTCTCGTCGACCTTCACCTCGATGATGGTCGCCGACGGATCCATCGACTTCACCATATCGATCAGAGTTAGGGCAGCCACACTGACCGCAGTGAGCGCCTCCATCTCGACACCAGTTCGGTCGGCGTTCTTAACCGTGGCTTTGATGTGTACTGCGTCATCGGCAACCTCGAGATCAACACTCACGCTATGAAGTGCGATCGGGTGACAGAGCGGAATTAAATCCGGAGTCCGCTTAGCTCCTTGAATCCCGGCAATTCTTGCCACCGAGAGCGCGTCGCCCTTCGGTACCGAACCATCTCTCAGCGCAGTGATCACTTCTTTCGAGACCCGAACGCTTCCACTGGCAATAGCCGTACGGACGCCGATTTCCTTACCGCTCACATCGACCATGTGGGCTTCGCCCGATGAATTCAGGTGCGAAAAACTCATCTTAATCCTCGTCCAACATCATTACGGCGACGCCCTCATCGGTACTGACGTATTCGACTTCCTCCGGAATAACGATTAGGGCATTCGCGCGGGCCAGGGCGCCAAGCATATGCGAGCCCTGTCCGTCGACCGGCGTCACGACATATCGGCCATCTAAGACTTCGATCACTCCGCGCAGAAAGGAGCGCTTCCCTTTAGGCGAATTAGCCTCACCTTTAAGGATTGCTCTCACCGTGGGCCGGAATATCTCCTTAAGCCCAAGCATCTGTCTGATCATCGGTCTGATAAAAATCTCAAAGCTGACGTAAGCGCTAACCGGATTGCCTGGCAGGGTCACAATTGGAGTGCTGTCAGGACCCACAGTGCCAAAGCCTTGGGGCATTCCAGGCTGCATTGCTACAGACTCAAATTGCATGGTGCCAAGTCTTTGCAGAACCTCTTTGACCGTGTCGTAAGACCCCTTGCTGACGCCACCACTGGTCACGACGAGGTCGGCTCGCACAAGTTGATCCTCCAAAACGCGCATGAACTGTCCCGCATTGTCCAGGATGGTCTCGGCCCGAAACGAGCGGGCGCCAGCTTCCTTTGCGGCTCCGACCAGCATCCAAGAATTCGATTCGTGGATCTGTCCTGGTCTCAGAACGTAGCCAGGCTCAACCAATTCATCGCCAGTGGAGAGCACTACAACCCGCGGATGTGGATGGGTTGGAAGGCGATCAAATCCCACTGCAGCAGCAAGCCCAATCTGTGCAGCTTTGATGCGCATACCCTCACCCAGAATCAGTGAGTCCCTGACGATATCGCTACCTCTAACTCGAATATGGTGTCCTAGATTTGGCGTTCTCGTGACGAACACAATCTCGGTACCGCCATCTGTCCATTCGATCGGCACCACGGCATCGCACCCCGGCGGGATCGGCGCCCCCGTCATGATTCGAAAGCATCGACCTTTTTCGATCATCGGGAGCGTGTCGGCGCCAGCCGCGATATCTCCGTCGACGAACAACGTGACCGGAGTTGCCTCGCTGGCATTTATAAGGTCATCTCTTCGGACGGCATATCCATCCATTGCCGAATTATCCCAAGGCGGCAAGTTCACCGGTGAGTAGACATCCTGAGCCAGAGTCGCTTCGTGGGCATCCAATAAGTGCATCTCGAACGGACGTAATGGGCCAGCTAGCGCTAGCAGATCGGCCAGGTGTTGATCAACGCTTTTCACGAGTAAATTCCTTCAACCATTCTAAGAATTCCGGACCTACGTCTTCGCGTTCCGATGCGAGTTGAACGACAGTTTTCAGGTAGCTCAGCCGATTACCTGTGTCGTACCTGCGCCCAGAGAATATAACTCCGTGCACCGGTCCACCGAAATCGTCACGTTGAGCAAGAACCTGAAGAGCGTCGGTCAATTGTATTTCGCCGCCCCGGCCCGGAGACGTGTTAGCCAGCACCTCAAAAATATCTGGGCTGAGCACGTACCGCCCAATAACCGCATAATTGCTCGGAGCCTCTCCAGGCGCGGGCTTCTCGACAAGATTCGTCACCCGAACAAGATCCGATGCGGGCCCAGGCTTGACTGCTGCCGCGCCATAACTTGAGATTTCCTCAGGAGACACTTCCATTAGCGCAATGACGCTACCTCCAAGTTGTTTCTGAGCCTCAATCATCCTTGGCAACACGGAATCGCGGGAATCAATGAGATCATCACCAAGAAGCACCGCGAACGATTCACGTCCAACAAAACGCGCGGCGGTTAGAATTGCGTGACCAAGACCTTGCGGATCGCCCTGCCGGACGAAGTGGACAGCGGCCAGTTTTGTCGCCTCTCGAACTTTCTCCAGGCCAACGAGATCGCCACGAGCGGTTAAGAAATCTTCCAACTCGGTGGCTCGATCAAAATGATCTTCAAGGGCACGCTTGTTCCGTCCGGTGATCATGAGGATGTCGGTGAGCCCGGCCGCTGCCGCCTCTTCAACGACATACTGAATTGCTGGCTTGTCGACGATCGGAAGCATTTCTTTGGGTGTTGCCTTGGTGGCCGGAAGGAAACGAGTTCCGAGCCCGGCGGCCGGGATTACGGCTTTGGTCACCAGATTTGCGCTCATCTCTGCACCTTAGCCCGGAAACGTGAAACGATCTCCCCTATGAGCCAGAAGTCAGATCTAAGAGCCATGTGGCGCGCCAATCGAGCGCTCCAGCCAGTTGCAGATCACCGAGGCGCCAGCCAATTACTCAAAACTCCAGAGGTGATGGCAGCCAAAACAGTCAGCGCCTATTGGGGAATCGATCAAGAGCCAGCACCACAAAGCATTTTCCGCGACCTGTTGAATCAAGGCACCGAGATCCTTCTACCAATCGTTAATAGAGACTGGTCTCTTGATTGGGGGCGTTTCGACGGCGAAGAGTCGTTGGTGAAAAAGCGTGGGCTCTGGGAGCCAAAAACTTCACTGGGTACCCACAAGATCGCCGAGGCTCAGGTGTTAATCGTCCCCGGATTACGAGTTGATCGAAATGGAGTCCGGCTTGGTCAAGGTGCTGGCTGCTACGACCGCGCGCTTTCGCTGGCCTCCCCTGCGGCCTGGGTTGTACTGCTCCTACACGATGGAGAGATAAGTGAAGAACTCCTGCCAGAAGAGTCTCATGATCGTCGGGTGGATGCGGTTGCAACCCCGAACGGCATTATTCGTTTTGACTCTCATCAGGGTTAGCTACTGAGTTTTTTGCCACCAGCGCATCTTTACTCGCGAGTTTGGACAGGTGTGCGTTGTACTTTGCAAGTTCATCGTCTTCGCCCTTTGACACAGCCCGGTCTGCAGCTCTGTCTAGTCGCTTGGCTTCGCGAGCGTCGTCCTTGATCCATTGTGTGAAAAGTGCAACTAACGCGATGACGATTGGTACTTCACCCAAAGACCAACCAAGCTCGCCACCAGTGCGTTGATCGTTAAGTAGATCGATCCACCAGGGCCTATGGAGAGAGGCAAAGTATCCGCCGTCCAGCGCACCACTCGAAGACATAATGGCGATGGAGAAGAAAGCATGGATGCTCATTGCTGCAAATAGCAGAACTATCCGAACCAGATGCGGGATGCGACGCGGCGACGGGTCTACCCCGATGATGAGATAGAAAAAAATTATTCCAGCACCTAAGAAATGAAAATTCATGAAAACGTGGCCGATATGCGAAACCATCAAGTGGCCAAACGCCGGCGTGAGATAGAGAACGAAGAGCGATCCATCGAAAATAATTAGAGCTACAACTGGGTGCGCGTAAAAACGCGCCACTTTCGAATGAATAGCCGAATTCAGTATTCCGCGGGCGCCGCGTTCGCCAGGGTGTTTTCCCGCTGGCAATGCGCGCAACGCAAGAGTGACTGGTGCGCCAAGAACTAGTCCGATCGGCACCAAGGAAACAATGATCATGTGCGCAACCATGTGAAATGAGAAGGCAAAATGTGCGTAATCGCCTAGGCCACCACTTGTCGAATAACCAAAGACTGAAAGCCCAAGTAGAAATCCAATTGTGCGGCCAATCGGCCAATGATCCCCTCGTCGCGTCAGTTTACGAACACCCTTTAGGTAAAGGATTGTGGAGATCAGAATGAACGAGAGTGCGAAACCGTCGAGATCAGAGCGGAATAAAACGTGGGCAAGCGTTGGCGCGGGCGGCATCGGCGTTCCGGCGATCAACTCGGCGCTTGGGTAAGCAATTGGAACGCGTGGCACAGGTGGCTGCGTCTGAGCTAAAGCAACCGCCGTACCCACCGCTACAAACATGATTAATACTTCGGCTGAGATCAGTCGAATGAATGCAGCGCTACTCCCATCCAGCACGCGGGACTTCATGGCAGCTCGATGGCGAACGCCGATCAAGACAAGAAAGGCCAGCGCCAGCACTTTGACCAGCAACAGCAGGGCGTACTTGGATGCAAGCCCGTGAAATGAGCCGATGTGTAGCGCCGAGACTATTACGCCCGATATCGCAATTGCACTCACGCACCAAAGCGCCAAAGTGCTGAAGCGGGGAAGCGCTATTTCTAGCGAGAGAGATTCACGACGCATAGCTATGAGCGCAAAGACACCGCTAACCCAGAGGGCGCTGGCACCGATGTGTATGAAAAGCCCGCCGATCGCAAGTTCGTGATTACCAGATGCTGAGGAGTGCGATTGAATCGCAGGCGGCAGAAAGATCAATAATGCAAGAACCAAAGTGACTGCTGCACCTCGTACTCGAAACGTGAGCGCACTGATACCTAAAATTAAAGCAGCGATAAAGATTTGCCAGAGCATCGCGTTGCCTTGAGGTATCGCTGTTGCATATGAGGAAAGAGTCGCAAAATTAAGCACTTCGCGGAATGGAATCCCGATTTCGTAAGAAGCCTTCACCGCCAATAAAACAGAATTGAGTACGAGCCAAGCAAAGGCGACCATCGGGACTTTGCGAATAAAACGGAAAGCGGAACTGCCAAGTGCGCCGTCCTCATCGGGAAAAAAGAGAACTGCAGCGAGCGAGTAGCCGACGAGTGCGAATTCAATTAGAAAATTAGCCATTAAAAGAAGCGGTACCAGCCAGCCCACGGTCAACCCTGCGTCTGGCAAGCCAGGAGCTGATCTCGTCGGAGCACCACCACCGACGAGAAGTGCAATGACGAGTACAACAAAACCCAGCGCGATAGCTAGAAAAATATTTCTTAACCTAAAGCTTGAGTCAATCTGATGCCGGTCAATCACGTGTCGATCACTCACTGGGCTAATCAATCGCGATTGCTGCGCGAAGCAGCGAACCGGCTACCTATCACGATAAGAACCAGAGCAATCAGGAGGAGGCCAATGCCACCGCCCTTTAGCCGATCAAAAAAAGTGCTGTGTTGTTGGAGCGGTGGAAATGTTTTTGTCGGCGTTGGCGATGCGGACGTTGGCGTGGATGTTGGGGCGGTAGATCCGGTGAAATTAAAGGTATAGGTACCGGATAGGTTCTGTCCGTCTGCAAGAAACAACTGGTAGGCGACGGTATAGATCCCGGTTGTGGTGAGCGCCTTGACGCCAACCAGGGCGGTTGATCCGCTGGGTTGAACCGAGCCATCGTCTACGCGAGTGCCATCTGGATCTGTTACGACCACTGAGTTGCCCATTTCAGCCAATGGCCCGTCTGCGGTGACGGTCACCTGCGTTAATGCCGTTGAAATTATGGCGCCGTCGGCTGGGCTCGAACTCACCAAAGTGGCAGCGGAGGCCGAACTGGCCACGCTTACGCCGATGGTTCCGAAGGCTAGAAGCAGCCCGATGACCAGGGCCCGGGACCGTTGAGGACGCATGAGACCATCCTCTCACTTAGAATCTCTTCCCTGACCCCAGCCAAGGAGTTTTTCGAAAGTGCCAACCTACGAGTACGCCTGCACCGATTGTGACTACACCTTTGAACAGGTGCAGTCGTTCTCAGATGCCTCACTGACCACCTGCCCCAAGTGCGGCGGGTCGCTGCGCAAGCTTTACGGTGCGGTAGGCGTCGTCTTCAAGGGTTCTGGGTTTTATCGCACAGATTCACGCAAGGCCGACTCGAGCAGTGCGCCGATCACTCCAAGCAAATCTGAATCTGCAAACAAATCCGATGCGAAGACGAAGTCAGGCGAGGCGGCTAAGTCTGATTCACCCAGCAAGCCCTCAGGGAAGTCTGAGACATCAGCCGCTCCAAGTTCGTCATCCACGACCACCAAACCTTCCACTGCTGGGACATCTGCCTCCTGACATCTCAATGCCCATTGCCTAAACCTGCATGGCATGCCTCCAAGTTTCTTCAAACCTTTTCAACTCATCGCCCAACTGGCCAATGATTCGGATCGAGCGGGGATCAATCGTGCCTTCGCCTTCTTTTCAATCAGACGGCGAGCCATCGCCGCGATCTTGGCTGTAGCGGGCGCCTTCATTCTCTTGGGTGCAACTCTCAATCGGGGTGACGGAGTTGGTGCGAGCGTGAAAACTCTTGTGGCCTCAAATGAGATTGTTTCGGGTTCTGTCATATCCCCCAACGACGTGATCCTCCGTGATTTGCCAATTCACCTGATTGCCGATGGCGCACTCCATGAAACCAGCGACGCAGTTGGCCAGATTGCCGTCGGGGCGATCAGGCGAGGCGAAGTCATAACTGATGCGCGTGTGGTCGCGCCATCACTTCTTAGCGATAGCGGCCTTGTTGCTATTGCAATCACCCTGACGGACTCGGCCAATGCACAACTTGTTCATGCCGGAGATCACGTCGATGTTTTAGCGAGCCAGAGTGGGGCGGTGGCCGATGACGGCTCCACTCCCGCCAGGGTTGTAGCCAGCAACGTCGAAGTCCTATCCACCACGACACCTGAGACAGGCGGGGGTGTTGTTGTGTTGGCGGTAACTCAAAGTGACGCCCGCGCGATTGCCGGCGCCAACGATCGGATCACGCTAGTGCTTCTGGGTCTTTGAGCGGGACGGCTCTTGAACGATTACTCCTCGTGGTGTGGCGGAACGTCAGCTAAGTAGTCATCGTCGGTCAGCAGACCATCCTCATCATTCCAACCGATTTCAGTGTCGTCACTCGTCTGCTCAGGCAAGTATTCGCTCATCCGGCTACGCCACCTTTCCATCTATCGAAAGTGCAAACCCAATAGCCTCGAGAAGGGTCGGTATTGCCAACTCTGAAATGTGACCTTCAAGAATCAATGTCGCTAGGCCGTGAACCGCCGACCAACATAGAACCACACCGTGCATCCGGGCCTCTGCAGAGATGACGCCGAGTCGTTCTAGATCATCGAGAGCTCTCACCAGAAGGTTGCCTGCTAGCCCGGCTTCACGCAGGTCGAGGAACTTATCGCCAACCGGGTTAACGCAATAAGCACCGAAGGCCAACCGAAACAGGTGGGGTTCTTCTCTGGCGAAATCGATATAGGCCAGCGCCAGAGCCGAAAGCCGCGCCCTAGCACTCTGCGCGTCATCGCCAGGCACCCGCTCAAAAGCCGTCTGCATTCGCTGGCCAAAGACTTCAAAAACGGCCCCGCCGGTTGCCCCAAGCAGGGCATCCTTGTCTGGAAAGTAGTGGTAGGCCGCACTTGGACTCACCTCAAGCGCTGCACAAACGCTCCGCAACGAAACTTTCTCCGCACCCACCACCCGAACCTCCGCCATCGCCGCGCCGACTAGGGCGGCGGCGAGATCGCCATGGTGATACGCGGTCTTGCTCATAAAGCCATTCTCCCATCAAACTTGACACTGTTCAAATCCCTCTGGCAGAATCTTTACGTTGTTCAGATCACCCTCAAACTTGGAGATATTCCGATGTTCGCTCGCCTTGGTCACCTTGCTGTCCGCCGGAAAATGTTGGTGGTAATTGCCTCAGCAATCCTCATCGCAATCGCGGCCGGAATTGGTTCGCTGGTTTTCGGACGATTGTCTAGCGCGGGCTACAGCGATCCTGGCAGTGACTCGGCGAAGGTTTACAACTATCTACATGACACTCTAGGCACCAAAGACCCAGGAGTCGTCCTTATCCTCGACGGCGGCAACGCCACCGTGGATCAGATCAGTGCGACTGCGGCGAAAATCGAGAGTTCCGTTAGGGGTGAGCCCGGGGTCCAGCGAACGCTGTCCTATTGGTCGGCCGGGAATGCGCCACAGCTTAAGAGCAAAGATAGCAAGGCGGGATACCTATTCGTATATCTATCAACTAGTGGGCTTGATAAGACTTCGACGATCGCTGGCGAACTTCAGGCTAAGTACGACAAGCAGATCGACAATGTGCGCGTCTATGCAACCGGGTTTTCAGTGTTTGCTCACAGCGTTAACAGCCGCATCTCGAAGGATCTGGCAAAATCCGAATCGTTTGCGATTCCGCTGACCTTTCTCGCCTTAGCATTTGTTTTTGGTGGCCTCATTGCGGCCAGCATGCCGCTCGTTGTTGGAGTCTCGGCAATTCTCGGCTCGTTCTTCTTGGTCTGGCTGATCAGTCTTACAACCGATGTCAGCATCTTCGCTCTCAACTTGATTACTGGCCTCGGGCTCGGTCTCGGCATCGACTATTCACTTCTGATCGTCAACCGTTTTCGTGAAGAGTTGCATGCCGGAAAGAGTGTTGAAGAGTCGGTTGTGCGGACCATGGACACTGCTGGGCGAACCGTCTTCTTCTCAGGGCTGACCGTCGCCGTAACGCTGGGTTCACTGGTCCTCTTTCCGCAATTCTTTTTGAAATCATTTGCCTACGCCGCACTAGCCGTGGTTTTCGTCGCCATCGCTGGGGCACTCACCACTCTCCCGGCGCTATTGGCGATTGCCGGGCCAAGGATCGATAAATACGTCGTCCGCAAAAGCGCAATCACTCCGAAGGAGGATGGACGCTGGGCATCGACGGCTCGTCTTGTGATGAAGCGCCCCGTCGCGGTAGTACTCCTCGTACTTGCAGTTCTTGCGATTCTCGCGGCGCCCATTAGAGGCATCGCGTTCTCTCAGGTCGACGATCGAGTACTGCCAAAGACCGATAAGGCAGCAATCGCCGCCCAGGTTCAGCGTGACCGCTTTCCAGGAAACGAAGCGAACCCGATAGAAGTGATCATTCCTAAAGCTTCGAGCCAATCTTCGGCGATCTCTACCTATGTTCAAGACCTTTCGAAAATCTCGGGAATCATCCAGGTAGTCCCACCGACCATCGCTAGCGACACCGCGCGAATTCAAGCGATCAGCAGCGTCAGTCCTCGTACGCCAGATGGTGAGGCCCAAATCATGGCCATCCGTGCTATTTCATCCCCGAGTGGAACCCTGGTGGGCGGAGTCGCGGCGGACTATACAGATTCGCAGAACGGAATTGCTCGTACGCTGCCTTGGGTCTTTGTCTGGGTCGGCGTGAGCGTCCTCATCCTGCTGTTTCTGTTCACCGGCTCGATTATCTTGCCGATCAAAGCTGTCTTGCTCAATGCAATTTCGCTGACGGCGACACTTGGCGTACTCACTTGGATTTTCGTCGACGGGCACCTGGCGAATTTACTCGGCGGATTCACGCTCGTACATTCACTTGATACGTCAACCACCGTTCTAATCGCGGTACTTACTTTTGGTCTCTCAATGGACTACGAACTCTTCCTACTTTCACGCATCAAGGAAGAGCACTTGGCCGGTAAGACAACAATTGAATCGGTCGCTACCGGTCTTCAACGATCCGCTCGCATAATCTCGGC
>DATKUB010000041.1:0-14225 GCA_035530875.1 Candidatus Nanopelagicaceae bacterium
AGCGAATCGGTCGCCCCTTTTGGCGTCGTTGAGACCACCAGAGACGAAGTCAGGCCATCGATAACTTCGGCCCAAGGAGCGAAATCCAATTTTGCAGAACTCAATCCCAACGCCAGATTCAACTCGCTCTCACGCTTGGGATTTCGAAGATAGACAGTGATTCGTTCAGCGAAAGATCCGACTGCCGCTACCGCAGCTCGGGCCGTCGCTCCACCACCCAGAATCGCCACCGACTTGCTACTGGTGGCGCGAGCATTCACTAAAGCCGAAAGAAAGCCAGACACATCGGTGTTGTGAGCGCGGGTAAGGTGATCCTTCCAAGTTATGGTGTTAGCGCCACCGACCTGCTTTGCCAGGGCATCGACCTCGTCACAAACAGTAATCGCTTCCGCTTTTAACGGCATCGTTACCGATAGGCCCCGCCAATCAGATTTGCATGAGTTCAAAAATTCGCGCAGTCCGCCCGAGTCAACCTCGATCGCTTCGTACTCCCAGTCGAGGGAGAGCAACCGGTATGCGGCCAAATGAATAGTTGGCGAAAGTGAGTGCGCAATGGGAGAGCCAAGCACCGCTAGACGAGTCATGGGCTACTCGAATTAAAGGCGCCAGCTGCATAGTTGCGTTCGTATTCAGCTTTCCACTTGAAAAACTGGGACTCGGAATCGGTGAAGCGAGTATCTCCAGGGCGCACGGTTATGAAATAGATCCAGGGCCCCGGCGCCGGATTCATGGCCGCCATTAGTGCTGATCGACCTGGATTTCCAATTGGTCCTGGCGGCAGCCCGGCATGTAAGTAAGTGTTGTATTTCGAGGCCACTTGGAGATCAACGTTGGTGACCTTAATCCTTCCGGCTACCTTGAGGGCATACAGAACTGTTGTATCGAGCTGAAGTTTCATTCCATCTGCCAGCCGGTTCAAAACTACTCGCGCAATCTTCGAGAAATCGCTCGGGTCGCCTTCGCCCTGCGCGAGAGAAGCAATCGTTACGACTTGAGCCGGCGTTATGTTCAATGCCGCCGCACCAGATGTTAGGTCCAACGAGTTGGCTTCACTTTGAAATCTCGCCAGCATAGTCTGAAGAACATTTCCCGCACTCGTGCCTGGTACAAAAGAGTAGGTAGCCGGGAATAGATACCCTTCAACGTTGGGCGCCTGATACCCGCTAGGCGGCGTCGCGGCCGAGAAGGCAGCATCCAAATCTGCCTGCCTCCACCCCGATTTGGCCAGGAGTTTCAAAACGTCGGCTGCTCGCATTCCTTCTGGAATGTTTATGAGTCCAACCATGCGTCCACGATCAAGAAGTTGATCTAAGGCGATTTTGGCTGGGATATGAGTTGCCATCCGGTGCGCGCCGGGTTGAATCTTGATCGATCGCGGATCGAAAGTAGCTCGATTAAAAAATGCTTGCCAAGTCATCACAACTTTTTTAGCTTCGAGAATGTGCGCAACGTCTGCTCCCGAAGCGCCCGAGGGGATTGAAACGATGACTTCCGCACCTGGCTGACCAGCCGAAAAATCAATCACTGGGTGGCTGTAGTGCCGTTTTATCAGCAAGCCTCCACCAGCCGCTACTAGGACAAGGCTAAGGACCACGACCCATAGGCCCAGAGATCTTCCTCTCCAATTCATCTCAGGAGCTCTCCGGGAACTTTGCCCGATCCTCGTTCGGCATCGAGGGCCGATTGCAAGATCACAACCGCCGCGGCCTGATCGATGCTCGATCGCGCTTTTCTCGAATTAACTCGAGAGGCTCGCATAGCGTGGGTGGCGACAACGGTCGACAACCGCTCATCCACCAATCGAACTGGAATCGGAGTCTGTTCATGCAATTTGTGGGCGAACTCTCGCGCTTTTGATGCAGCGTCGCCTTCATGGCCGGATAGCGAAGTTGGCAGGCCAACAATGATCTCGATGGCTGAAATTTCCTCAGCGATCCGGCAGATTTCTTCGATTGGCTTTTTTCCAGCTGTAATCGTAACGAGGGGGGTCGCAAGCAGTGCTTCGGGATCGCATTGAGCCAGCCCGATTCGCACCGTCCCAACATCGACGCCTAACCTCCGGCCGCTTCGCATGGTTAGGCGAAGTGGTCGAGACTCTTAGCCAGCGCCTCAAACGCGGGATCAATTTGCCCCGGGTCCGTTCCACCACCTTGCGCGACATCGTCTTTGCCTCCGCCTCCGCCACCAAGAACGCCGGCCACAATTCGTACCAGAGCACCGGCCTTGGCTCCTCTTAAGCGAGCTTTATCATTTGTTGCGATTATGACCAGTGGTTTCGAATCATTTATCGCGGCAATTGCAACGACGCAGGGGCGATCCATAAGTCGGTTAACTACGTCAAGCACCAATTTTCTTACATCATCGGCATTCGTCTCGGGTGGAACTACGGTGGTGACGAAGGCAAATCCATTTACATCATGCGCAGTTGTAGCCAAGGTTGGTGCAGCAGACAGAATTTCTTTCGCTCTGAAGCTAGCCAATTCCCGCTCGACTTCGCGTAATTTCGTAACAAGATTGGCCACTCGATCTGGCAACTCTTCTGGGCGAGCTCCCTTAATGATCTCGCTTAATGAGTTCAGTAAAGTGTGTTCCCGCGCTAAGTACTGATAGGCATCGACGCCGACAAGAGCTTCTACTCGGCGCACGCCGGCACCAATTGAGGACTCCCCTAAGAGCTTCACCACACCCAGTTGGCCTGAGCGAGCCGCATGGGTACCGCCACAGAGTTCGCGTGACCAGTCACCAACGCTAACCACTCTGACGCGATCGCCGTATTTCTCGCCGAAAAGAGCCATAGCGCCAATCGATTTAGCCTGCTCCTGGCTCATGATCTCGGAGGTGACGCCAAGGTCGTCCGCCAAAATCTCATTGACTCGGGCTTCAACATCGGCAAGAACTAGCGGCGAGACAGCAGCAGTCGCGGCAAAATCAAACCTGAATCGACCAGGCGCATTTTCCGATCCTGCCTGAGTCGCTGTTTCGCCTAACGCTTCTCGAAATGCCTTATGCACCAGGTGAGTCGCTGTATGGGCTCTCGAAATTGCGCGTCGCCGTTCAGTATCGATACGCGCATGCACGCCAGCGCCGAGGAGGACTTGACCATCGATCACTCGACCTCGATGAACGATTAACCCAGGTACCGGCACTTGTACGTCATCGATTTCAATAGCGGCTCCATCGGAGGTGACGATTCGGCCGGAGTCCGATAATTGCCCACCCCCCTCGGCATAGAAAGGGGTGCGCGCCAACACAATCTCAACTTCATCCCCAACTACTGCAGACGATGCGCTCTTTCCCTCGACAAGAAGTCCGCCGACTTTCGATTCGGCTTCCAACTGTTCGTATCCAAGAAACTCGCTGAGGCCAACTTGGTCTAGGAAGGTGCGGTAGACCGAGAGATCGGCGTGTCCGGTTTTCTTGGCGCGTGAGTCTGCTTTGGCTCGTTCGCGTTGCTCCTTCATCAATCTACGGAAGCCGACTTCATCGATCGATAGTCCTTGTTCGTTAGCCATTTCAAGAGTTAAGTCAAATGGAAACCCGTATGTGTCGTGGAGTTTGAAAACCTCCTCACCTGAGAGTTTCGTCGATCCTGATTTTTTGATGCTCGACGCTGCGAGATCGAAAATTTGGGTTCCGGAACGGAGAGTTTGGAGAAAGGATTCCTCCTCCCCTACAGAGACTGCTTCGATCCGCTTCTGATCTACAACGAGTTCTGGATACTGCGGACCCATTGCGGCGATAGAGGCGCCAATTAGTTCACGCATCGTTGGATCATGCGCGCCAAGAAGGCGCATATTCCTGGTGGTGCGTCGCATCATTCTGCGAAGGACATATCCTCTGCCTTCATTGCCTGGGGTAACCCCATCTCCAATGAGCATGGCCGCGGTACGAGAATGGTCTGCGATCACGCGTAGCATCACATCCGACGCGTGGTCTCTCCCGTAAGTAACGCCGGTCAATTCGCTGGCTCGATTAAGGATCAGCGCAGTTGTGTCGATCTCATATATATTTTCGACCCCCTGCAAGATCGCGGCGGTGCGTTCCAACCCGAGTCCAGTGTCGATGTTCTTTGCAGGCAGGTCACCAAGAATTGGGTAAGAGTCTTTGCTTGTTCCTGGACCACGTTCAGACTGCATAAAGACCAGGTTCCAGATTTCGATGTAGCGTTCTTCGTCCGCTATCGGTCCACCTTCGCGCCCATACGCTGGACCACGGTCGTAGTAGATCTCTGAACAGGGCCCACACGGCCCCGGCACTCCCATGGACCAGTAGTTATCGGCCATGCCTCGCCGTTGAATTCGCTCTCTGGGCAATCCAATCTGGTTGTGCCAGATCTCTTCTGCTTCAAGATCATCGTGGTAAACGGTTACCCAGAGCCGCTCCTCCGGAAGACCGTACCCACCCTCTGAAATTGGCTTGGTCAATAACTCCCACGCGAGTGCAATTGCACCTTCCTTGAAATAATCGCCGAAAGAAAAGTTCCCACACATTTGGAAAAATGAAGCATGCCTCGTGGTCCTGCCAACTTCGTCTATGTCCAGAGTACGCACACATTTCTGCACGCTGGTAGCCCGTGCGTATGGCGGTGAAACTTCGCCTAAGAAAAACGGTTTGAACGGCACCATGCCGGCATTCACCAAGAGCAAGTTGGGATCGTCGGCAATCAGGGATGCCGACGGAACAACCGTGTGGTTTAAACCTAGGTTGTTGCCTGATTCAAAGAAGCGCAGCCAGCGACTACGGATCTCGGCGGATTGCATGGGCGCACCTTTCAACAGAAACTAAGTTCAGCCTTGATCCGGGTCAAGGGAGTCGTAAATTTCACGTTCGCGCAATTTTGAGGCCACTCGGACGTCTTCAATAAAATCAAATACTTGCCTCGATGCAGTCGAAAGAACAGATGAGACAATGCTTCCCGCCGCCGCCCCAAGTTTTTCAACGCTCACGCTCTCCTTGGCTCGGTCAAGTTTACGAATCACACCAAGGGTCGTCCCAACACCGGCTAGAAACCAGAAGGTTCTTTTCATGACTTGTGTCCTTTGGTTGAATTCTCTGCGGTGCCTTTTCTAGAGTGCTTCTTGGCCGAACGCTTCAGGCCGTAGGCAAGAGAAGCAAACTTTACAATTGGCGTACTCACAGTGCCAGACACCAGATGGCTAAGCGACGAGACCTTCTCCGAGACGTCTTGGACGTTTTTAGTAATCGCGTCAACTCGCTCAAGTTGGGCATTTGTCATGGTTACGGTGGTGGTGACTTCGCCGATCAACGGAAGCGTTTTCGCTCCGACATCCTTAATGACGTTGGCGGACTCATCCATGACCTTTCCCAGCTTGATAACTGGGATCGCCAAGGCCAGAACCAGAATCAGAAATGCGCCTGCCGCAACAAGTCCGGCCAGATCACTCCAACTAATTGAGTTCATGATCCACTCCTCTCCCTAAGATCACGCGGATTCGCGCCAGAGCATCCGCAATCCGCGCTTCGGCCCCGTGCCGAGTGGGCTGGTAGTACTCACGGTCGCGCAGATCGTCTGGAGCGTACTGCGCGGCGATGACTCCCCCCGGGTAGTCATGAGGGTACCGGTAAGCCTCCCCGCCAGGCGATTCTTCCCAACGCACTGCCCCATTGGTATCGCGTAGAGCAGCAGGAATAGGCCCACCCAGTCCTGCGCGCAGATCTCCAATGGCGCCCTCAATAGCTAAATAGGCGGCGTTAGATTTCGGGGCTGTAGCCAAATAAATGGTCGCGTGGGCCAGAATTATCCGCGCCTCCGGCATGCCGATGATGGCACACGCCTGTGCCGCGGCCACCGCGATCGCCAAGGCATTCTGATCGGCCAGACCAATATCTTCGCTGGCACTTATCATGAGGCGCCGGGCAATAAATCGTGGGTCTTCCCCTGCTTCCAACATCCGGGCCAGGTAGTGCAGAGCCGCATCCGGGTCTGAGCCGCGAATACTCTTGATTAAAGCACTGGCGACGTCATAGTGCTGGTCGCCGTTCCGGTCGTAATTAACGACTATCCGATCGACGGCCAGAGCCAAGATTTGATCGTCAATAAGGGCATCACCTCGAGCCATCGCGGCACCGGCAGCGGCTTCTAGGTACGTGAGTGACCGTCTACCATCACCGCTAGAAAGTCGCACGAGAGTGTCTAAAGCCGATGGGGTTATGGTCACTAAATTATTTAGTCCTCGCTTGTCACTCCGAGCCCTTTCAACCAACTGCCTGATCGCCGCACCGTCGAGCGCTTTCAGAGTGAGCATCAGAGACCGAGACAGGAGCGGCGAGATTATCGAGAAACCTGGGTTTTCGGTGGTCGCCGCCACCAGGGTCACTAACCGATTCTCCACCGCTGGGAGTAGGGCATCTTGTTGAGCTTTGTTGAACCGGTGAACTTCGTCAACGAAAAGAACCGTTTCGGTACCGCTGGCGCCAAGTTCAAACTTGGCCCGATCGATTGCTTCCCGAACATCCTTGACGCCCGCGGCAACAGCCGATAATTCAACAAAACGTCGGCCGCTAGCCAGGGCAACTAGTTGGGCAAGCGTCGTCTTGCCCGATCCCGGGGGTCCAAAAAGAATGACGCTTGCCACCTTGGCCGGACCGCTTTCGGGCTGCAGTAAACGCCGCAGCGGAGAGCCCTGTCCGAGCAGGTGGTCTTGGCCGACGACTTCATCGAGGCTGACCGGACGCATTCGCGCCGCTAAGGGCGCGCCGTCACGAACTCGCTGCGCGCCCGAGGCTTCAAACAGATCCACCCGCCGACCATATCCTGCTCGGCTAAGGACTGGTCCCTTCGCTAACGATCTTCCAGCCTTCGGTTGGGGTCTTGGCCACTACTACGATGCTGGTTCTTTCGAAAGTTGGCGGCCACGGCGCGTGCTCAGTCGACACTTCAATGGCTTGCGTCGCGGTCGCTGGCACCACACCGTAGTGGGCGATTTGCTGGCCCTCGGAATAAACACAAATGTGTGGGGTGACAGATTCAGCACGCACATCAACCGCTACGGTGTACTGGCTAAGGATCTTATATGGCGCGAGCTTCTCGTACTTGGCCTCGAGGAGATTCATGACTTCAGGCGGGATTTTCGCCTTCGGTAGCGGCCCAACAGAGTGGCACGCCACGACTTCTGGGTTACTCACGCCTTCTTGAGCCAGTTTGTACTGGGCCACTGCACGGGCGGCCATCACGCTGGCCGGAGAAGGCGACATCATCGAAGCGCCAGGCTGAACCCAAAAGGTCAAGACCATCAACCCATCAACACTTGTAGCCGTGGCGTAACTGTAGATATCGCCTTCGGCAGCTGTCGTCGACGACGCATCAAAATTGCCCGCATTCACTCCAATGGACTCTCTTGCTTGGTCCGATCCAGCTAGACAGAACTGAAGAGCGGAAGTCAAATAATCAGGCGGAGCGTTGACACCTTGTATCCAACTGACGTTCGCCTGCGCCGCAGCAACATCATTCGTGTAATTGAGTGTACGTACCTCTCCAAACCTGATCCTTTGTTTTGTCAAGCACTGAGCGGTTTGCTGATTCGAGTTGGAAGCAACTCGCCACAGGTATCCGCCGGAAGTGGGTATTGCACCAACCGGCACATTCGCCACATAGGAACTTATTGTCGGGCTCGGACTTGTGCGGGTTAAAGAATCGTTTCGGTTGAATCCAATCAAGTACACGACCAGAATAACCAATAGACCGCCACCTACCGCCATGGCCGAAAAACGAGTGGTCGCTTTCCTCATCGCATTCCTCCATTGGTGATTCTTGCATCAAATACCTACTGGAAACCTAGGTCAATGGGCGTCGAGTGAATCTAATGATGCTGTTTTATCACAACCCCCTTTCAAACACCCCTCAATTCCCCTCATGGTGTTCCACCGCATAGGATGTAATTCCAGGTCTAGGAACGTGATGTGTTCAATAGATACGAAGGTTTCGCAAAACGATCAGAGCAACTCCTAGTTGTACGTCAACTTGGATGCGTATCCGTTACGCTCAAGCGATGCAGACAGAGACGGTCACTCGCAATTTTGAAGAGGCTCTCAAAGAAGTATGCCAATACAAGGGGTCGAACAATTATGCAGCGCTCGCTGGCGATCCATCGACGTTCCGGTTTGGCATCAATTCCCCCGCTGGTTTCTTCGGACTTTGGGATCTAGAGGACGGGCTATGGGGTCTTGGGCTCGGCGTCTACCGGCCGTCATTCATCGGCAAGGCCTTATCTCAATCTCCGACAAGACAAATGCGGATGACTATTCCTAGGACTTGGACGGACGTCCAACTCGTAAAACGCAGCGAGTGGAACTTCTTCGCAATCGAATCGGCAACGGAACCGCAGTCTCCAAACTTGTATCAGGTCGAAGCCCTGGATTCTGATCAAGAGATTACGGCTTTCATCGATCGATGCGCGCCCGATTCTTCAACACGGCCAGGAGACTCTGAAATCATCTTCTGGCACGGGATTCGCGACAGCGAAGGCGTGTTGCGCTCGATCGGCGCCGCAGTCCGTTGGAAAACGGCTGCGACGATGCTGGTTTCGATCGCCACTGATCCGATCGCCCGCGGAAGATCAATGGCGCAGGAGGTTACGGCGTCGCTAGTCAAGCGCTTATTCGACCTGGGGTCGCCAGTGGTCGGGTTGGGCGTATGGGCGCAGAACACTCCCGCAATTCGGGCCTACGAGAAGGTCGGATTCAAGTTGCAGGAGGAGTTCGTCAGCGGGCCGTTGCTTCAGCCTTAGGCGCATCCACGCCGGTTTCTTTTCGCTGCTGATCAGTGATTGGAGTAGGCGCCCCGGTAAGTGGATCGTTTCCGCTGGCCGTCTTTGGAAACGCAATGACTTCCCGAATTGACTCCACGCCAGCGATGAGGGCGACCAATCGATCAACGCCAATTGCGATCCCGCCATGGGGCGGCGGACCGAAGGTAAAGGCTTCAAGCAAATAGCCGAATTTACTTTCTGCTTGCTCCCGGCTAAGACCGATCAGATCGAATACGCGCTGTTGCATCTCGCCTTGATGGATACGGATTGAACCGCCGCCGATTTCGTTTCCGTTAAGAACGATGTCATACGCATATGCGAGAGCGTTCTCCGGCTGCAAGTGAAAGTTGTCGGCAAATTCGGGCTTTGGACCAGTGAACGGGTGATGCACGGCGGTCCAGCCGCCATCATCGGTTTTTTCGAACATTGGCGCATCGATCACCCAGAGGAATTCCCAAGCCCCTTCGTCGATCAAGTTGCAGCGTTTGCCGATCTCAAGGCGAGCGGCGCCAAGAATCGCCCGCGAGTCTTCGGTCTTGCCGGCGGCAAAGAAAATACAGTCTCCTGGCTTTGCCCCAGCGGCGTCGGCCAGCCCGATCTGCTCCTGCTCGGAGAGATTTTTAGCAACCGGGCCGCCAAGAGTTCCGTCCTCGTTAACCAGCACATAGGCGAGCCCTTTGGCGCCGCGCGATTTAGCCCACTCCTGCCAGGCATCGAGTTGCCGACGCGCTTGTGAGGCGCCGCCAGGCATGACGACCGCACCTACATACTCTGCTTGAAAAACCCGAAACGTCGTGTTGGCAAAATAGGAAGTCATTTCGACGAGCTCGTTGCCGAATCTAAGATCGGGCTTGTCGGAGCCGTATCTGTGCATTGCCTCCGCATAAGTCATCCGGCGAAGTGGCAACGGAATTTCATAGCTCGCTACCTCTCGCCAGATTCTGGCGAGCACAGCTTCACCAAGGGCGAGCACATCGTCCTGGTCAGCAAAACTCATTTCGATGTCTAACTGCGTGAATTCAGGCTGACGGTCCGCCCGGAAATCCTCGTCACGGAAGCAGCGAGCAATCTGGTAATACCGTTCCATCCCCGCGACCATCAGCAATTGCTTAAATAGTTGAGGCGATTGCGGCAGCGCGTACCAACTTCCTGGCTTCAAGCGCACGGGCACGAGAAAATCGCGGGCGCCTTCGGGACTGCTTGCCGTCAGATATGGCGTTTCGAATTCGAGGAATTCGTTCTCCTCCATGACGTGACGCATGAGAGAGGTGATCTTTGATCGCAGTTTGAGCGCCTTGGCTGGGCCTTCGCGCCGAAGATCAAGGTATCGATAGCGAAGCCGTATCTCTTCGCCGATTACACCGGCATCTCCGCCGTCGATTGGAAAGGGCAACGGTGCCGCTTCACTGAGAACTTCGACCTCAGTTGCAATGATCTCGAGCGCGCCAGTGGCCAACTCGAGATTCTCGTTACCCGTTGGGCGCAGCGATACCTGCCCGACGATTTTGAGGCACCACTCGGCTCGTAGGTCGTGTGCAATATCAGCTTCGCGAATTACGACCTGAACTATGCCGCTGGAGTCGCGCAGGTCGATAAATGCAACGCCACCATGATCGCGTCTACGTGCAACCCATCCAGTGAGAGTTACAACCGCACCTTGGTCGCTGGCACGTAAAGATCCAGCGGCATGTGTTCGAATCACAGAAGCCTCGCCTTAATAGTCGGTAACAGTGCCTCAAGGGTAATAGTTTCTTGACTGCCGCTTGCCATGTCCTTTAGTTCAGCAGTGCCGTTGGCAAGATCCCGCTCGCCTATTACAACTGAGAAACGCGCACCACTTCTGTCGGCAGCCTTCATCGCACCTTTTAGGGAGCGATCACCATAAGCGATATCGACGGCCACGCCATTCGTGCGAAATTCCCCAGCCAATCGGACTGCCTGACTCTTTGCTTGCTCACCAATCGGAACAATGAACAGGGCCAACGGGTTTCTTGGAGCCAATTTGATGCCTTCAGCCTCCACAGCCAGGAGGGTTCGATCCACGCCAAGCCCAAAGCCGATCCCGGTTAGGTCTTGTCCACCGAGCCGGGACATCAATCCGTCGTATCTGCCGCCACCGCCGATCGCTGATTGAGCGCCGAGCCGGGCGTGTGAAAATTCGAAGGTTGTTCTCGTGTAGTAGTCGAGACCGCGCACCAAGCGGGGTGTGAGAATGTAGGCAATCCCAAGAAGATCTAGGTAAGACCGGACCGCGTCAAAATGTTCACTACAAGCCGTGCAGAGATGATCAATCATTAAGGGAGCGCCCGCCATCTGATCAATCACCGATTGACGCTTATCGTC
Organism: Candidatus Nanopelagicaceae bacterium; assembly: GCA_035530875.1. Taxonomy (GTDB): domain Bacteria; phylum Actinomycetota; class Actinomycetes; order Nanopelagicales; family Nanopelagicaceae; genus JANXYY01. The sequence continues at coordinate 11,112 of DATKUB010000041.1, forward strand.
CAAAACACGCAGCGGGTTTATCAATGCCCGCGCCTGGGTCTCAGGATCCAAGTCGAGTCCGCGGAGGAACTCTTGAAGCAGTTCTCGATACGCGGGCCGACAATTCGAATCGCCGAGCGAGGTCAGTTCGAGGCGGTAGTCACTTAATCCAAGGGAACGAAATCCATCGTTTGCAATCGCAATCACTTCAGCATCGAGAGCTGGGTCTTCGCTTCCAATTGCCTCGATTCCGACGGAGAAAAATTGGCGATATCGCCCGCGCTGCGGGCGTTCGGCGCGGAAGAATGGGCCGGCGTACCAGAGTTTGACCGGAAGTTGTCCTCTGTCCAATGAGTGCTCGATAGTTGCGCGAAGGGCGCCGGCGGTGCCTTCTGGGCGGAGCGAAATTGATCTGCCGCCCCGGTCGTCGAAGGTGTACATCTCTTTCGAGACGACATCGGTGGACTGTCCAACCCCTCTTACAAAAAGAGCCGTATCTTCGAAAACCGGGAGTTCAACGTATTCGTATCCGGAATTTCGAGCGGGCATACAGAGAGCCTCGCGAACACTCAGGAAAGCATCAGAATTCGGCGGAACGTACTCGGCCACACCCTTGGGTGCCTGAAGTTGCGAACTCATTGGCTAAAACTATCGTCAGCGCCGTCGCCCATGGCGGTCAAATAGGGATTCGTGTCCCGTTCGGCTCCGATTGTTGTCCGGGGTCCATGACCTGGCAGGACCAGATAGTCATCGGACAGCGTAAGAACTTTCTTGCGAAGACTCGTTCGCATGGCGCTCGCGGAACCGGTTGGGAGATCGGTCCGGCCAATTGCTCCGGCGAAGAGGACATCGCCAGTTAGTACCGTTGGCGATGATCCTGGAACCCGAATCATGATCGAACCCGCTGTGTGCCCAGGAGCATGGTCGATTTTCAGGTCTAGCCCAGCCAACGAGAGTTCGAGTCCATCTACCAGTTCGACTACTTGATCGGGTTCGCTAAAGGACAGACCGGCAAACATTTCCAAGAGCGGACTGTCGACCGAAAATGCTCGCTCGGGATGAGCCAGTAGCTCACGATCGGCTGAATGAATGTAAGCGGGGATGCCCCTGGCCCCGCAGATCGGCCCGATCGAGAACGTGTGATCCAAATGTCCATGTGTGGCAATTACCGCGACGGGCTTTAGCCGATGACGAGTTAGAACCTGATCTAGAAGAAGCCTGCCATCTGGATTGGCGATTCCAGGGTCAATTACAATGCATTCCTCACCGGCTGCAGGGGCAATAACCCAGCAATTCGTGGCGAACATCTCAGCTGGAAATCCATCGATGAGCATCGCACTAGGTTACTTCGCCTAGACTTCTGCGACGAACGGCCAATTTTTTGGCTCTCGGTCGCCCAAAGCAAAGAGAACTAAATATCAGAAAGATCCGAATTCTGAGGAAAAAGGAGTCAAGGGTGTCATCACAACCGCCAGTGCAGCGCAAAGGTGGCAGTACCAGAAGGCCAAAAGGGCCGCGGGTTGAAGCCGCTGCCGTGCAGAAACCCACTTTTAGCCGCGGTACCGTGGGGGTTCTCATCGCCCTAGTTGCGATAGCTGCTTTTTCGATCAGCATCGGTCTTGGCGCGTTCTCCTCGAAGCCAATACCACTGGCAACTGCCACGCCCACTGCGACTCCAAGCGCTACAACTCCGGGTGCTAGCCCCAGCGCCACAACTAGTACAACCGCGAGCCCGGCGACGTCCTCGTCTCCAATGGCCCCGGTTCAATGTTCGTACACGAAGGAAGTCACGGCGCAGAGCAAATTTATTGGCCTCCCGGATCTCACTGCAACTCCAGGCACGAAGACGGCGACTCTTACAACAAGCGCCGGCAAGATCGTTTTCGAGCTCTCGTCAAAAACGCCATGTACTGACAATTCATTTGAGTTCCTAGCCGCTCACAATTTCTTTAATTCGACGCCCTGCCACCGCCTTTTAAATGCCCCGGGTTACTCCGCGCTGCAGTGTGGAGATCCGTCAGGCACTGGAACTGGCGGACCTGGGTACAAATTCGCCGACGAAAACCTAAGCGGTGCAACATATCTAAAAGGCACCGTGGCGATGGCAAATGCGGGACCCGGGACCAATGGCAGCCAGTTTTTCTTCGTCTTTAACGACTCCAAATTCGCCCCGAATTACACTCCATTTGGCATTGTGACGTCCGGATTGGATGTTTTGGATGCCATCGCAGCGGCCGGAACAAGCAACGGATCAACTGATGGAGCGCCGGCAACGCCCGTTACGATATATAGACTGACTGTGAAATAACCCACCGAAGCGCAACCCCAAAGCCATCCGGCGCAACAGAAGGACAAGAGAATGAATGAGATTGAGCCGACACCGACCGCCCCCATCTCGGCTGCAGCAGCCTTAGTCGGCGATCCGGCTCAGTGGGGTTATGTTGCCGACGACGGCACGGTCTTCGTGCGTAGACCAGATGGCGACCGCGCGGTTGGGTCATACCCGGGTAAGAGCGCAGAAGAGGCTCTGTCGTATTTCGTCCGTAAATTCGAAACTCTAGCCGCAGAAGTTGCCCTCACCTCGGCTCGGCTTCGAAGTGGTGCGATGACTGCCGAAGATGGCGCTGCATCTATCAAACGCCTGCGCGAACAGGTGGAGAACATCAATGCTGTTGGCGATTTGGCGGCGCTTCGCGTCGCAGTGGACAACATTGCGCCGATCGCTGAGGAACGTCGCGCCGAGGAAGCGGTGAAGAAAGCAGCTGCTGCCGCAGCCAAGGCGGCGGCTCGCGATGCTTCAAAAATCCTTAAGGAAGCCCTCGTAGTCGAAGCAGAAGAGGCGGCAGCTAAGGATGCTTGGAAGGCCTCCGGAGATCGCCTCAAGGAAATCCTCGAGGAATGGAAGAAGGCTCCCCGCCTAGATCGCAAGACCGACGAAGCCCTCTGGAAGCGCTTCTCTGCCGCTAGAAACGGTTTTGATAAGCGTCGCAGAACTCACTTCGCCTCGCTGGACGCGGCACGTTCCCAGGTGGCAGCGGTCAAAGAAACACTAGTCAAGGAAGCTGAAACGCTCGCGACGTCTACAAATTGGGTCTCCACCGCCCGCCGCTTCAAAGAGTTGATGGATTCTTGGAA
>DATKUB010000042.1:0-39096 GCA_035530875.1 Candidatus Nanopelagicaceae bacterium
TGGGGTCGGCGGCTTTTCCATGCCCTAAAAGTCTTTGGAGCCCCGACGAACATTTGAGGCCAGTGCCCCTCTACCGTTCCACCCCTAATAAACCGTCCACAGAAATAGAGGGCGCTAAAATCGAACCTCGAACCGCTCTCACCACGATTTCACGCTCAAATCCTCCAAGAAGAAAGTCTTTGGACGCCCGACGAATACCTTTTGGGAGCCTTGGACTCGAAAATCCAATCCAAGTTCAAAATAGGAGATAGTTAATCCCTCACCTCTGAGGCGTACGCCTAACTACCCCCCTGTGGAAAACTAACTAAAAGGGCTCCTGACCAGGTCTTTTGAACCAGGCACGCCCAATCCCGTCTATTCGCTAGAACCGCTCAATGCTTGGCCAAGGCGTCAGATTGCCGGTTGCCAAGTTGTCTATGGGCACCCCTTGGCTCACCCCCTGGCCCACCCTAAGGAAGATGGCCAAATCGGGAAAAGGCTGGTGGGAGATTGCGCCGGTAGGCACTAAACGTCACTCCTGATCGCTAATGTCAGCGGAGAACATTCAAAACTGGGGAGTCAGTAGTGTCGGTAAGTCTGGAAGACCTTGAACGTCGCCTATGGGATGCGGCAAACGCTCTTCGGGGACCGGTTGATCCCGCGGACTTCAAGACATATGCCTTCCCCATGCTTTTTTGGAAATGGATCTCCGACACCTGGGACTGGGAGCACGCCAAAGCAGTCGCAGACTTTGGCGATGCGGTCGATCCAGTTGTTGAAGCCGACTTTCACAAGTTCGATCTCCCAGCCGGAACTCACTGGCGCGATGTAACCACGAAGACTGCGAATCTGGGCACTCAAATCAACAAGGCCCTTGGCAAGATCGAGCAAGCCAACCCAGAAAGCCTCGCTGGCATCTTCGGTGATGCCGCGTGGGGAAACAAAGAACGACTCCCTGAAACTGCGCTAGTGAATCTAGTCAATGCGTTCAACGGGATGAAACTCAACCCCGACGAGGTTAGTCACGACCTTCTTGGACAAGGCTATGAATACTTGCTCAAAAACTTTGCTGATGAATCAGGCAAGAAAGCCGGCGAGTTCTTCACTCCACGCCAAGTCGTGCGCCTACTCATTCGCATCCTCGACCCTAAGAGCGGAGAAAGCGTCTATGACCCTGCCTCCGGCTCGGGTGGAATGCTCGTAGAAACAATCAACACGGTGCGCGATCATGGTGGTGACACTCGGACACTTCGTCTTTATGGCCAAGAAGTGAATCTGACTACGAGTGCAATCGCTCGTATGAACCTCTTCTTACATGACATTGAAGATTTCAAGATTGTTCGCGGCGACACACTCCGCTCTCCAGGTTTGCGTGAGAGCGATGGCCGCATCTCTACCTTTGATGTTGTAGTTGCTAACCCACCATTCAGTCTTCAAAACTGGGGTGCCGAAATGTGGGCCGCCGACACACGTTCGTTCTGCGGTGTGCCACCAGCAAAAAACGGCGACTTCGCATGGGTGCAACACATGGTTGCCTCGATGACTCCGAAGACCGGTCGCGTTGGTGTCGTAATGCCACACGGAGTTCTCTTCCGTGGCGGCGCTGAAGCAAAAATACGCGAATGCCTCATTAAAGACGATCGACTCGAAGCAGTCATTGGGCTGGCCGGTAATCTCTTCTACTCCACAAGCATCCCAGCATGTCTTTTAATCTTTCGAGCAAATAAGCCGAAAGCACGTCGCAAGCATGTGCTTTTCGTTGATGGGTCAGCCAGATTCGCCAAGGGCCGCAATCAAAACAGCATGAGCGACGACGACGTAAATGCGATCCTTACCGCCTACACGACCGGCGAAGACCCTGACGGTGATGGCGGTGCGCAAGTTCGCCTCGTCCCGCTTACTGAGATCGAAGGCAACAACTTCGACCTGAACATCGGTCGCTACCTGAAAACCGCAACCGCAGATGCAACAGACCTCCCAACCGCAATACTGGAATACCAAACAGCCCGAACATCACGCATCGAATCGGAACGAGCATTCTTCGAACGCCTTGCCGCCGCGGGCATCGCCGACCTTGGAGTTAGCGATGAGTGACATGCGTGGAGGAAATACACTTGGTGATCTCGTATCGATAAGAACTGGAAAACTAGACGTTAATGCTGGAAGTGTCGATGGAAGGTTTCCTTTTTTCACTTGTGCTCGCGAGACTCAAGGGATTGATACAGCAGCATTTTCGGGTGAGGCGGTGATCGTTGCAGGAAACGGCGATTTGAATGTGAAATATTTCGAGGGTGAGTTCAATGCCTATCAAAGAACTTATGTCATGCAAAAGAAACCAAACAGTGAAGTAACAATGAAGTATATTTTTCTCTTTCTCGAGAAGTACATCGAGACCCTTCGTGCCAATAGCAGTGGTTCCGTCATTAAGTACATAAAACTTCCGGATCTTCGAGACGCCGAAGTTAGTTTGCCTCCGCTTCCGGTTCAGCGTCGGATCGTGGATCTCATGGCACACCTGGACAACCACTTGGCAAACCTTCGAGCAGAAGGAAAGGCAGCCGAGCGGATTATCGAAGCACTGGCTCGTGAGCCGTGGAGGTCATTAGAGAACTCCCAACGGGTGGGTGACTGCGGGCGAGTGATCACGGGATCAACCCCTTCGACGAAAAACTCCACGTATTGGGATTTGCCTTCAACACCGTTCGTTACACCAGGAGATATCGGCGGGTTGGGCTACGTGAATGGGACGAGCCGTTATGTGTCAAGTGAAGGTGTGCGAGTTTCGCGTCCGATCTCTAAGAACAGCGTCATGGTTGTATGCATTGGCGCGACCATCGGAAAAGTTGGTGTTGCCACCCAAACCTGCGTGACAAATCAGCAAATCAACTCTGTAACAGATATGAGCGCAAGCGATGCTTTTTTTCTTGCGTTGGTACTGTCCGCTCCGGAAGGTCAAAACTCATTGACTAGTAAGTCCGGGCAGACAGCCGTACCCCTTCTCAACAAGTCACAGTTCTCTTCGGTACTGATTCCCTGGCCTAGCGGTGAGGAGCGGCAGCGTGTAGGGCATCTTGGGCGCCAGGCCGTTGCTATTCGAGACGCTCTTGCTCTAGAAGTTCAAGGAGCAAGTGCTCTTCGTGGCGCTCTACTTTCGCATCTGATTTCCGGTTCATCTTTGATTCTCCCTGACTACGATTCACTCCTTAGCGAGGTTGCGTGATGGCCGGCTTCACGGAGTCTTCGACGGTGCAGTCGTGGTTGATTGAGCGTCTTGTTAGTTTGGGTTGGACGTATGTTCAGGGAACTGAGTTGCCTCGTTCTCACACGGATGTGTTGTGCGAGGAATGGTTGATCGAAGCGATCGAAATCTTGAACCCGCTTGTTCTGGGTGTGCCTGAGCGGGTTGATGAGATTCTGCCGAAGATACGTTCGACGGTGTTGTCGGCGGTTACGGATGGGTTGCTTGCTGCGAATGAGCGGATGACGACGCTCCTTCGCGGAGACACGACGATCAAGTTTGTTGGTAGTGAGGAGTATGTGCCGCTGCGTTTGATTGATTTTAACGTGTTGTCGAATAACACGTTTGTGGTGTCTGATGAGGTGGTATTTGGTACTCCTGGTAATGCTCGTCGTTTCGATATTGTGCTCTGGGTTAATGGGTTTCCGTTGGTTGTGATTGAGACGAAGACACCGGTGAAATCTTCGGTGTCGTGGTTGAACGGGGCCCGGGATATCGCGAATGTGTATGAGGTGGAACGCCCATCTTTTTTTGCTTCGAATGTTTTGTCGATAGGTACCGAGGGTAGGGAACTTCATTACGGTGCGGTGGGTCAGCCTGCTGAGTCGTGGTTGATGTGGGGATCAACAGCAGATCCCTATAACTTGGATGGGTTCGAGCGTGTGCAGCGTAGTGTCGATCTGCTTTTAACACCGATGAGGATTTTGAGCATCCTTCGTGATTTCACTTTGTTTGAACAGGTTCCTGGTGGTGGTGTGCGAAAGTTGATTCCACGCTATCCACAAGTGGAAGCAGCAGAAGCAATCGTGGAACGTGTGCTCGCTGGTGGGCAGAAGGGTCTGATCTGGCATTACCAGGGCACCGGCAAATCATTACTGATGGCGTTCGCTGCTTTGATGTTGCTTAATAATGAGGAAGCCAATGGGCCAACCGTGGTTGTGGTTTTGGATCGTTTGGATTTGATTGAGCAGATAGAACGCCAGTTCAAAACTACCGGGTTGCCACGAGTGACTACTGCGATGAATAAAGAAGATTTACGGAAGGTTTTGAAAGAGGACCGTCGCGGGATTGTGTTGACCACGATTTTTCGTTTCGAAGGTGCGGGAGAGTTAAACACTCGCGAAAATATCGTGGTGTTTGTTGATGAAGCCCACCGCACTCAAGAAGGCACTTTGGCTGATGATATGCGTATCGCGTTACCGAACGCGCGTTTCTTCGGTCTAACTGGAACACCGATCTCGGATAAAGAGCGGAACACGTTCAAACTGTTCGGGGACCCAAATGATCCCGGATATGTGATGAACACATACTCGATGGAACGCTCCATCGCCGATGGCTCTTCGGTTCCGGTCCATGTTGAAACACGACTTATAGATTTTCATTTGGATCGCATCGCACTTGATGAGGCATTTGCCCAGATGGCAGATGAGGAGGAACTCACCGATGAACAGCGCGAGTTCCTCGCCGACAAGGCCGCACATATCAAAACGATCCTGCTCAACCCCGACCGCATCACTGCTGTCTGCAACGACATCCTGGACCACTTCGAAGCCAAAATCGCACCCAGTGGAATGAAAGCCCAAGTCGTTGCCTTTGACCGCGAACTGGTCGTTGCCTATAAGACCGAGTTGGAACGCCTCATCGCAGAACAGGCGCTGCCACATCAGGTTGCCATCGTTATGACAGTGGGCACAAGTAAGGAGGAACCACATGAGTGGGCGCAGTACGCCCTTGATCGGGCGCAAGAGGCTCACGTTAAAGCCCGCTTTAATGATGCTGCGGATCCTCTGGCGTTTCTGATAGTCACCGCAAAACTTCTCACTGGTTTTGATGCACCGATCGAACAGGTGCAGTACTTGGATAAGCCACTTCGCCGTCACACTCTTTTTCAAGCCATCACCCGAACTAACCGGCGCTACACACATCCGACCACCGGGCAAGATAAGACGCATGGTTTGATCGTTGATTACATCGGGTTAGGTAATCAGATTGGTGAAGCGTTGAAGGCCGCCGATCCTGACACCGGTGGGGCGCGTCCGATTGATATTGATGGGCTTGCGACCGAGTTTGAGTCAAGGATCGAATCGGCTCTTACCCGATTCGATGGGATGGACCGGAAAGAAAATACTTTTATCGCCCTGCAAGAAGCACTCCAACGTTTAACTGAATCAGAGAGCCGTGATGCCTTCGCTAAAGACTTCACGGGCGTGATCACGCTCTGGGAGTTCCTTGATCCCCATGAAGTTTTGGACCGTCATCGCAGCGACTATAAATGGCTCGCTCAGGTGTATGAAGCGATCAAACCTACAGGGGTTTCGAATGCGCTCCTTTGGCATCGCCTTGGACCTAAAACATTGGCACTTGTCCATGGATACATATCTAACGTTCATGTCGCTGGGACTGGGCTTGAAGAAGTCGTTGTTGATCCTGATGCGATTGAAGCGATCCGCAAACTCGTTGAACAAGGCGAACTTGACCTGGATCCAGGGCGCGACTTGCTAAATAATCCTGTCACCGTCGATGAGGTCATCACTTTGATCGACCAACGAATCAAACGACTCCTCGAAAAGCATCCACACTCGGTGTATCAATCATTAGCCGATGCCATTGATCGGTTACGCCGACAAGCAATCACCCGCGCGGAAGATTCCATCGAGTTCCTCAAAAAGGCACTCGAAGTGGCACGTGCGGCCGTCATCGCTGAACGCCTCGATGCCCAAGGGCGGCTAGATGAAGCCGAACACATTCTTGACCCCAACATCGGTGCCCTCACTCAAATCGTTGAGCAATACAAACCCGCCAACACGCCAGTCATTGTCACTGACCTTGTGCGAGACATCGACACCATCGCCAAACAAGCCACCTATTCAGGATGGAACGAATCCCAGCCAGGAGACAGGCTGGTCCGACGCGAACTCCGGCACGTCCTACAAAAATATGCACTCCCACTAACAGGACCATTGTTCGATAACGCGTACGCATATATCCGTGAAAACTACTAAGGGCGAGCAACTGATGAGCGATTCCAGGCGAACTGCGGAGGCGCTGACATGAACATATATTTGGGACCAACTGTGCCCGGCTGGGAGCCGCGAACGGAAGAAGACATCCAGAGAGCCTTGATTGAAGGCTTTCTCGAGGAAACTCACTATTTGGAACTCAAAACTCAACTTGACAGTGGGAAGAAGGCGAATCACGAACTGGCCAGAGATCTGGCTCAGTTTGCCATCGACTCTGGTGTGATCATCTTCGGCATCCACGAAAACGACGACAACACGCTTTCACTAACACCCGTCGTACTCAAGGGCCTCGCTGAGAGAATCGAGGAAGTTGGGCGCGCACTTGCTGAACCACCGCTACAGGTGACCTGCACACCAATCGCCACTGTCAATGATCCATCTGTGGGTTACCTGCTCGTCAAAATACCCAGCACTGGGCGGGCACCTCATATGGTTGATGGTGTCTATTACGGTCGCGGTGACAAGACCAAGCACCGACTCTCGAATGCACAGGTTCTGAGACTCCATGATCAACAACGTATGCGGCGCGAAGATGCAGAGGCGCGACTCGATTTGACGATCAGTCTGGATCCAATCCCAGAGGTTGACCGGAAGCAGGCTCATGTATTCCTCGTGGCCACACCAAACAGCCATCGCAGCGAAATGGCAATCGATTTCGTTCGCGGTTTCGAAGCGATAGAAAAAGTGCGATCCCTCGTACGTAAGGCAATGGAGTTGTCTGTAGCGATCGCTGGTCCAAATAGTGATGGGCCCTTGGACTTGGTTTCTAACGTACGGTCTCGACACGACGGCGTCGCGTGTGTGTCGGCAGAGTTCGGCGACGGTCGAACGATTGATGTTCAAAAGCGTGGATTTGAATATGCGACCGAACTTGAAGTGAGCGATTCCGGAGAACTGCGGATCTTCTCAGCCTTATTCAGCCGAGCGTCAGGAAATCAAGATCTGAATACCCCAAGCGAATACCAAATACTGGATATTTTCGCACCTATGCTGACGAGACAAATCTTGATAATGGCAGAAGAACTTTCGCATCAGACCGGATTTACTGGAGATTGGAGTCTGGGATTTGCAGCAACGGGCATTGCAGGATTGGCTGCAGAGCCCTCCTATTCGCATTATTCAGAGACGCGTTACGACGTTCAAAAGGACTTCTACAAGATGACGACGGTCGCATCGCTTGAAGAGATTGAGCAGATACCTGGTCGGATCACTCGCACTCTTGTCGGAAGGCTCATGCGAGCCCTTGACCGCGAGGCTAAGTACGAAGGCACCTACTTTCAGGATCCCGCTACACCAAATGATTCGACAGGTATGTGATGGCGGCAAGACTGATTTTCAAGAATCGCGATGTTTCAAAAGTTGGTGGGAGTCGATGATCGACTGGAAATCTATCGGGCAAGAGCATTTCGAGAATGTCGTTCATATGCTGATTGTGCACGAGTGGTCAAAAGTCGAACCCCGCGCGAAGGTATCACCCTTCGACGGCCGAGGTGGCGATGAGGGCATCGACGTTAAGGTCCAGTTGGATAATGGGCTGGTCATATACCAACTGAAATATTTCACCGATGGAATGTCAGGCGGCTTCCGTAATCGAAGAAATCAAGTGCAGCGTTCGTGGAACAAAGTGAAGGACCGAGAAGACATACTCGAATGGATTCTGGTAACCCCTTCTTTGCTAACTCCGCAGGAATACAAGTTTATCGATGGACTCGACAACCCAAGAGGTATCCCGATCAAGGTTTGGGCGAGGGCAGACCTAGACACACGGCTCGCGTCTAATCCAGACATAGCGAGATACGCGGAGAGAACAGACCCGTTTCTGGATGATGCCCGAATATTGAATCAGGAACAGGCGCAGTTAATAGATCCGATTCCTGCTCTAGGCGAGCGCGTTTCAATACTCGGACAACGCGCTTACGAAGTCGATCAGCATTGGGGCTTGGATTTCTCTTATGAGGGTGGCCAAACCACAATAGGTTTGAGGGCGAAATCACCTGAGTCTTATACAGAGAGTCCGATCACCGTATCTGTGCGTCTTCTTCTTGAGCGCGAGGGTGACGCGTTTGCGCAAGTCGACAAGGTGCTTGGTTTCGGTCTTGACGAATCGGTTCGCATTGAAGAGGGATTAGAGGAGATCACTCTCGATGGTCCTTCATTTCTGCCACAACCAAGCGAAGCGGCCAGTATGACAATGCAGCAAATCACTCGGGTCCCTGATGAACTGTCGGGGAAACCTGTGAGTCTCATCTTTACAGATGCAGATGGTGAACGTATCGGTACCCACGTTGGAATCACCGACCACATCGCAATGGGTCATTCGGGTTTCATCTGGCGTGTTTTCTGTTATGGCGCCATCAAAATAACGCTCTACGGCACTCTGAATCCTGGTGCGGAACTGCCACCCGCTGAGGTCAAGTTCGACATGGGTGGAGCAAGCGCATCAAGTTACCGGGACGCGCTACAACTCCTACTCGATATAGATCGTGCGGAGAGAATCTCTCTCGTGCTATCTAGCAACACAATCGGCATATGGACGAATGTCGGACTTAGAGTCGGTTCTGTGCAAGACCTCCGGGAAATCGCGGGTTTCGCGGACGACTTGATCGCGATCGAAGTTCTCGCTAAAACAAAGTTTGTCCTTTCGTCCGAAGTCCTACCAAACGACGTTGTATTGGCGCGCATGGTTCGCGCGCTTCTTGAGGGGGTGTCCACCGCGGCCCCGATGGTCCCAGGGTGCACACAAGTTATCTCGATAGCCGCTGCTGCACAGTTTGAAACCTCGGAGATTGTGCCGCGGAACGATATTCACATTTCATCTCCCGAGTCTGGAGTCAATCTCTTGGGTGTTGAAATCTCAATCGGACACGTCGAGTTATGGCATCCGGAGGTACAAGCCGAAGTCAGTCCTATCCCCGATAACGAGCAAGAATGTTTGCTTACGATGTCTTTACCCGAAGGCCAATGTTTCATTTTTACGCCTGGCCCCTGGACAAAAGGCATGACCACGCCGGCCGAGATCGTCTGGCCGATCCCGAATCAAACAGCACCCGCTTGGCTCACGGATCTCTGTCGGAGGTCCGATGCTCTCGATAGTGCCGTCGGACTGCGTGATTTGGATGCCTAGACGCGCGCGAGAGGCCACAGCGGGTGCGTCGAGTTGTTGGTTTGCCACTCAAGAATAATCATTGAGTGGAGAGTCGTAACTGATTATTCAGGTTTGTATTGCCGGCGTGAGCCAGAAACCGTCTTAGAGGCGGCCGCAGTAGATAAAAGTTGGCTTAACGCAGGAGTTGTTAAATATTCCAACTGAGCAGTCGACATCACCACTGCAGGTTCAAGAAGGATCGCTCCACCGGGTAACTCTTCCATGATGAATCGGCTATTGCGGTGACCTGGTAGTACTACTCGACTGCGCTCGTCGGTTTCTACCGTCACTATCTTAAATCCCATTCTCATGCCTCTTACCCTTGCACCATTTTCCAATAACCTCATACTGCTACTAACGCCCATTGGACTGATTCGATCGTTTAAATGGGCGGATAGTTGCCCATTTTGCTTCTTAATAACTGCTGACCGATCACGGTGATAGCCATATTCCCGGCTATTGAATGAGTAATGGCACCAAATAGCCGGGAATATGGCTATGAAAGGGGAGTCAAGTAGAACGCAGGGAAGTCGGATCAAAATCCCGGGAAAAGACTCCCGGTTGGTGCCCAACCAGGTGAGGTTCATGTCACATTCCTGAGTTTCAAGGTCACCTGGTCACTTGGGTAGCAAGCAAAACCGCAGGTCAAAGCATTTTAAAACTTCTCAACTGAGATTGTTCTGGAATCCTTCCGGTCGGCGCCGATATTGATTGTGTTACAGTTTGGACACCAGGACAGGAACCCCTCATCCAGGACAGGAACCCCTCATCAATGACAACAACGACGCCATCATCAACATTATGGGTAGAGAAAAGATCAAACTCAGCGGAAATCTCAAATCGATTCGAAAGCCCCTCTCAAACGCTTAAGCCAGTTTCGGTCGTGTTCGAGGATGGCTACTCAATCGAACTCGCAAATGACGAACTAAAGGCCCTCGTACTATTCGCTTTGAGCACCGAGTGTCGTTTGGTTATTCGAGCGGTGGGTGATTTGGTGACGCCCGAAGATGCGGCAGAGATACTGCAAGTAACTCGACCTACGATCTATAAATGGCAGGATCTGGGCATTCTGGGTATTAGCCCGCAAGGTACTAAACGCATGGTTCCGGCCAGTGATATCCAGCGCCTAGACGAAGCACAGCGCAAACGAATCGAAGTCGATAACCTTTTGGAAACGACTACGCTCGCCGAGCCGATGCCTGATGCGGATTATCTGGTTGCGTTAAAGAAAGCACGCGTCATAGGAGGGATTGAAGCGGTCCGCCAAGTTCGCCACGAACAACGCGCCGCCCAGGCTCGCAGCGCTGCCGCACAAGCAAGGTAGCCTTTGGCGAGTGACTTCGACTCCAAGTTGGGGATTGTGGGTTACTCGCCAAGCCCTTGCTGACATCGGGCTCGAGAGAGTAGCCGGATCGACGTTTGATCTTGAGGCCATGACTTCACGCCACCCAATCTTGAAAGCCTTTAAGAATAAACGTGGAAGTGACCCCCGAGGCATTGATAAAATGCAAAAAGTTAAAAGGGATATTTATAATCTCCATACCAAGGATCCTTTTCGTGCAGTTACTTGGTACGACGAGGTTCAAGACGTCGTCTTTCTCTTAGCAGTGTCCAGTCATGATTATTCTGTTTTCGAAAATCGGGATGAGGATGGGACTCTCGGACCGCTGGACGTCGATTATGCGGATTACCTTGCATCACTCAATCCAATCCAACAATATTATGATGACTTCTTGGAACGCGCACGAATAGAGATGAAACCACTACTGGAGAGAGCATCGGATAATCCAGGGAAGTTGGTCGAGGCCACCCTTGGACAAGAGTTGCCCGTTGCTATGATGGTCCAGGTTTTGGTTCTTACTGATGAGCACCAAATGGCGGATGTCCACGTCGCGATCTCCTTCAAGGATCGCAAAAATACCGTCAAGTTGCCGCCAGACGTGGCCCATGACTTAGTTGATATTTTCTTTCCTGATGCGAACCTAAGCGACGTTGACATTGGAAAACCTGCATTTCCAGATCCCGAAGTAGCGAAAAAGTACCCTTTCCCTTTCCGATGGAGACGCCCCTAACCACGGTGAAATGAAGAGCGATTTTCCATTCTGAATAAGAGTTGCTGAATAGAAAGTAGTCAGAAATATTATGTAGCGAAGTGATGCGCCCATCGTTCACCGAGCAGATCATGATGATTCGGTTTGGACTCTATTAAATGAGTTTTAAGACTTCGTTTAAGTGGTTGACCAACTGGCTTAGAGAGTCTTCTAGTTGTCTTCCCCTTGCATACACGCTGCTTGGTTCATATTCCACTTTTTTGAAACTGCTTCCTTGAGTGAGGTCGTGTTCTCGTTCAAGGGCAGCGGTGAAGGCATGGAGTCTTGCTTCAACCTTGCCGACTAGTTCCGTATCGATTGGATTGTTTTTCCGTGTCCTGGCTCGGCGTTTACGTTGGGCCGTTAACTGTTTTTCTGCTCTGTTCTTTTTCCGGCATTCTGCACAGAGGCGGCTACGTCCAGCGCATGGTTCCTTCCAGCAGGTTTCACAGTCGTTTTGCCCCATTTTCACCCCCAACAAGATGGCTTCATTTATTGAAGCCATCTTAGCGTTTGGACGATTTAGGCGCCCGATGTAGCGGGCATGACACCAAAAAGCACACTCAAATCCAGTTTTTCCATGTCTTTTCTTCTCGGGTTCCTACCCTGCCGGTTACCGGCCCTCACCGCTCTGGCCGTCCAGGCTTCCCCTGGTAGGGACGCTAACGTCCTCGTCCCATGTCGAATCTTCCTCGTAGAGAACGCTGGCGGGTCTCCCGCACTCAAGCCGCAGCAGGTCACACCAAAGAAGGTGTGTCTGTAATGGGGCGGAACAAAGTTGCTGTGTACCGGGCTGGGCAAATCCCGCCAGGACAAGTCTGGTCTCCCCTTTCCTGGGATCAAAGTGACCCACGAGTTGCGGCCATCCACTCCTATAAGCCGAATGATTTTCTTGAGTCTTGGGAAAAGCATCGTGAAACGATTCTGGATCTTGTTCTTCGTCTAGATACTGACACGCCAAGAAGTACTAATAGTGCAAGCAAAATGCGGCGCACCGATATTGGTATCGCTTATGTTCTCCACCTGCTTTTCGGGTGGGCTGAGAAAAAAGGTTACTCAACAACTCCAGATAGCCTTCTGATGGGTGATCGGATGGATGAGTTCATTGGCGCCTACTTCACCAACAAGAGCACTCAAGCCACTTATCGGACCAGGCTTCGTAGAGTTTCTGCAACCATCTTTCCCGCACCACGTGAAGTTCGTTATCCACGTAATGCCACTCCAACACCCCACACTCTTGATGAGTGTGACCGGTTTGTAAGTGCTGTTGAATCTTTAATCACTGGACATCATGCAGGGCTTAAAACACGTCAAGAGTTGTATCGAAGCGCTATGTGTCTTCTGGCACTGTCTTTTGGGGCTGGATGTAACTCACGGGCCGTGCATGCAGTACGTGAAGGCTGGTTGAAAGAAACACCTGATGGGCTCTGGCTTCACCGTCCCGACCGAGTCGTTCCTATACCGGTAGCAACACAGTGGGCTGATGTATTACGTGCATCCCTTACTGGGGATCCCGATGCATACCTTATTCGCACCGATCGGGCAGGTGATCGTAATCAACAGGCCGGCATCGTTTCTAAGTTAGTGCGTGATAAAGCATCTGCTTTCACTGGGTTTGATTCTGACCGTGCTTCACGTCTCTGGCACATCCAACTATTGAAAGCAGCCAACTTTGATGTGATCGCCCAAATGTGCAACTACCAGCCCTCTACTCAAATGCCTGCCGACTTAGTGCCATTCCTGACCACACGACCAGCCGATGAAGCATCAGTTATTGCAAGAGGGTGGATCAAATGAGTATCTGCCACCGTCCTGCAACATCAATGGTCAACGACCGAGTCATCGCTGATGCAATCAAACTATTTACTCGCCCAATGTCAAATAGTGATAACAGTATGAGTAGCGTCGTTGAAGACGTTGAACAATGGCAGCAAGAAAGCCGCGGTAAAGGTGGAAGACCAGAAGATGCCACTTCAATCCGCTACACATTTCTTGCCGTATTGACCGCTTTCTACTTTCTTATACGCAATAACCGTGACGTCTCTGAAGCATCCGCTTGGAAAGTACTCCTCCAAGAAATGACCAATGAACAACGCGAAAGCCTGGGAATGACCGGGAATCTTTCCAACACCCGCTACATGTTGATCGAAAACGGTCTCCGTGAAGAGGTAACAAAGAAGGAAATAGAACTAAGCAGAAAAGAAGGTGAACGTGAATACGCCCGATTCAGCAAGTTTTTCACCGCAGCAACAAATACTTTTGATCCAAGTCCATATCCTAGGATATGTAAAACTAACCAATAAACAACGTGACCAGATACGCGATAACCCTAAGCACGCTAAACGGCGAATCAGTTCCGAAACTGAAGCCATCCATCACCAACGGCTGCTGGACGTGACCAACAAGATCGTTGCTTCCAGCGCTATCGCTGCACCAACCGATGGTTACTCCGGCGATCTTGCAACTGATGAAACTATTCTGCTCACGCTCACAGCCCGACCCGGGCACGGCACCAGAGACGAACTTAAACACTCCATAGATCCAGATACGAACTATTGGCGTGGCAAGGATGAGAAGGACACTGAGAAAGGATTCGGATACGGAATCACCTACATCGTTCGTGTTCCACGGCCCTACGCCAAAAAAATCCCAAACGTTGTAGTAGGAATGCACATCGGAAACATAACTGGCGGAGCAGTAGCACCAGTTCGCGAAGCACTCACTCGTGCCGATCGCCACCAACTCACCTTGAACAAAAGTGATAGATACTTCGTCGCCGATCGTGGATACACAGTAAAAAATGACTGGGCTCCAATGTGCATCGAAGAAAAATATAAGATGAGTTGCGATTACTCGAAGAACTTCTTAAAAGATGTTGAAATCCCCGACACCAATCAAAGCGGCGCACCAGCACCTGGTCCCCGCATTATCTCTGGAAAGATTCGATGCCCCGGAGCCACGGGACTACATGAATCCCAAATGCCCAATACGAAAATCCCAGTAATGGGAATGTCAGTTAAAGAGATAATCAAACACGACCGTAAAATCCGTTACATAGACTCCCTGGCGATGCCAATCCGTAACGGTTTAAAGAAAGTTAAATCGGGAACAAGCGGCAGACCCTCAAAAACAGTGGCACCTGAAAAATGGTCAATCACCGTGCAATGCCCCGCAGTCCTTGGAATGGTCAACTGCATTAACGCCCCGCAGGTAAACGGACTTCGCACTCGAGGAATCCCAGATGTGCCAAACCCACCACACCCAAACAATCCAGAACTTCGACCACGTGCTTGTATGCAAAACTCAGTCACCTACCAACTTGATATAACAGACATCAAGCGACTTCAAGCAGAAACTTATGGCTCCTTCATACAGCAAGATATTTATCAAACAGTTCGTTCCGCCAACGAAAGAAATCACTCCCAAGCCAAAGACGCCAACAGCGGAGGGATCATCCAACGAGAATGGGTTGAAGTAAGAGGCATCGCCAAAGTCGGACTCCTAGTCTCACTCGGAACAGCCGTCACCACCCAAAACCTCATCCAATCTGAAAAAACCAAAGATGGAAACACGCTGTATGGCAAACGAGAAACGGCAAGACGAAAACGCGAACGCATCTTTGCCAAACTAAAAAAATCCGGCGAAGAACACCTCGCCTAAACGTCCTAACCGTGAAAAAGCCGTCGACCCGAAACTTGAGGTCGACGGCTTTCCCATACCCGGAAAGTCTTTGGAGCCCCGACGGCCCCTACGGCCAGTGCCCGTCTGCCGATCGACCCCCAACCGAACATCCCACAAAAATAGAGGCCCTCAAAACCGCACCTCGAACTGATTTCAAGCAGATTTGCCGCTCAAACCCTCTCGCACGAAAGTCTTTGGACCCCCGACGACCACCCCTTGGGCGCCCTAAAACCCACCTCTCATTTGAGTTCAAAATAAGAGATAGTTAATCCCTCACCATTCCTTCCCCGTGAGCGGCGGCTTGCCTCCCGTGAGCGGCGGCTTGCCTCCCGTGAGCGGCGGCTTGCCTCACCCCACAGATAGCACGTACTCAACTCTGACGGAATCGTGAATTCAACGGCGTAGACATGACGGATAGCCATGCCCGCCTGAAGGAGCACCCAAAATGACCACCGACAGAATGAAGGCCATCAAGTTTTCTGGGTGGGCGCTTGGAGTAGCCCTGCTGTCTGGCACTCTTCTGGTGGCCAGCAACGCCGCAACCAATCCCTTTGCCGGTCACATCCACGTGATTTCGACCGCTCAATCCGGATCGACGCCAGCGAGCGTGCCCGAGGCAAGTAGCGCCCAAGCGTCGGCGCCAACGAGATCAATCGCCAGCATGCCAATCTGGTGGGGCGGCAACGCATTTATTCTTTCACCCTTGGCCACCATGAACGATACGACGGTTAGCGCGCAAGGTTATGAATATGTGCTCCCTAACGATCTCACGAGCCAGTGGAGCACTCTTCGTTCGGTCTTCAAGGTGACCGGGGATGACCAGAAGAGTCCCTACGGCTGGCAGGTCAATGGTGACCAGAAAAATTCCGGCTCTCTTTATTTGGGCGTGCAAGGAATTGGCTCGTGGACGTATTACTTAAACAACTATGGGGTATCTACGGGTTGTTCTCCCGCCGATGTGCCAACGGCAACGCCGATGCCACTGCCGGAACCAGCCAAGCCGGGCAGTTCAACATCGTCTGGTGGAACAAGTTCACCAGGGTCGGGACCAACGTGGAGCCCAACGCCGTGCGCGACCCCTCAGGCCAACCCGGTATCAATCGCAAAAGCAATTGAAGTTGCCAAAAGTGTTCATGCTCAACTGAGTGGGCCAACCAACGTTGAATGGAGTGGCCAAGCAGACACCTACAGCGCGAGCGTCGAAGTTAACGCCGTACCTCTACTCAACGGCTCAAAAGTAACAACCGGTTCGTCGACTTCTTGGCGCTACAGCGTTGGGTCAGATGGAAATATCACTTCTGCCTCTGGCTCATTTGCAAAGCCAGTCATCATGCGCAATCTGCCAGTGCTCGGCGAGCGCAGCGCAGCAGAACGAGTTAACGGCAAACAATGGTCTGCCTTCGGTCCTTTTGTTACTGGCGACTATCCAATTGGAATCATGAGTTCGAATGGAACCGACGCACCAAAGCACGTTGCCGGACAAATCAATGTTGGGATCAATCGCGTCACCGTCAAGAATCCGGTTGCCACTCTCATTGAATATTGGAACGCCGACGGAGCCCTGATGCTCTTGCCTGGCTATCAGTACTCAGCGGACAAGAGCCAGAAGTTCGCAGTCATCGCCGTTAGTGACTCAAGGGTAAATTTCACCCAAGCTGTCAACAGCGGAATTCAACCAATGACGAAGTGACGCTCAATCTTGAGGTCGACAGTTTGATCCTGTCTCTGGCCACCAACATGAACGATGAATTTGCATTCATGGTACCTAGCGATTGCCGCTGACCAAGGATCTAAATTCCGTTCGAGAAAGTTCATACTAGGTGCGATATCAAATTACAGTTTCCAAGCGTCGTCTTCTGTATCTACTAAAAAATACTGCCAAATTGAGAACGAGGATGAAAAGGGCACCAAATGCTTTCCCCCATGCTGAGGCGAGAACCATCGGCACATAGCCCAACTTTGGAATCACTTGCGAAATCTGGTACGAGTTCGCATCTTTTGCTAGAACGTATGTGTGTTTGTTAGCGCTTCCTTCGGTAGATGAGGTCGCTATCGTGACCCTCGAGCCATTCGTAGTGACTGAGGTGATTTGACGAAGGCTAAGATGCCATGAATTCGCATCGCGAACGAGCAGCACCTCATCGACTCCTAGTGACGATGCCGGACGTTCCTTGGCGACAAGTAGGTCTCCTTGGGAAATCGTCAGTTCTGGATGCGAAATTTTCGACGCGTACATCGCCACACCGTAAACTGAGGATAAAAGGCCGGGCAATATCGCAACAATTAATAGATAGACCACAAATAGGGTGTTTACACCGTGAATCCAGTGATGTTTTTTCCTCCGGTGAACTTGTGCGAAGCGCTCGGTTGCCGGCGCGTACTCAAGATCCTGGTCAGTTTCATTGGATGATGCCGACGAGTGGTTAGCAATTGTGGGGGTTCTACCTGCAATTTCCTCATAGGCTCTGGCGACTGGTTCGGGTTCTGGTTCTGGTTCGGGTTCTGGTTCTGGTTCTTTTGAGGCCGTAATCGAAGTCAATCCCGTGAGCTTCAACGCCTCTGCCACCGCCAGTTGCACGATTTCTTGCAATGTCGGCTGGAATTGCTCAACGGGTTTTGGCACACTCTTCTCCACGATTGCTTTCGGAGCAGTAGAGAGATGCATATCGGAACGATCAACAATGACAGATCCCTCAGGCAGATAAATCACAAGCATTTGACCTTTTTTGTCAGCCGCATCGTAAGAGTTTTCCGCGTTGATGAGTTTGGGGTCAGGGGTGTCTTCGTCCGTCATCATTTTTCAGCTACCTCGTCGGAAAGCGTCATTAGAGGAGCTTCGCAATCGCACCTGGGGTGGTCGCCAACTGGAGCGAAGCACCTGGCACTGGATCAAAAATCTCGATCTGGTAGTCCAACCCCTTGAAGGCCATATAGACGTGGGTCGGAGTTGCCTTCGCGTAGTAGACAACTGATCCGTCGGGGTTGGTTAGGCTTACGCCCGATTTCAATTTGGCTGCCGCGACAATGGTGTCATACGCCGTAGGATCTTGATATGTAGCGATCACTCGATAGTTCTGAGCAACATCGGCAATACCTTGACCGCCTGGAAGATACCGAATGTAGTCTTTACCAGCAGAAAGGTGGGTGAAGGCGTACTTCGCGCCGGACAATCCGCCTGCCCAGAAAATAGAACCGCCTACCTTACGAACTTCAGCTTTTAACTGGTCCTCAGTTAAGGCCACCTGGCCTGACGAGTTGGCATTTACCGTCGGCGTCGGCGTAGGCGTTGCTGAAGCACTAGCAGAGGTCGGAAGCGCCAAGGTAACCCTGATAGGTCTTGAGCCGGCAAAAGCCCAAGTGAGGGCAAAACTGAGTAAGGCACTGATTGCCGCAACACTTATAAGAATCGTGAGGTATTTCCGGCGTGATTGGTGAACATAAAACCCGAGTTGCGGGTGGTGGTTATCCCCGGGCATGAAATGATCGACCACCAATTCAGTCGTCACTCCCTCGTTCGTACCCATTACTACCTCTCCATCTTCTTATATCCGGATCAGGACTGGATCATCATGTAGTAGGTGGTGCCTTGGGTAGATGAGCCACCATCTTTACCATCGCCTTCGCCTGAAGCATGGCAAACACCCCAAGTGACATTGCCCCCAGGAGTCACGCAGACTGGTACCGCAGTTCCGCCTGCACCTGCGGGTCCTGCGGGTCCTTGAGCGCCGGTATCACCCTTTGCGCCCTGCGGACCTTGAGCACCAGTGGCACCAGTGGCACCAGTTGCACCTGTGGCACCGGTTGCACCTTGAAGTCCTTGAGGACCTTGAGGACCCATAGGTCCTTGAAGACCAGAGTCGCCCTTTGGCCCGGTTGCACCGGTTGCGCCGGTTGCGCCGGTATCACCCGTTGGGCCCGCGGGTCCTTGAGCGCCGGTATCACCCGTTGGGCCTGCAGGTCCTTGAGCACCAGTCGCACCTTGAGCACCGGTACCACCCTTTGGACCCTGCAATCCTTCAGGACCTTGAAGACCCATAGGTCCTTGAAGACCAGAGTCGCCCTTTGCGCCCTGCGCACCAGTAGCACCAGTAGCACCAGTAGCACCAGTAGCACCAGTGTCACCTTTCAAACCCTGCGCACCAGTCGCACCATTGGCACCAGTAGCACCCGTGTCACCTTTCAAACCCTGCGCACCAGTCGCACCATTGGCACCAGTAGCACCCGTGTCACCTTTCAAACCCTGCGCACCAGTCGCACCATTGGCACCAGTAGCACCATTGGCACCAGTAGCACCCGTCGCCCCCCGAAGTCCTTGAGGACCTTGAGGACCCATTGGTCCTTGGAGACCAGCATCACCCGTCGCACCGGCGGCTCCCGTTGCCCCGGCAGGCCCAGCAGGTCCCGTTGCCCCAGCGGGCCCAGCAGGTCCAGTGGCTCCCGTTGCCCCGGTTGCACCTGGGATTGGGGCTAAACCTTGCGCCTGAACGGTGCCACTATTAGTGACCTGGATCGGCCCGGCTAAATCGACGACTGTGGTAGCGGTATTTGTGCGGGAGGTCTGTTGCTGCTTTTGTTGCGCGGCAGGAGCCGTGGCGGTCGAACTCTGGTTCAACTCAATTGGGCCAAAGGGTTGCGACGCGGAACTTGTGGTGCTTTTCGTGGTTTTCGAAGTGGTGGTATTTCTGGTGATTGTTTGGGTGGCCCCATTCAAGACGAGTGGCCCTAACGGGGCGTCGGCGTGCAATCCGCTTGCATTTGCCGCCTGAACAGACACCGAAAGGGGAACTACCAAACCGACCGTTGCCAACAGCGGAAAGAAGATACGGATGGCTCTTCTGGAGCCAACATGATTACGGCGAATCAACATGCGGCCTCCCCGTCAACGCTTTAGACCATGCGGCCTGGCCTTATGGTCAGTCTCAAACCTTGGACTGTAAGGCTATTGAACACCAAATGGGGGACAAAAGTCCACAATTAAGGGGGCAGCCGTTCACAAATATGGGGGACATCCCCTGTATTCGGTCTAAATATCCACTTTCTTTAGGGGAGCGGTGCGACTGAAGTCCTATTTGCCGCTATTACACGCTCAGCCGTGGCCAACTAGATGGGTTATCAGCAACTAACTTCACCGTCTCTCTGCGTATGAATTCCAACTACCTGAGCCGTTCATGTCCCCCATTTTGAGTTTCGAACGCTTTCTTGCCGCAAACTTGCGGATCGAGGGCGGATAAATTCGGTCGGGCAAGCAGCGCTCCAGTTTCCAGCCCAAACCTCAAGAATTTAGGAGATCGGACTCTGCTCGTCAGACTGAAATTGTGGAGTAGATACCTGACCTTCACCTGGTCACAATTTCTTGCCCATGAGCGATGTACGACCACCCCGACATCATGGCAATGTAGCGTTGGCCTGCGAAAAGCCCAATGAATAAAAATATTCGCGAGAGGGTCTAGTTTGATGGCAGTACCCAAGAATGAAAACCAAAACAGTCTGCGCCATAGAGCCCAATCCGGCGTTGCAATAGCGACCTTAATTACCTCAATCGTCGCCGTCAGCATCACGAGCTGCAGTGGCAAGAGTTCGACGACTGACGCGACAATTGCCGGCGTCCAGACTTTTACCGGGCTGGTCAGAACACATGTAACGGGCCCGGTTCAATACCCGCAGACCCCTCCCGTCGGGGGAGAGCATTCTCCGGTCTGGCTGAACTGCGGCATTTACTCGCAACCCGTTCCAAACGAAAATGCCGTTCACTCAATGGAGCACAGCGCGGTTTGGGTTACCTACGACCCCGCGGTCATCACTGGAAACCAATTGACGGCTCTGCGAGCGGCGATGCCAAAGACCTACGCGATTCTCTCTCCGTACCCCGGGATTCCGGCCCCAATTGTCCTGTCCGCCTGGGGTGAGCAGTTGAAGGTGAAGAGTGTCGATGATCCGAGAATCGCCGAGTTCCTTTCCAAGTATCGCGAATCGAAATGGGCGCCAGAACCAAGTTCTCCATGTACTGGTGGGCTTGACGCTCCAGGAAAAGTGTCTTAGATAAAGTCATGGAGTCTGATTTCGATGTAATCGTTATCGGTTCTGGTTTTGGCGGCTCGGTGGCAGCCTTGCGCCTGACCGAGAAGGGGTATCGGGTTGGTGTCCTCGAAGCAGGACGGCGCTTCAACGACGCGGACTTTCCAAAAACCTCCTGGCGAATCAATCGTTTCCTCTTTGCCCCGAAATTGGGATTGACTGGAATCCAGCGAATCCACCGCCTCAAGGACGTGATTATTCTGGCTGGCGCTGGCGTCGGAGGCGGATCTCTTGTCTACGCGAACACGCTATATATCCCGCCTCAGTCGTACTTCGATGATCCGCAGTGGAGCGAGATTACAAATTGGCGAGATGAACTTACGCCTTGGTATGACCAAGCATCGAGAATGCTCGGCGTAATCGAGAATCCATATTTCTCTCCGAGCGATGCTGCCATGAAAGAAGTCGCCGAGCAGATGGGGGTTGGACA
Organism: Candidatus Nanopelagicaceae bacterium; assembly: GCA_035530875.1. GTDB lineage: Bacteria > Actinomycetota > Actinomycetes > Nanopelagicales > Nanopelagicaceae > JANXYY01. The sequence continues at coordinate 21,659 of DATKUB010000042.1, forward strand.
CACGTTTCGACTCGCACCAATCGGTGTCTTTATCGGCGACGGGCCGGGAGAAGAAAGTTCGGATCCATATTTCGGCGGCAAAGGACCCACCCGTAACGGATGTTTGCAGACCGGAGCTTGTATGACCGGGTGCCGCAACAATGCCAAAAACACGCTTCCGAAAAATTACTTGGGGCTCGCAGAGGCAGCAGGAGCAACAGTCTTCCCATTAACGACGGCAGTAAAACTCGAACAACGATTGGATTCTTCTTGGGTAATCCAAACAGCTAGTAGTACCGCATGGTTCGGAGGTACTCGGAGTTTCACCGCCAAGGAAGTGGTCGTCGCCGCCGGAACTTACAACACCCAGAAACTGTTGCATCAGATGAAAGCTAGTGGGAAGTTACCAAAGATTTCAGCTCGCCTCGGACTGCTATCTCGAACTAACAGCGAATCGTTAGTAGGCGCTGTCATGCCAAACACAAAAATTGATTACTCACTTGGCTCTGCCATCACATCCTCCTTTCACCCAGATGAACACACGCACGTCGAACCCGTCCGCTATGGGAAGGGAAGCAACCTGATGGGCTTGCTGCAAACGGTTATGACTGATGGAGACAGTGCGCGCGCACGAAGAAAACAGTGGCTTAGCACCATCGCAAAACAACCGATACTTCTGGCTCGGATTCTCAATGTTCGTAAATGGAGCCAGCGGACGGTCATCGCATTGGTCATGCAGGACGTCGATTCATCAATCACAGTGTCTGGGAAGCGAAGCCTGCTTGGTTGGACGCTCACGTCAAAGAACGACGAGACCAAGCCAAATGCGACGTGGATACCGGCGGCCAACGAAACAGTTCGGCGAATCGCCGCTAATCGTGGCGGTATTGCGGGCGGGAACCTAGGCGATCTGATCAATGCACCCTTCACAGCACACTTCGTTGGCGGCTGTGTAATCGGTGCAAATGAGGAGAAAGGAGTAATCGATCCTTACCACCGAGTGTGGAACTATCCAACGCTTCATGTCGTGGACGGATCCGCCGTTACTGCAAATCTCGGGGTTAATCCGTCACTGACCATTACCGCACAGGCCGAGCGGGCCTTCTCGCTCTGGCCCAATTTCGGGCAATCAGACCTACGCCCGCCCCAGGGCGAGGCTTATCGGCAACTTCCGCCGGTGCGCCCAAGCAACCCGGTTGTTCCCAAAGATGCACCCGCGGCACTCAACTACCTAGCTTGAACCAGACTTACGCTGAAACATGCGCTGAGTGTGACCCTCGCTCTTGGGCGCAGGCCCAGACTTGCCTTCCGATCGGCCGTTTACCGCGCCCTTTTGCTGCCCTTGCTTCTTGTTCAAGGCAGCCAAGAACTTGGCTCGAAGCTCATCTACTGGTTCGGTCGACTCTGCTTGCGAATTATCGTCGTTTATCGGCTTTTCGGACATGGGCTGAGTTTACCCGCAGTTGATGCCATGTGAGTAAAGCCATGTCTGCATAAGCAAGAAATCGGCTTCGTCTGGTTCCTTTTCCGACTTTGTGGTGCGAAAGTAGAAATCGCACGAGAAAGACCCGACAAGGGAGAACCTTATGAATGCCCTCGATCTAGCCCGGTGGCAATTCGCAATCACGACCGTTTATCACTTCCTATTTGTCCCGATGACCATTGGCATGGCCTTCCTGGTAGCTGGGATGCAGACCGCCTGGTATCGCACTGGGAAAACCCACTATCTTCGGGCTACAAAATTTTTTGGAAAATTGTTCTTAATCAACTTTGCACTCGGAGTGGCGACTGGCATAGTGCAGGAATTTCAATTCGGTATGAATTGGTCTTCATACAGTCGCTTTGTCGGCGACATCTTTGGTGCACCGTTGGCGATGGAAGGACTTCTAGCGTTCTTCCTGGAAAGCACTTTCCTTGGATTATGGATTTTCGGTTGGGACCGACTTCCTAAGAAACTTCATCTGGCAACAATTTGGATTGCCGCCACTGGCACGCTTCTCTCGGCGTATTTCATCCTTGCGGCCAATGCGTGGATGCAGCACCCGGTCGGTTACAAGATGAACCCCACTCTTGGCCGGGCAGAGTTGACCGACATCATGAGAGTTCTGACCCAGAACACGGCGCTCGCCACATTTGCCCACACGATCCCCGCTGCTTTCTTTACTGGCGGTGCACTGGTAGCCGGAGTTGCGGCCTATCTGGTCGTGAAGAATCGCGATTTGGAAATGGCTAAGCCAGCAGCAAAGCTCGGACTAGTAACGATGATTATCGCCTTTCTACTCGTCTTCATAACTGGCGATATCAGTTCGCGTGTCATGACAAACCAACAGCCTATGAAGATGGCAGCGGCCGAAGCGCTATACAGCACTCAATCGAGCGCGCCATTCTCCCTGCTGACTATCGGAACCCTCGACGGTTCCCGTCCGGTCTTCTCACTCGATCTGCCCTCGATGCTTTCGCTGCTATCAACAGGCGATACCAAAGGAATAGTTCAGGGCGTGAATGACCTAGAGGCTAAGTACGAATCCCAATATGGGCCCGGCAACTACACGCCCAATATCCCACTTGCTTACTGGTCGTTCCGCCTCATGATCGGCTTCGGCGGCATCGGTCTCCTGTTCGCAGTGATAGCGCTCTGGCGCTTGCGCAAGGGTGGGGTGCCAAAGGGTCGCTGGTTTTTGCCTGCCATGATTTCACTGCCGTTCATTCCACTGATCGCAAATTCGCTCGGCTGGATCTTCACCGAGACCGGACGACAACCTTGGGCGGTATTCGGTCTGATTAAAACGGCAGATGGAGTGAGTCCGAGTGTCTCGGCTGGCAACGTGGCAATCACCATGATCGGTTTCACCCTCCTCTACGGAATCCTTGCCGTAATTGAATTTGGCCTAATGATTCGCACAATCAAGGTTGGCCCTTCGCCTGATGAGCCCAGTTCCGCATCCGATACCGAATTGGGCGGCAATGCCGACCACGCGCTAACGATGGCGTACTAAGGAGCCCTTGACCATGTCACTTCAAACTCTCTGGTTCATTCTCATCGCAGTGCTCTGGATTGGTTATTTCGTGCTTGAGGGATTCGACTTCGGTGTCGGCGTAATTCTGTTCGCCGTATCCAAGAAGCAATCTGAGCGTAGGGCGGTGTTGACCACTCTGGGTCCGCTCTGGGATGGAAATGAGGTCTGGCTGCTGGTTGCGGGTGGTGCCACTTTCGCTGCCTTTCCCGAGTGGTACGCGACCCTTTTCAGCGGATTCTATTTGCCGCTCTTCCTAATCCTTATTGGCTTGATCGTGCGCGGAGTCTCGCTGGAATACCGGAGTAAGTACGGAGCTCCGCAATGGCGATCACGCTGGGATATTGCAATCACAGTCTCAAGTGCGATCCCCGCTCTGCTTTGGGGCGTTGCCTTTGCAAACATTATTAAAGGCGTCCCCCTCGTGCGTGATAGTCACGGTGTCGTTCACTACGCCGGCGGATTTTTCAATTTGCTAAACCCGTATGCGTTGCTTGGCGGTCTGGTCACCTTCTCGGTTTTCGCCACCCACGGCGCAATATTTCTAGCCCTTAAAACCGACGGCGTCATTCGGGAACGCGCAAATGCGCTTGTCATTCGGTTGGGCTTGGCTGCGACAGTATTTACGATCTCGTTCCTCGCCTGGACTGCCTCGACATACAACGACAAGTTATTAGTCTGGATCTTGGCCTCCGTAGTAGCTCTCGCCTGGGTCGCTGCACTTACATTCAATAGGCTTGGTAGAGAGGGGTGGTCGTTCCTCTTCTCGGCAATTGCGTTGGCATTTGCTGTCATCACCTTGTTCGCAACTCTCTATCCAAATGTTATGCCTAGCAGTCTCAGCCCAGATGCCACCTTGACGATCACAAATGCCTCTAGCACTCACTACACCCTTCGCATCATGACCATCGTGGCTGCCGTCATGACACCAATCGTGTTGGTTTACCAGAGTTGGACCTACTGGGTATTTAGAAAACGGATAAGCGCGCATCAAATACCTAGCCCTGAGTCTGGAATTCTGGACACAATTCATCCGTGAAGTTCTTTGATCCACGGCTGTTCCGATACTCGAAGAGCAGCCGTGGATATCTTCTCGTCACCCTGAGTTTTGCTCTGCTCACGGCAATATTGTGGATGTTCCAGGCTGGTCTAATCGCCACTTTGATCGTGCAGATCTTTCATGATCGGCCGGCGCTCTCTGATATTTATGTTCTGCTTATTCTCTTAACGGTTGTATTCCTTGCTAGGGCAATCTTGATCCTCGCTGGAGAGCAAGTCGCTGTTCGGATTGGAAACCGAGTTCGAGCGGAACTGCGATCAAACCTCATCCAACGAGTCCTTAAAGATGGCCAAACCGCCAATCATTTTGGGTCCGCGCACTTATCGATGTTGGCCACTCGCGGCGTTAACGCCCTTGATTCATATTTCGCCCGCTTTCTACCTCAACTTTTCATCGCCTTGATAGTTCCACCCACCATCGGTGCGTACATCTTCTATCTGGATCCGACATCTGGCGTGATCATAATTATTACCGTTCCGCTAATTCCCATTCTTGGCGCTCTCATCGGCTCATATACAAAAGAAGCAACGCTGAAGAAGTGGCGCACCTTGGGGATTCTTAGTGGGTACTTCCTCGATCTGGTCTCTGGGCTTTCTACGCTTAAGGTGTTCGGCCGCTCGAGAAAGCAGGAAACTAACCTTGAAACAGTTGGTGAAGAATACCGCCAAAGCACAATGCAGGTTCTTCGAATCTCCTTTCTGTCTTCGTTGGCCTTGGAAATAATTGCGACCCTCTCAGTCGCACTTCTCGCCGTTTCAATTGGACTTCGTCTCGTAGGAGGCTCGCTTGATCTACGCACGGGGCTTCTAATCTTGATCCTGGCGCCAGAGGTATATTGGCCGCTTCGAATGGTCGGAACTCACTTCCATTCGGCTGCTGATGGAATAGAAGCAGCGCGGCAGCTCTTTGAGGTACTCGACATGACTTACGCGTCAAACGGCTCAGGAGTTATCACCGAAATCACCGAAATTTCAATTCCATCGATCCGGCTCAAACTTGGCGAACGCCAGACTCTGATCACAATACCTTCGGCCAAAATGAAACCAGGAAGGGTCATCGCGGTTACTGGACCATCAGGCGCAGGCAAATCAACGCTCCTTTCGCTTCTGCTCGGTTTTCTTCAAACGAATGATGAACCCATTCTGGTGAACGGCAATGAAATGGGCGCTTTGGAAATGAATGCGTGGCGCACGCATCTAGCCTGGGTGCCACAACAACCCCGCCTTGAACGCGGCACCATCCGAGACCTCATCCAAATCGGACGCCACGATGCAACCGACGAGCAAATTGGAATTGCACTGCAGGACTCAGGGCTTAGCCTTACCGCTTTTCCCAACGGACTAGACACTTTGATCAGTGAAGGTGGTGCCGGAGTTTCGATTGGGCAGGCACGACGAATTGCGCTAGCTCGCGCGTTGATCAGGCGGGCCGATTTGGTACTTCTTGACGAACCTTCGGCGGCCCTCGATGATCTATCGGAAAGTGAGATCGTCACTGCTGTCACAAATGAAGCAAAGCGAGGCGCCATCGTAGTTGTTGTTTCACATCATGCTGCCCTCATACGGATAGCTGATGAAGTCATCAAAATCGACAGGGTTCTCGACTTTGGGGTGGCGGTATAAGGCTATGCAGTCATCTAAAACTCCGAGGTCAAATACGCGAACTGCGAATGTTATCCGCGCATCCATCCGCCCCTTTCTTGGGCGAATAGCTCTCGGCGGTCTTCTCGGCGGACTGTCTCTTGGATCCGCGGTAGGACTGATGGCGACCAGTGCCTGGCTGATTTCGATGGCTTCGACACAACCGCCGATTCTCACCTTGGAAGTTGCCATCGTAGCTGTGCGATTCTTCGGGCTCTCACGAGGCATCCTCCGCTATGGCGAGCGACTGCTCAGCCACGATGCCGTATTTAGAACCCTCACTCGCCTTCGCGTTTTTGTTTACAGCCAACTTGAAAGACTCTCGCCGGCAGCGCTTCCCATTTTCAGGCGTGGAGAACTGCTCAACCGAGTCGTGAACGATGTCGAGACTGTGCAGGATCTCTGGCTACGTGTGGTCATTCCATGGGTATCAGCCATGGTGTCGGCGCTCTGTGGAATCGGCATTGTCGCCTGGCTCGCCCCGTCCGCCGGCGCGTTTCTATCAGTGACCGTAATCCTCGCACTCGCAGGTGTTCCATTACTGTCGTGGATTCTTGCCGGAGATTCGGCGCGACGAACTCTGGAGATAGATAGTCGAATGAGCGGAGATATAACTGCGCTCTGCGATTCACTTTTCGAATCCATCGCCTATGGGCAAGAAGAATCGACCATGCGTCGGTTCGGCGAGGCACATGCAGAGCTTTTAAGGAATGAGTCAAAGACCGCCAGGGGTGCAGGAGTCGGCGGATTTTTGGTAATACTCCTCACCGGAATCAGTCTTGTTGGCTGCACAGTCATCGCTTTGAACTCGTATAGCGCGGGAACCCTGGCTGGCATAAATGTCGGTGTGATTGTTTTGCTGCCGCTGGCGATATTTGAAGGGATCGCACTGCTACCAGGGGGCGGAGCAACCTTTGGAAAAGTGCTCGGGGCACAGAGAAACATCGAATCAATCATGGAAGTAGAGCCCGCTGAAAGCACTGGAACGGCCAAGTCATTCGAACTTGGCAAAAACAACCGGCTCGCAACCACAAGTTTTCAAGCCAGTTGGAAATTTGGTGAACCTAGCCGCTTGAAGCCACTCGCCGTCGCCGTTTCAACCGGCGAGGTTCTGTTGATCCAAGGACCCAGTGGAATTGGCAAATCGACACTTGCGTATGCGATGGCGGGACTGACTCCCTACGAGGGCTCAATCCAATTAAACGGTAAAGAAGTTCGTGAAATTGATCAGAATTCACTGACCCAAAGCGTGCTCTATGGACTCCAAGAATCCCATCTCTTCGCTACATCCATCCGTGAAAACTTGCGCATCGCCGATCAAGAGGCGCGCGACGATGATCTCATGCGGGTCTTGCGGCTGGTCGAAATGGATGATCTTGTGCGGGCTCTCTCCGATGGGCTCGATACCCACATCGGACAGTTCGGATACGACTTCTCTGGGGGAGAGCGTCAACGGCTCGCACTCGCCCGAAACCTCTTGTCAAAGGCGCCTGTAGTAATTCTCGATGAACCTACCGAACATCTTGATACAGATCAGGCCGGCAGAATCGAGGCGTCGCTAGTCTCGGAATTCCGAGACCGCATACTCATTGTGATCAGCCATCGGAACTGGCTCCACGCAAACTACCGAGTGACGTTGGTCAATGGCGAGTGAACCCAGGTCTGGTATCCACCATCTAAATTGACGGCGTCAAAACCAAACTCACGAAGCAACAGAGTCCCAGTGTGGCCGCGCTGCCCGACCTGGCAGTAGACAACTAGTTCCTCTCGGGGAATCTCATCTATCCGCTCGCGAAGATCATCGACTGGAATGTTAAGAGCTCTCGGAATATGACCTCGCTTGAATTCGCTTGCAGTACGCACATCCAGGAGAACTGCACCAGCGGCTAAATGATCGTCAAGCTCATCCCACTGGATCGTCTCGGTCAGCCCGAAGATGATGTTCTCGGCCATGTAGCCCAACATGTTGATGGGATCCTTAGCAGAGCCAAAAGGTGGCGCATACGCCAGCTCTAGGTCGGCTAGTTCGTATGCATGAAGACCCGCCCTCATGGCGGTTGCGATGACGTCAATTCGCTTATCAACGCCGTCGCGTCCAACCCCTTGAGCACCCAAGATCAGGTGCGTCGATGGATCAACTAGAAGTTTCAACGCAAGAGTTTTGGCTCCTGGGTAATATCCGGCATGCGAACCTGGATGTGAGTGAATGACGAGGTACTCGCGACCTGCCCGCTTCAGTCGTTTCTCATTCCAGCCAGTGGTAGCAACAGTTAAGTCAAAGACTTTGACAATCGCTGTTCCAATAGATGGAACCTCTCGAACCTTGCGGCCCATGATGTGATCGGCTACGACGCGGCCTTGACGATTGGCAATGTTGGCCAGCGGAACAAGGGTGGCCTCACCATCGAGGGCATCGACTTTCTCAGCCGCATCACCGATGGCGTAGATGTCTGGATCACTAGTTTGATTGCTGAAATTGGTCGAAATTCCGCCACGTGGCCCAATGTCCAAACCAGCCATCTTGGCCAGCGTTATATCGGGACGAACGCCGATAGCCAGAATGACCAAATCGGCCGGGATCAGCCGACCATCGGAGAGTTCGACTTTTTCATCGTGAATGGCGGATACCCCCACACCAAGATGGAGTTGAACGCCGTGCTTACGAACTTCGTGCGCCACCGGAATCGCCATTTCAGGGTCGAGCGGCGAAAGCACTTGGTCCAAGGCTTCAATGATCGTGGTTTCAATTCCACGATGCCTCAAGTTTTCGGCGGTCTCAATGCCAATGAAGCCGCCGCCAACTACTACTGCATGCCTTGGCTCGGCCCGAACAGCATCGACAATTCTGGTGACATCTTCAACAGTTCGTAGAGTTAATGCTTTTTCGATCCCAGGCAACGGCGGCACCACGGGCTGTGCACCCGGACTTAGAACCAAAGAATCATACGAAAGTTGATACTCGGTACCTGTCGCGAGATCCAGCACGGTTACGACCTTGCGCTCGCGATCAATCGCCGTTACCTCATTGCGAATTCTGACGTCGAGATCAAAACGAGCATGCAAGCTCTCTGGGGTCTGAAGCAATAGATCCTGACGCTCCGCGATGACGCCGCCGATGAAGTATGGCAAGCCACAGTTCGCGTAGGAGACGTACGAACTTTTTTCGAGCACGAAGATCTTGGCTTCCGGGTTTAACCGTCGCAATCTTGTCGCTGCAGACATTCCGCCAGCCACGCCACCGACGATAACAATTTGCTTCTTTGAATAACTCACTTCTTGTCCCACCAAATCGCTGCAAGTTGACGTTGTTCTTCAGACTGGTTAATCAATATTTCGCGGATCTCTGCATCCCTTGTTTCCGGAAGGCATAGTCGAATTCTGGTGAATTCAACTTGCTTATCCAGCGGCACTATCTGTCTTGGCGGTTCAGAAAAATATTCAATTTCTGCCTCGTATCCGGCATCGCGAATAACGGTAACGGCGTCCTCAGCGCTAGGCCCCTCTGGCCGCTTTAAACTCCAGAAGTGCTCCCATAGGGCGTTTAAATTGGCCAACGGATGGCGCATAGGGGCTTCGAGAACAACTCTTTTCCTGGCGTGCGAATCTATTGCCGCAGCGAAAATTGCAAGATCAGAGACGTTGTATATGACATGGTATGCAATCGCAACATCGGCGATCGGCACTTCATCGACATTTGCCGGCCAATCACCGAAAATTTCTTGATGCTCGACGTTTCGTTCAATCGCCGCTTCCGCGAATTTCTTTAACATCTCCTGTTGGTGATCGACTCCGATTACCAGACCAGCACGTTCAACCAGAGCCATTGCTCCACGGCCACCACCGCAACCGATATCGAGAACTGACCCGCCAGCGGGTAATGCCTCAAGGGCCAATCTGGTCGGCGGGCTGACAGTAGGAGCGGCGTCTGGTGGCACTACAAAAAGTTCCACTGGATGAATCCAAGGCGATGTTGGTGCCTTCGCCATAATCTCAGCAGGAATCGCCCAGCTGGCAAGTTGCTGGGCCCAACGTGTGTTCGAATCGATCAATTGGTCACCAACGTACCTCCGGCAGCACCCCAAGCAAGTATTCCGCCATTTAAGTTGTAGAGGTGCTTGAAGCCGTCCTTCTCCATCTTTGCAGTTGCTACCGCTGATCGATTTCCACTGTGGCAATAGACCGCATAGGTAGCGTTCTTATCCAGTTTGGTAACTAATGAGTCAAAAGTATTCGCTTCAACATCAATGTTGTGCGCATTAACTAGGTGGCCAGCGGCGAATTCGCCCGGCGTTCGCACATCAAGAACGTACGTCGACGGCGATGCGGCAACCTGACTAAACGGTTGAGCATCCATGTTTTGGATAGAACTGCTAGACCCGCAACCGGTTAAAAGTGTCACGGCGAGCAAAGCCAGGGTTATTGTGCGCTTCATTTTGATCCTTATGCCATCGTCAGAAATAGACGTTCGAGTTGTTTAGTCAAGGCTTGGGCTTCGTCACTGTCCGAGAGCATGCACTCGCGCAGGCCGGTTGCGATTATCGAGAAAGCCGCACGGTCAACCGCCTTGCTAACCGCGGATAACTGCATCACGATTTCGCTGCAGGTTCGGTCTTCTTCCATCATCTTTATGACGCCGCCGATCTGGCCCTGGGCGCGCTTGAGACGAGTAATGACTTCCTGAACCTTCTCTTGATCCTCGATCACATGTTCAACCGCAAATACCGCTTCATCGTTTTTCATCTTGGGCTCATTCCTTGGACGATTGGAAGGCCGTTCATGCGCCAGGCGCCGGTGCCGCCGGTCACAGTGGTCACCTGGTATCCATGATTTTCTAAGTAAGCACAGACCTGATACGAGCGCGCTCCTGATTCGCAGATCACATGGAGTTTTTCGGCCCTAGGTAAATCAGCCAGTCTCAGCGGGACCGTAGCCATGGTTATCAACTCGGCACCAGGCACATGACCAGACCGGTATTCGACCGGTTCACGTACATCAATCACGCGAGTTGAACCGCCCTTAATAACCTCGGCGAGCGCGTGAACTGTGATCTCCTCCATGTCGCAAACCCCCTCTTTTGGATACCCCCCAGGGTATACGGTCAGCGTGGTTCTACCAAATGGGTCAGCGACAGACCGGAATGCGAAGGGGCAGGCTCAGGTGTGGCAGTGCACGCTCTCGCGTAGCCTCAACTAGGTGAACGTGTATCTGTTGGCTGGCCTGGTGGTTTTCTTGGCCAATTTGCTCCCTGCCTTCGCCCCGCCAACCTGGTCAATTCTGGTTTTCTTTGTACTAAGCAAGCATCCGCAGGCAGTGGCGCTGGTTGTCATTGGGGTTATTGCAGCAGTTGCCGGACGCGCTCTACTTGCGCTGACCTTCCGGCGATTTCGGCACTGGCTTCCAAAGGGCTACGTCGAGAATGTATCTGCGGCCGGCGAAGCGGTGGCAAAAACTCGAGGGCGATCGGTTGCAGTGCTCGCCTTGTTCTTGATCTCACCACTGTCATCAGCTCAACTCTTTGAAGCCGCTGGCCTTATGGCCAAAGTGCGCCTTCGTCCACTCCTGATTGCCTTTGGCGCCGGAAGAATCGTCAGCTACAGCGTCTACGTGAGCGGTGCGCATGCACTTAGAGAGACCTCGTTGGGCGCCCTTTTTGAAAAATACCTGACGTCGCCAACCGCCTGGGGGTTGGAAGTGCTGCTGGTGATGGCTTTGATCGCTCTTGGCAACGTGAATTGGGCGAAACTAACTAAGAAGGAGTAGGTCGTGCGGCGCGATTGGTGGGCGGCGCTTAAGGAAGAGTTTTGAGAAGCGACTTGACCTCTGACTCGCGATAGCGCCGGTGACCGCCGAGGGTGCGGATCGAGGTAAGTTTGCCCGCCTTAGCCCAGCGCGTCACAGTCTTTGGATCTACCCGGAACATGCTGGCCACTTCGGCTGGGGTTAGGAGCGGTTCAGCGTCGTTCTGACGTTGCATTATCTCATTCCTTCCAGCCTTATGTCCGTTTAGTCCGTTGCGCGACTAGAAAAGTATGGGTCGCTGACACCTCCACCACAAGGGGTTTAGCCGACTAATTCAGCATTTTCTCACCATTTTGGTCCGATCTACGCCTTTGCGCAGGTCTTCTGCCTCAGCCACGCGCCATTTCACATGGCATTTTCGTAGGCCGCAACTGCCCGCCACCGCCCAACAAGGCTCTCATACCCGCTACCGGCCTGGGCTGGATCACCGGCGGCCAGGCCGGCCAGCGACGACCGAATATCTTCCAGACTAGTGTCCTCCTCGATCCCGGAGCCACCGCTAGCCCTAATGCTCTGGTCGAGATAACCCGCCAGTCCACCGTAATCACATTCAACAATCGAATGCGGATCGAAAGACTCTAACCAGTCAGTCAATTCCTCTAGTTCATCGGCTACCTGCCCGGGACCGAACGCAGCTAACACGGTCTGCAAAGCGATGCTGGCGCGACGCCTGGCCCCCTCCATTGTTGTGCGCATCCGGATCCAAGGGCCGTTCTTGTCCAGCCCTCGTGCTCGATCTTCAACTGTAAATAGTGCAAACCAGCGCGGCGGAATCACCCAGGTCTCGGTGAGAATATGCGGAATATCTCCACTATCTATGACGACGGTCAACGCCTCGTCAGTGCCGCGCGGAATGAAAAACGGAATAAGCGTTTCAGGAAGTGAATTTCGAAAATCATCAAACGCTTCAATACATCTTGACGTGGTCGACCAAGGCGCAATGAAGATTTCACCATCTACTTCAAGGGAATATGCCCCATCGGCTTGATGATTTGCTCTCTCGGGCGTCAGAAGTCGCTGCAACGCAAGCACTTGTTCGTCTTGGGAGGTGGTTGGAACCGCATCTCGGCGCCAACGCTCTCGCTCCGAAGGTGAAAATGAATCTAACGGCTCAAAGACGCGCAGCGATGCGACGTATGGCGTAGGGATCACGCCCTCGGGCGCCAATTCCCCTCGGCATACGGATCGTCCTCATCGACACCCTCGCTATTGGGGTCGACTTCACCGTGAAGCTCGCGCGCGAGACGCTCAAGATCCGTCTCGGGCGCGTGGTACTTCAACTCGCGCGCGACTTTCGTCTGCTTAGCCTTTGCACGGCCGCGCCCCATGGCGTCGACCCCCTCTAGACACGTGGCTGGAGGACAAGCCCCCAGGCGGTTGGATCTAATCTTCTGGAGGCCAAGATTACTGGTTTCGGTAGCCGCCCACCAACGCGGCGCTACCGGGCCCTTCCAATGTGCCAATCTCACCGGCTACAAAAGCCCGCTGTCCGCGCTCGGCCAGGACCGCTAGCGCTCGATCCGCGCCAGCTGGATCCACCAACGCGACCATCCCGACGCCGACATTGAGCGTCCGCTCCAGTTCGTCGTGGGCCAGCTTCCCGGCCTCAGCCAGCAATTTAAAGATGGCAGGCAATTCCCAGGATGACCGATCGATGACGGCATGAAGTCCGCTTGGAATTACTCGAGCGAGGTTTGCACCCAGGCCGCCACCGGTTATGTGAGCCATGGCGTGAACCTTGGCCCCTGAGTCCTTCGCGAGCGCCAGCGCATCGAGGGCGTAAATGCGAGTAGGAATCAATAGTTCCGCGCCTAATGGGCCAGACAACTCCGGGAGTTGATCATCCAGCGACCAGCCAGCATGCTTAATTACTTGCCTGATCAATGAGAAGCCGTTGGCATGGACGCCACTACTCGTCATGGCGATTACAACATCGCCAGCACGTACCTGCTGGGAGCCGAGCAGTTGGTCCTCCTCAACCACTCCAGTCGCCGCTCCAGCCAAATCAAACTCATCGGGTTCAAGCAAACCTGGGTGCTCAGCGGTTTCGCCACCGATTAGCGCAGTACCCGCCAAAGCGCAGCCGCGAGCAATACCGGCGACGATCATGGCGACCTTTTCCGGAATAACTTTCCCGATCGCGATGTAATCGGTCATGAACAGTGGTTCAGCGCCGCACACGACTAAGTCGTCGACAACCATTGCGACCAAGTCCTCGCCGATGGTTCCAAACTCTGACATCTGACGAGCTATCTCGACCTTAGTTCCCACGCCGTCCGTAGAGGTGGCTAGGAGAGGCTTCCGATAATTTTTTAGCGAAGAGGCATCAAAGAGGCCAGCAAATCCGCCAATGCCGCCAACCACTTCTGGGCGTTGAGCAAGCCTTATCGATGCCTTCATTAACTCGACTGCCCGATCTCCGGCTTCTATGTCGACTCCCGAAGCAGTGTACGAAATTCGATTGGTCACGACTTGGTCTCCAGAATGAATTTACTCATAGCTCGCGGATCAGAAAGTGGCACCGGATATTCGCCGTCAAAACATGCGCGGCATAGATTGTCTTTTGCGATTGTGGTTGCCGCTATCAATCCCTCAAGCGATACGTAGCCAAGCGAGTCGGCACCTATGGACCGACAAATTTCGGCCACTTCCAAACCGTTTGCAATCAACTCAGCACGGGTTGCAAAATCTATCCCGTAGAAGCAAGGCCATTTCACGGGCGGACTGGAGATTCGAACATGGACTTCAGCTGCCCCGGCTTCGCGCAACATCCGAACGATCGCCCGTTGGGTATTCCCGCGAACAATCGAATCATCGACAACGACCAGTTTCTTGCCCGCCACGATGTCTCGAAGTGGGTTGAGCTTCAACCGGATTCCAAGTTCGCGAATTGTCTGACTTGGCTCGATAAAAGTCCGTCCTACGTATGAGTTTTTTACCAGCCCAATTCCAAATGGGATGCCAGATTGACGCGCATAGCCAACAGCCGCTGGAGTCCCTGACTCCGGCACTGGAATAACCATGTCGGCTTCGGCTGGAAACTCGATTGCAAGACGTTCCCCGACCGCCACTCTCGTCGCATGAATTTCTCGACCAGCTATCGATGTGTCGGGTCTTGCTAAATAGACATACTCAAAAAGGCAGCCCTTTGGAACTGGGTCCGCCCATCTCTGCGAACGCAATCCGCTCTCGTCCACGGTGATGAACTCACCGGGTTCAACTTCCCTGACGAAACTGGCACCGACAATATCAAGTGCTGCAGTTTCGCTAGCGATAACCCAACCGCGAGCAAGACGACCAATCACCAGAGGACGGATCCCATGACGATCACGGGCAGCATAAAGACTAGTTTCATCCATAAATACCAATGAGAAAGCGCCCTCGAGGAGAGGGAGAACTTCAATCGCACTCGCCTCGACACTTCTATGTGGGCTCCCAGCAAGCAGCGCCGTCATAATCTCCGTGTCGGTTGTTATTTCGCCACTTAGCTCAAGCCCCTCTTTGGTTGCTCGCTCTGCTAAATCCCCGGTATTAGTCAGGTTTCCATTGTGCGCGAGTGCCAATGAACCCTCGTTAGTGGCTCGCAAAGTTGGCTGGGCATTGTCCCAAACACTAGATCCGGTAGTTGAGTATCTGCAGTGGCCAATTGCTAGATGTCCCTTCAGCGTAGCCAGATCACTTTCGCTGAAGACTTGAGAAACCAGACCCATATCTTTGAAGACCAGGATTCGTTCACCGCTGCTAGCGGCGATACCGGCCGATTCTTGGCCGCGGTGTTGAAGTGCATACAGTCCATAAAAAGTGAGCTTTGCGGCTTCCTCGCCAGGGGCCCAGACTCCAAATACTCCACAAGCGTCCTGAGGGCCTTTTTCGCCGTTTAGTAAGTCGTGATTTAACCGTCCATCGCCGCGCTTACCCATAGTCGAATCCTACTTAAAGTGGAAGGTACTGATGCAGATCTGCGCGAGCGCCGCTTGCCCGCACCTGACCACTTGCTACTGCCTGATCCCAAGCCGTGGTTCCTGAAGCCAATGCCAGCCAAGTTTCTGCGTTCATTTCGACAAGATTCGGTGGGGTGCCCCTGGTGTGTCGCGGCCCTGATCCGCACTGGATGGCGGCATACGGGGGAACCCGAACCTCAATGGCCTTCCCTGGCGCCTTGGCAGCTAGTTGGGCCAGAGTCTGTTTCACCGCCGCCAGAGTTGCACCATCACGCCCCATGGCTCAGCGGGCACCGGCGAAAAGTTTCGGGATGGTGCCTTGGTGAGCGGAGGCGAGTTGGTTGAGGGAAATTTCGAACTGGCCAGCGACTTTTAGAATTGACCCGCCTGTGACGCCTAGCCGCGATACCGGGATCTGCTCTCCTTCGGCCAGAGCCAGGAACTCTTCACTCATTGAATCTTCCACAGCGACCAGCACCCGGCCAGGGGTTTCACTGAAAAGGCCGATGAATTGGTCACCGTCGAGTGAAATCTCGGCACCAACCATCTTTTCCATCGTCATTTCCGCCAATGAAATCGCCAGCCCACCACTGCTGAGATCGTGCGCTGCCGAAACCAAATGTCGGCTGCTCGCTTCGACTAGCACATTGGCCAACCGACGCTCGTGGTCAAGATCGACCCGCGGTGGCATCCCGCCCAGGTGTTCGTGGAGATTGGCCCATTCGCTACCGGCAAAGTCATTCGCTGTCTGGCCGAGCAGATAAATCCCAAGTCCCGGTCGATTGAATGCCATGGGCGTTCGATCCGCAACATTGGCAATGACACCAAGTACGCCGACCACCGGGGTTGGCAAGATGGCGACCTTTCCGGTCTGGTTGTAGAAAGAGACATTGCCCCCGGTAACCGGCAAGCCCAACTCAAGACAGGCGTCAGCAAGGCCCGTTACTGCACGTTCGAACTGCCACATAACGCCAGGATCCTCCGGGGATCCAAAGTTAAGGCAGTTAGTTACTGCCAACGGCCGCGCCCCGGAAGTCGCGACATTTCGATAGGACTCGGCCAGCGCTAATCGCGTGCCTTCATAAGGGTCGAGGCGACACCAACGAGCATTCGCGTCAGTGGAAAGCGCAACTCCGAGCCCGGTTGCCTCATCGATTCGGATCATTCCAGAATCTTCTGGCTGGGCGAGGACGGTATTTCCTTGAACATACTTGTCGTATTGGTCGGTCACCCATGATTTGTCGGCCAGGTTCGGAGATGAAATCAGATCAAGAAGAGTCTGCCTAAGTTCGCCGCCGCCCTTTGGGCGTTGAATCGATGTTGGCTCGTTTCCCTGCAGCACTTTCTGCTCGGCAGGCTCGATGAATGGTCGTTCATACACTGGACCTTCGTGGGCAACTGTCCGCGGAAGTACATCAACAATAATTTCGTTTTCCCACTCGATGGTAAGCCGCGTTGAATCATTCACTTCACCGATGACGGTGGCGGTGACATCCCACTTGGCACAGAGTTCAAGAAAGCGTTCGATCTTTGAAGGTTCGACAATCGCGCACATGCGTTCTTGAGATTCACTCATCAGGATTTCTTCTGGAGCAAGGCTTGGATCTCGTAGTGGCACTCGATCCAAAACCACGTGCATGCCGCCAGTCCCAGCCGAAGCTAATTCGCTAGTGGCACAGGACAGGCCAGCAGCGCCAAGATCCTGAATGCCGATAACGAGGTCTTCGGCAAAAATCTCAAGGCAACATTCGATTAGTACCTTCTCAGTAAACGGATCTCCCACTTGCACACTTGGACGTTTGGATGGATGAGTAGCGTCGAAAGATTCACTGGCCAAGATACTGGCGCCGCCAATTCCATCGCCTCCGGTTTTGGCGCCGAAAAGCACTACGAGATTTCCGTTTCCTGACGCCTTAGCCAGCTTGATGTCTTCGTGGCGCATCACTCCGACACAGAGAGCATTAACCAGCGGGTTTCCTGCATAGGATTCATCGAATACTAATTC
>DATKUB010000043.1:0-49627 GCA_035530875.1 Candidatus Nanopelagicaceae bacterium
GACGAAGAACCGGTTTCGATTCTTGATGTGGCTGGTGACGACCTCTCCAATGTTCTTGCGATCCACTCAATGTCTAAGCGCTCCAACCTGGCGGGGTATCGGGCTGCCTTCGTCGCCGGCGATTCGAGATTAATTCAGCGCCTTCTCGAGATTCGAAAGCACGCCGGAATGATCATGCCCGCGCCCGTGCAGGAGGCCATGATTGCTGCGCTAGGCGATAGCGAACATGTGGTGAATCAGCGTGATCGGTATTTACGACGTCGCGAAATTCTCAGCCGAGCGCTCGCTGACGCCGGCTTCACGATTGAACTTTCCCAAGCCGGCCTTTACTTATGGGTGACTCGGGGTGAGGCGGCGCTGGCAACGGTTGAGTGGTTCGCGGAGCGTGGAATATTGGTAGTCCCGGGTACCTTCTATGGGGCTGCCGGGATGCAGCACGTTCGAATCTCCCTCACGGCTACGGACGAAAGAATCGCAGCTGCTGAGCGGCGGCTTGCCTCACGGTGAGCGGCGGCTTGCCTCACGGTGAGCGGCGGCTTGCCTCCCGTGAGCGGCGGCTTGCCTCCCGTGAGCGGCGGCTTGCCTCCCGTGAGCGGCGGCTTGCCTCATCGGGAATAAGTCGAAAAACCGGAATGGTGCGTGAAGCCCGCTCCGCGTAGTTTTGAAAAAAACGCCACTTGCTGACTAGTCGCTTATAAGCGCTTGCTCGTTCCGAATCATCCAAGATTTCGGTGATGCGAATTCGAACGCGCTCGTCTGATCTTTCAACCCAGCACTCGGTCTCAGGCTTCGATGCTGCTGCGCTTGCGTTCAGCGCCCAATTCGGCGATTTCGAATTGCCGCCCGCCGATCCAGCAACGATCCAACTTCCATCGTCGTCATCGGCATAGAGCAATGGAGTCAAGTGAGTGATTCCGCTGACCCGTCCCGGAATTATTAGCCACAAGATCGGTGCCTTCCCAAAGAGTGTGCGTCCGATGCGACCACCTGAAGCTCTATGCAATTTCTTGTGAAAGCGGGTGAGGGTCTGCAGAGTCCAACTCATGAATCGGTCGTATTGCCGATCCGAAAGTGGAAGGCGCACACTCGAATCTTGACAGATTTGTTCTTAAGGCGGAATTGGTGGAGGCAAGCCGCCGCTCACGGGAGGCAAGCCGCCGCTCACGGGAGGGTCAGAGATCTGATTGTTCGTGCGCCAGGACAGTGGAGCCACTACCTATTGCCGTCCCGCGCAGAATAGCCCCAGGTCCGATCCGCACGTTTTCGCCTATGTATGAGTCGATAACCCGCGCATCAGCGCCAACTTGAACATTGTCGAGAAGTACAGAGCCGCTCACCTTTGCCCCTGCCGCAATATTGCAGCCCCGGCCGATCGCACTTCCGCCGTCTACCTCTGCTGAGGCATCGATGCTGGCAGAAGCGGCGATCAGAGCTGGACCAGAATGCGGAGCTACCGCTCCGGAATTGACTAGGCCGAGTACAAGATCTCGGGAACCGGCAACTAGGGCCTGGGCGGTACCAAGATCGAGCCAATATGACGTATCCACAAACGCCCGCACATTCGCGCCAGAACTAAGTAATTCGGGAAAGGTTTCTCGTTCGACGCTCACCACTGCATCGCGCGGGATGCGTTCAATTATCGATCTACGAAATACATAGCACCCTGCGTTGATCTGATTCGTTATTGGGTTTGGCATTTTTTCCAGAAAGTCGGTAATCCGGCCACTGTCATCGCTGGGAACACAGCCAAATGGTCGGGCATCGGCAACCTCAGTTAGATACAGAGTTAGGTCCGCATTGGTTTCTACATGCTGGCGAATCTGAGCAGTTAAGTCGTGGCCGCTCAGCACGTCGCCATTGAATATGGTGATTGGTGAATCATCCGGGCTGATCAAAAATTTTCCAGCATTCGCAATCGCGCCACCAGTTCCCAAAGGAGTTGTTTCTAGTGCGTAGACCAACTCGACCCCAAATTCGGATCCATCGCCGAAGTAAGGCTCAAAAATATTGGATAGATATGACGTTGCGAGAATAATTCGATCGATTCCGGCGGCTCGCGCTTTCGCTAACTGATGCGCCGTGATCGGTGCTCCCGCGATTGAGAGCATCGGCTTTGGCGTGTCATCGGTCAGCGGACGAAGTCGTGTTCCCTGTCCACCGACTAGAAGGATGGCCTCTCTCATGAGTTCCAGGCTACCGGTAGCCTTGCCAAGGTGGAGCCACTGCATGCAAACCCTTATCGATCCCTACTTGAGCGTGTGAAACAAATCCCATCTTTGCCGGCAGTCACCTTTTACGACGGAAATGAACGCATCGAACTTTCATACAAATCTCTTGACAACTGGGTTTCAAAGACGGCCAATTTCCTGGTCGAAGAGATCGAAGTCGAGTCGGACGATTCGATCTATCTTGATCTTCCGGCACATTGGCTCAAAGTAGTCTGGCTGCTTGCAATCTGGGCCACTGGTTGTGAAGTCGCTTTGAATCGCGAGGATGCCGCCTATACCGTAAGCAACTCTCCCCTTGAGGGTGATGCCATCTTCTGCTCGCTTCAAGTAATGGGAAAGTTGCCCGAGGCCCCAAAGGGCTTCATCGATTTCATCACCGAGGTAAGGCGATGTGGCGATTTCTATGCACCCATGAATAAGTTAACGGAACTGGAATATGCCGAACGCTGGCAGGTTCCAGAAGGCTCTAGGGTCTTGGCATTCGGTTCTAATCTATTGCCGGAGCAGATTGCCGCGGCTATGGAATCGAAGTCCTCCATTGTGATTCTGGTCAGTGCTGACCAGATGCAGAAGCAAGCGATATCTAGAGCTGAAAAGATCACCTACAACTGGGATTAGTCAGTACTGAACGTAGAACTCGTCGATTTCCCTTTTCGGCCTGGGCTTTGGTGACGCTGACCCATATCCAACAGCAATCGTGCCTAGTGGTTGCCAACTCGGATCAAGACCAAGGACGTCCGTAACCGTTGACGGACAGAACAGTGCCGCTGAGACCCACGCGCTACCGACACCCTCAGAATTCAATAGCAGCAAGAAGTTTTCGATTGCCGCGCCACTGGAGAGTGTGAACATCGCGTGTTCGGCGTCTGCCCTGGAATTATCCGGGTATTCGTGCCTAGCCGCAGTTATCAAACAGGGAATGACCAGCACTGGCGCAGAGTAGAGAAAAGCTCCTCTGTGCACTCTTGCCTCGATGTTTTCCGCGGGAAAACCATCCATTCGAAGATCTTCTCGCCAAGCCTCGGTCATGGCATCAAGTAGTGCTGTTCGCCTATCCGGACTCTTGATCACGGCGAACCGCCAGGGGGTGCTGTGGTGCGGTGCGGGGGCCGTGATTGCCGCACCAATCGCCTCCCTGATGATCGAATCATCTACTGGGCGATCTGAAAAATCCCTTATTGTGCGCCGCGAAGTTATGGTCTCTCGATGACCCAACTTGAACATGTCAGTCTCGGGCGGACGAAGTAGTGGCGAAACCCCCGGGCCATCCTCGGTCGTCACGAAATGCGCCAGCCCCCGCACTATCGCCGCGGGAACCTGTGAGAGCTTTCTTCTTACTAATTCGCTCGCTGCAGAAATTTCATCGGCAACCGCAGCAACGCTTGCCTGCAGTTCGTTGCCAAACGCATCCTGTTTGCCGCGTGAGTCATCCATCACTGATAGCCCCGCGCAACCTATAGCCTGATCAACGAGCCCGTTTCGCCAAGGTCGGCCGAAAGTATCGGTGATGAGCACTGCGATCTTCGCTCCAGTGGCTGCCGACAGTTCAGCGCGGAGTTTTCGGGCACTGGCATCGGGGTCTTCGGGAAGCAAAGCGATTTGATTCATTGGCAAGTTCGAAGCATCAACACCGGCTGCGGCCATTACAAAACCGTGTCGTGTTTGGCCGATTATGGTTTCACCGCGGGCCGCAACTACGCGCACAGTTTCACTTGCGATAGCAGCTTTTCGATCTGGTGCAGGCAGAATACGGCCCTCGACTTTGCTCACCACTTTGCTTGTTATCACGAGAATGTCGCCGTCTTGGAGATCGCAGTGAGCGACTATTCGCGCTGCCAAATCATCGTCCTTTGTGAATTCTGGCAGATCTTCGATTCCAATTATGGAAAATGAGTTCACGATCAAGTCCTTTGTCTGCTCTTTGAACGCGCAAGATCCAAGGCTTGACGAGCAATGCTCTGAGTTGAGTCAGCGTCGTTCATAAAAAGGTTCATAGCCCGCATCTCGATGCCAGGTACTTCCGTCGATGCATCGCTGGAATCGACGAGCCAACCATCGAGTAGCCCGCCCTCGGATCGTGCACCATAGAGTGCGGCAACAGCACCCGCGCTGGTTTCAACTCCGATGCTTTCAAGACATTTGTCTGCCATACCGCGTACCGGCGCATTTGAAATTATTGGTGAGATACCGACGATCGGTGCTTTGGTATTTTTCAGAGCGCTCAAAATGCCAGGAACTTGAAGAATAATGCCGATTGAGACAACGGGATTGCTCGGCGGGAAAATAATCAGATCTGCATCTGCAATTGCCTCGAGCACACCCTTTGCTGGACGCGAACTCGCCACATTAAGCGCAACAATTTTCTCTGCAGGGATCTGTGCTCCATAGCGGATCCACCACTCTTGGAAATGGATGAACCGAGTGCCTTCGCCGTCTGTAATTTGAATATGCGTTTCGACTCTCTCATCACACATTGGAAAAATTTCTACGCCGAGCTCCCACCTCTTGCAAAGAGCCGCTGTGATATCGGTAAGCGAATACCCAGCATTGAGCATCTCGGTGCGAATCAAATGGGTTGCTAGGTCTCGATCGCCAAGTCCGAACCAAGTCGGGCCAGCGCCGAATGCGGCAAGTTCAGTCTTAGTCTGAAAAGTTTCGCCCTCGCGACCCCACCCAGTCTGATCGTTGATGACCCCACCAAGGGTGTACATAAGTGTGTCTAAATCGGGACAAATCTTGAGTCCGTACAGGGTGATGTCATCTCCAGTATTTGCTATGACTTGAATCAGTGACTCCGGGGCGACGGCGCGAAGACCGCGGAGAAAACGGGCACCGCCAATTCCCCCTGAGAGGGTGAGAATTCGTTCCATGTCAAGTATCCAAGCGTAATTCCGGGAATTTCCACCCTTGTGCCCGAAATGTCGGTTAATTCGCAGAAGTTCCTCCCGATGGGTTGACTTGGCGGAATAACACGCGTGTAATTCGTATAGCGCTTTCCGACCGTTGGTCGGCAGATCTCCGCGAATTGCGGAGCGAGTAGGAGGTACGACGTGAGCGAAAAGTTTGCGCTCATCGCCGAGAACACCGAAGAACTGTCCTGGCAGGAGCGAGCACTATGTGCCCAGACCGACCCGGAGGCCTTCTTTCCTGAGAAGGGCGGATCAACACGCGAAGCAAAGCGTGTCTGCCTCTCGTGCGATGTTCGAGCCGAATGCCTGGAGTACGCCCTTGGCAAAGATGAGCGTTTTGGCATTTGGGGCGGCCTGTCCGAGCGCGAACGGCGCCGCCTAAAGCGCCGAGCAGTCTGACTTCAAAACCTGGCGCGTTCGGTCATTTCATTCCATCCATCTAGGGTGGGCTCGGTATGTCCAACTTCGAGTCGACCCCCACCCAGCCGCGCGTTCTAGCCGTGCTGGTGACCCACGACGGGGCGAGGTGGCTTCCTGAGGTTCTTATCGCGCTCAATTCGCAGACCAAGTCGCCCGATCGAATCATCGCCGTTGATACCGGTTCAACTGACCGCACTAGAGAAATTCTTGATTACGCAGGCGTTGAGGTAGTCGCAGCCGATCGCGACTGCGGATTCGGCGAGGCAATAAATTTGGCCCTCGTGGAGTCTCCAGATTGGGCGGGAACTGAGCCTGGTTCCGCTCACGAGTGGCTCTGGCTAATTCATGATGACTTTGCGCCCGCCCCCGATGCGCTCGAGCTGTTGCTTGCCGCGGCTACTGCGGATCCGAGTGTGGCGATTGCCGGACCGAAATTGCGCGGGTGGCATGATCGCGAACACCTTCTCGAAGTTGGCATATCCATCGCCGGCAATGGGGCGCGCTGGACCGGACTCGAGCGTAGAGAACGTGACCAAGGACAACACGATGGGGTCCGGGAAGTCCTCTCAGTTAGCACTGCAGGCATGCTCGTTCGCGCAGACGTCCTTCATGAACTGGGAGGTTTCGACCCACACCTGTCCCTTTTCCGTGATGACGTCGATTTTGGCTGGCGCGCCCATGTAGCCGGCCATCGAGCCATCTGTGTTACTGAAGCGGTTGGTATCCATGCCGAGGCAGCGGCAACCGAGCGGCGTAAGATCGACGTCGATGGCGCAGTGTTTCACCGCCCCCACTTGTTGGACAGACGCAATGCAAATTACGTACTCCTAGTTAATTGTTCAAGCCTGCGATTTGTGCCTGAGCTTCTTCGCTTGACGGTATCAACCGCGTTACGTGCAGTGGGATATTTTCTAGCGAAATTACCGGGCTATGCTGCCGATGAAACCGCGGCGCTCGTACTGGTGCTCACACGTTTCGATCTGATTCGCTCGGCTAGGAAGAAGCGGAAGAAATTACGGTTGCTGCCGGCCAATTCAGTCAATCGCTTTCTCGCGCCAAACCGGGAGCTGATTCGTTCCTCCTTTGATGCGTTTCGAGCACTCGTTTTTCGCGGCGCCGCACCGCTCGCTGCACCATCCACCTCCTTCGATGATGCGCGTATGAGAATTTCAACGGAGGACTACGAAGATGTGCTCCAAGACGCGGGGCGTTCGGTAGTTCGTAAGGTGTTGCTACGTCCGGTCGTGGCAATGAGCATTGTTTTAGCGGGATTAGCCTTGGTGGCCGGGCGGAATCGGCTTGGCGCTCTCGCTGGCGGCGCACTGCTTCCAGCTCCAAATGGTTCTGGCGATTTTCTTTCCATTTACCTTAACTCGTGGCACCCGGTATCGCTCGGCTCTGCCGTTGCTGCTCCACCCTGGCTTCCCTTCCTCGCCTTAGCGGGGCTTGCGGTAGCGGGTAAGGCGCCGCTTCTGATTACGCTTCTTTTTTTAGTCGCAATTCCAGCGTCTGCGGCAGCTATGTACGCCTTGATGCGTAAGGTGACCAGCGAACGGTGGCTTCGCGTCGGAGCCAGCGTGCTCTATGCCTTGTCGCCCTCGGTGGTTACTGGCATTGTCGATGGACATCTATCGATTGTCGTGATTAGTTGGCTTCTGCCGCTACTGCTTCTGGTTGCCAAACCGCTACTAGAGATTGAAAAGGTTTCGTGGCGAAGGATTTGGAGCGTTGGGCTTCTTTCATCGATTGTCATTGCATTTGCCCCAATTTTTGCGTTGCTTCTGCTAATCACGCTCGTTTTTTCCCTTGTGGTGGCGTATCGAACCGACGGTCGTGATTTGCTACGTGGTAGAGCGCTCCGCTTGGCGCCATTGTTAGCGTCTCCACTTGCCGTGCTTTTTCCATGGAGCCTCAGTGCGCTTATTCATCCCACGCTCTGGATCCAAGATCCGGGACTTCGGATCGAGAGCGGGCATGCACTTGGGTTGGTTCTGCTATCGCCAGGCGGATTGAGTGCCCCGCCATATTGGATCGGCGCCGGGCTTTGTGCGCTACTCGTAATGAGTTTGGGAGTGGCCGCAAATCGATACCAAGTCAGACACTTGTTGCTTGTCAGCCTGTCTATTCTGGCTTTAGCAGTTCCACTTTCGGCGGTCCGTATTTCTGGTCAGGGCAGCGTACGAGCAATGACGCCGTGGCTTGGTTCGCTCACCCTTTCTGTGACAATCGTTCTCTTATGTGCAGGCGTGTTGACCGCGAATGGCTTCGCTAGCCAGTTGTCCAGCAGGGGCGTCGGCCGTGACCATGTGGGGACCGCAGTCATGGTTGTAATTCTTGCTGTATCGGCGCTTGCCATGTCAGTCTGGTTTGTTGGCCCAGGGGCGGTTTCAGAGAATCGAGCCAATCGTACGGCTGTAGTGCCCGCATTCATTCAAGCTGCCAGCAAGGGAGAACAACACCCACGCACTCTGCTTCTTGAA
The DNA here is from genome assembly GCA_035530875.1 of Candidatus Nanopelagicaceae bacterium. GTDB lineage: Bacteria > Actinomycetota > Actinomycetes > Nanopelagicales > Nanopelagicaceae > JANXYY01. The sequence continues at coordinate 8,038 of DATKUB010000043.1, forward strand.
GGCCACTTAGGCGACGCCAGGTATGCGATTGTTCGCGACCGTCCGCTGCAACTTGGGGATGCTGAATTAATTGGCGGCTCGGTTCCTGTCTTGGACAACACTGTGGCTGCTCTGGTAGCAGGCGGAACCCAGAATACGAGTGTGCGGTTGGGTCTGCTTGCCATCCGTTATGTTTTCCTGGCAGCGCCTATTGACCAATCACTCTTACGCAGCATCGACGGCGTCGGTGGCCTTTCGAGAGTTTCGTCCACGGCCCGCGGAATCTTGTGGAAGGTTGGCGGGGTTACCTCGCGGGTTCGCTTCATGAATGACAAGGGATACGTCGCCGCTTTGCCTTCAGATCGCGTCGGGGCCGGGGTCGATATTAAGAAACCTGGCCGGATCGTTATTGCTGATCGAAACGATCCTGGTTGGCGAGCACTTGAAGATGGCGTGCAACTAACTCGATCCTACGCATACGGTTGGGCAACTGCATTTGGTGTCACAAAACCCGGCAGAGTTTTAATAGTCCACGACAGTACGAAAAGACGGGCCGGCATCTCACTGCAATTTCTCTTCGTTCTTGGCTTGTTGATATTCATTCTGCCAAGTGGACGTAAAAAGCGAGATAGACCAGACCAGGAAGTGGCCTGATGCGTTGGCGGCTGCTCGTAATTTTTCTAGTCATCGTGACTGGTCTTAGCGTGGTTCAGGCTCGTGTGTCTCGAACATTCATCGAGGTGAGCAGAATTGCAACGGAAGCCCCGTCAATAATCTGTCCCGCTTCAGCACACGGAGCCACCATTGCCTTGAACGGTGAAAATATCTCGGTCAGCCCGCTTGGCAAATTACCAAAGGGAGTAAAGGATCGACCGTTTACGACGAGTGATCCCGTGACTTCTCGGCCAGTGTCTGGGAATCCGCACATCGTGGACAATTCGTCGGGTGGGATCACTCAACTCGATTCCACGTCCGCAGTATCTGGCTTGAAGTGTCCTTCGGTAGATACGTCATATTGGTTCGTTGGCGGGTCGGCTGCTTTAAACAGTCAAGACCAACTAATACTTTCCAATGCAAGCCATGGGGATGCCACGGCGACAATTCTTGCCTGGAGTGATAAGGGCCCAGTTCCCACCTATCCAGTGGTGGTTCCGGCTCAGAGCGGTATCCGCGTCGGGCTTGATTCTGTTGCGCCAGGAGTGAGCGCGCTGGCGATTCATGTCCTAGTGCAATCAGGTCGAGTGGCTGCTTCGCTATTTGATCAAAGGTCACAGGGCTTGACCCAATTCGGAGCAGACTATGTTCCGCCAGGCATTGAGCCCGCCAAGAATTTCGTTCTGCTTGGAGTTCCACAAACACCAATCATTACGGCGCCAATTTCTAAGTCTAAGAAGAAGACTTCCACTTCGACTCCGGTGTCGGACAGTCGAGTCCTCAGGCTGCTTTCGCCGAGAGTCGATGCGTCCGTCCGGGTCGATGTAAGCGGTGCTGGAGATTTCTTTACGCCCTTGGGGTTGGACCATATTGAGCTGAAAGCGGGCGTGGTCAAGGACATAACAGTCACGGCGGCGCTTGCGTCATCGGTTTACTCTTTTGTTGTCACCGCTGATTCTCCAGTAGTGGCCGGTGTCTTCTCCAGTATTGCGCTCACCGGTGGTAGCGATATTGCCTGGACGGCCAGTACACCAGTGTTGTCCTCTGATGCGATCGACGCCAGTTTTAATGGAACCCACTACACCTTCTTCTCTCCAATTGACGCAAGCGTCCAGGTTTCGGCTACCGGTGCTAGCCCAACACCGACAACGCAGGTTCTGGTAATTCCAGCAAATACCGTCGTTTCGTGGGCACCAAAGAAGTCCACAACCGGAGTCATCGGCGTCAGAATTCATCCCGTCGGTAAGAGCATTTATGCGGCCAGCCTCTTTCGAAGCAACTCTGGCCTCACTACATCTCCAATTCGCTCGCTCAGCATGACTGGAAAGTCGACCATGGCGGTACCGCAGGCTGATGTCGGCGTGGGTATGCCGCGTTAGCTCACGGCTGCGATACGGTCACGCCTATGACAGTTCGTCGTTGTTCACGTACGGCATGCAATCGCGTGGCTGAAGCAACGCTGACTTATGTTTACGCTGAATCGACAGCCGTGGTGGGTCCGCTGGCAACCTATTCAGAGCCGCACTGTTATGACCTTTGCGGACCTCACAGCGAGAAACTCACCGCTCCAATCGGTTGGGAGGTTATGCGTCTATCAGCTCCATCCTCAGAACCAATGCCTAGCGACGAAGACCTTATGGCAATCGCTGAAGCTGTCCGAGAGACCGCCAAGACTGACCTACGCCGAAGCGACGAGTCACTTCCAGAAATTGGGCGACGCGGGCATCTGCGGGCCCTTCCTCCGACGAACTAAATCTCTGCGCTGCACATCCCGGCTAGGCTCTATTCATGAGTGGTTTTGAGGCGAATCTCCTTGATGCGGTCATAAAGGCTTACGACATACGCGGCAAGGTTCCCCAACAATTAACGACCGAATTAGCATTCGCAGTGGGGGCGGCGTTTGTCCGCTTGCTAGGTGCACATAAAGGCGCCGTAGTAGTTGGTGAAGATATGCGACCCTCGTCCCCTTCACTAGCACAAGCTTTTGCAGATGGCGTAAATTCCCAAGGAGCCGACGTCTTGCGGATCGGGCTGGCTTCGACCGATCAGTTGTATTTCGCTTCAGGGACGTTGAATTTACCCGGGGCTATGTTCACGGCTAGCCACAACCCCGCCGAATACAACGGCATCAAGTTGTGCCGCGCGGGTGCTGCGCCGGTGGGACAAGATTCCGGCCTTCGACCAATCCGGGACGAACTCGCTTCTGGAGTTCCGGTCTGGAGTGGCCCAACCGGCAAAACGCTCACTCGCGACATCCTCTCGGATTACGCGACTCACCTTATTTCGCTTGTCGATCTTGCGAACATCCGCCCATTGGTGGTTGCTGTCGATGCTGGCAATGGAATGGCTGGGCACACTGTGCCGGAAGTTCTGAGTCGCCTGCCAGTGAAAGTAATTCCAATCTACTTCGAGCTGGACGGCACTTTTCCGAATCACGAAGCCAATCCGATGGATCCAGCGAACCTACGAGATCTTCAGGCGGCCGTAAAGGCGAATGGTGCCGATATTGGGCTTGCCTTCGATGGAGATGCCGATCGATGTTTTATCGTCGATGAAATCGGAGATATTGTCAGCCCGTCTACCCTCTGTTGCCTGATTGCCAAGTACGAACTTCAAAAGCACAGGGGTGCCAAGATTATTCATAATCTAATCACCTCGAGAGCGGTGCCTGAGGTCATTATCGAAAATGGCGGCACACCAGTCAGGACTCGAGTAGGCCATTCGTTTATTAAAGCGGAAATGGCTGCTACCGGAGCTGTCTTTGGGGGAGAGCACTCAGGGCACTTTTACTTCGCTGATTTCTGGAATGCAGATTCTGGAATGCTTGCCGCGCTATATGCAATTTCAGCGCTTGGCAATTCGACTGAGTCACTATCAAAAATCCTTAAGCCGTATGATCGCTATGTAGTCAGCGGTGAGATCAATTCGCAGGTCACTGATTCCCAAAGGAGCATCGAACGAGTTAAGGTCGAATTTGAGCCTCGAGCCGGAGTGACAATGGACTTCTTAGATGGGATGACTGTGTCGGCGGAGGATTGGTGGTTCAATTTGCGTGCGTCAAACACGGAGCCGCTCTTAAGACTCAATGCCGAGGCGATCACCGAAGATGAGATGCACGCAATCAGCGACGAAGTGCTTTCGTTAGTGAGGGAATGATGAGCTTAGATCCAAGACTGTTGGAGTTATTGGCATGCCCTAGCTGCCACGCGTCCATCGAAGTGATCGGGGACGAAGTGTGCTGTACCGGTTGTGCGCTCGCATACCCAATTAGGGATGACATCCCGGTTATGTTGATCGACCAAGCGCGTACACGACAAGGTTAAGAGCGAATGAGTGGGCCCTCGGAAGGTCGTACCGCAGTAGTTGTCGCCCTGGCCGCTAATTTAGCTATCGCAGTTAGCAAGTTTCTCGCGTTCGCTTTCACGGGTTCAAGTTCCATGCTTGCCGAAGGCGTGCACTCGGTGGCCGATTCAGGAAATCAGATCTTGCTTATCATCGGAGGGAAGCGATCCAAACGGGTAGCCACGGCCGAGCACCCTTTTGGTTACGGCCGAGACCGATACATCTACTCGTTTCTCGTCGCCATTGTGCTTTTTTCGGTTGGTGGGCTCTTTGCCGTTTTTGAGGGCGCCCAGAAACTACGACACCCACATGAAATAACCTCGCCTGGTTGGGCGTTGGCAACTCTCGCGGTAGCGCTTCTTCTCGAATCAATTTCATTGCGCACGGCCTATGCGCTCGGTCGTGTTGCGAAAGCAGAGTTGAGTTGGGCTGCGTACATAAGGCAAGCAAAGGCGCCTGAGTTACCTGTTGTCTTGCTGGAAGATTTCGCGGCTCTGGTTGGGTTGATAATCGCCGCGTTAGCCGTAGGGGCGACCATCGTGTTTCATGCTCCGGTTCTTGACGGAGTAGGGACCTTGTTGATTGGCGTGCTTCTCATCAGCGTGGCGGTTGTTCTGGCAATCGAAAGCAAGAGCCTCTTACTTGGAGAGGCTGCCTCGTCGAGTGATGCAATTAAAATCCATAACGCCCTGCTAGAGACCGACCAAGTGGAGCGAGTTATTCATTTGAGGACCCTGCACTTGAGTCCCGATGAAATATTGGTAGCAGCCAAGATTGCAATTCGACATGATTCGACTGCGCTTTCCATTGCTCGCGCGATTGACGCAGCCGAGGTGCGGATTCGAAGTGCTGTACCCAAGGCCACTTTGATTTATCTTGAGCCAGATATCGATAGAGAAGGGTGAATTAACGGCGCATGACGTTTCGTTTTACGCCTTTTGTAATTTTGGGAGTACTGATTCCATTTCGACAGTGCCTCGGTTAGGCCCAGGTCCAGCCGGGTTAGAAGATTTCGCATCAGACAACAGTGCAAGAGCTTTTTGCTGCTCAAAGTTGAGCACGGCGCCGCTGGCCACCAGTCGGCTGGTCATCTCTGCCAGCGCTTGAATTCTTCCAGCTAAGGCGGGAGTGGTTAGAGCTCGTAGTGCAAATGCGAGTTCACTTGGCGACACCCCGTAGTTGCGCTCGATAGCTTCAGCTAGGCGCAGAGCGGCCAGGTCAGCTTCGGTAAAGCGCCGATGCCGTCGAGGCTCGCGCATTGGCCCTAAGAGTCCCAATTTCTCTCGATACCGCACGATTCGCGCGGTCGAGTTGAGTCGTATAGCCGCCTGATCTGCACTCAACACAGCCAAATATTACAAGATTGTGTCATATTAGCCAACGACACTCCTGATTTTGCTGGTCTACCGCCTACGGTTAGCAGATAACCAACGAGGCGCCAATCCGAGAACCCTCAATTTGTCCGAAAGGCTCGACCTAGTGACTCTCCCAAAACATGACATTGCAGATCCCTCTCTTGTGGAATCCGGCCGCAAACGAATCGAATGGGCAGAACGGTCCATGCCTGTTCTTTCCCAAATCCGCGAACGTTTCGAACAAGATCAACCTTTTGTTGGCGTTAAAATTGCAGCCTGCATGCACGTCACAACAGAGACGGCAAACCTGATGCGCGCATTGAAAGCTGGTGGGGCAGACATCGCGCTCTGTGCATCAAATCCGCTTTCTACTCAAGATGACACTGCGGCGGCACTCGTTCATGAGTATGGGATCAGCGTTTTTGCCCGTAACGGGATTGATCGCGATGGCTATTACCGTCATATCAACGCAGCCTTGGATATCGCCCCACATCAGGTTTTTGATGATGGATGCGACTTGGTCAACACGCTTCATACTGAGCGGCGAGAACTTCTCCCAGGGGTACGTGGGGGGTGCGAAGAAACAACAACAGGTGTGATCCGACTTCACCAGATGGCCAAGGACGGGGCGTTGACTTTCCCTATGGTCGCCGTGAACGACACCGACACCAAGCACATGTTTGACAATCGATACGGAACCGGGCAATCCACGATTGATGCAATCTTTCGTGCCACTAATACTCTGATCGCGGGCAAGGTGTTCGTGGTCGCTGGGTATGGCTACTGCGGCAAAGGCGTCTCAGAGCGTGCAAAGGGTCTCGGAGCTGATGTGGTTGTAACCGAAATCGACCCGACCAAGGCGCTCGATGCGAAAATGCAGGGATATCGAGTAATGCCGATGACGGAGGCGGCGGCGATCGGCGACATCTTCGTCACTGTGACTGGTAATCGCGACGTACTCCGCGAAGAGCATTTCGCGGTGATGAAAGACGGCGCTATTTTTGCTAACTCAGGGCACTTTGATATCGAAATCGACGTCAAATGGCTTGAGGAGAATGCAGTAGCCAAAAATTCCAAAATTCGTCACCAAACCGATGAGTACGTTCTTAGAGACGGGCGTCGGTTACTGCTGTTAGCTGAAGGTCGCCTAGTTAACTTAGGGGCGGCTGAAGGTCATCCGGCAGCGGTAATGGATATGTCATTTGCTGACCAAGCGCTGACGGCCGAATGGCTCGTTGAGAATGCTCCGTCATTAGATGCTGGTGTCTATGAGGTACCAACTGAAATTGATAAGGAAGTTGCGCGCTTGAAACTGGCGAGTATGCACGTTGACCTCGACGTACTCACGCCGGCTCAAGTCAAGTACCTCAACTCTTGGGATAACGGTAGCTAATGAGTCGCATATTGGTGGTTGAGGACGAGCCTGACATAGCCGAGATGTTAGGCATAATCCTTGCGAGCGAGGGTTTTGAGATTGACCTGGTTAAACATGGGGAAGAGGTTATGAAAGCCTTTTCGTCGCATCCTCCCGATTTGGTGCTCTTGGATCTAATGTTGCCTGGAATTGATGGAATTGAAGTCTGTCGGCGCCTTAGGTCAATCTCTGCCGTCCCGATCATCATGCTCACAGCCAAGAGCGAGCCTGAAGATGTCGTTCTTGGGCTTGATGCTGGCGCCGACGATTACATAATCAAGCCGCCGCGTCGACCCGAGTTGATTGCTCGGGTGCGAGCCTGCCTTCGCCGAGTGGAACCCGCCCAGACGGCTCTTCTTCGGATCGGAGATTTGAGCATCGATGTCCAAGGCCATCAGGTGAGCAGAGAAGGCGAGGCCATCGGTTTGACGCCCTTGGAATTTGATCTACTGAATACGATCGCCCGTGTCCCTGGCAAGGTTTTCACTCGTGATGAGTTGCTGGAAACGGTTTGGGGCTACCGACACACAGCAGACACTCGTTTGGTCAATGTCCACGTGCAACGCCTTCGCGCAAAAATTGAACGCGATCCAGACCAGCCCGAAATCCTCGTGACCGTGCGGGGAATTGGGTACAAGGCGGGCACGACGCATTAGTGGCCACGAAAGTGAAACCGATCCATTTCTGGCGCAGATCACTTGCGTTTCGGATTGTAACGATGACCTTCGTCTTATCGTTGGCGGTCATTTGGTTACTTGGCTCGGCGCTTCTCTCTAGGGTGACAGGCGGCCTTATGCACACAAAGGTCGAGGCGTCATTGGTGGAAGCGGCCACAGTCGCAAATCAGGCTCAGTCTAGGCTCGGCGCTGCGGATCAAAGCGACCTTCAAGGGATATCGCCACTGGTTGACCAAGTCATCTCATACTTAGCCGCAAATGCAGCAACTCCCGGAGAAAGCGACTTGGTTCTTCTTCGGAGCCCTGGAGCAGATCAGAGTTTTTCCTTAGATAGAACGTCGAATCTAGTCGATGCGGCCTCGATCCCAATGGATTTGCGTAGGGCGGTTGAGGGATCTGCGCGTCAAGCGTGGCGATACCTTCGCATTCGCTACGTGAACGGAACATCGGTTTCAGGAATCGGCGTTGGATCCAAGATTGATATCCCAGGCGCCGGAACTTATGAACTCTATTCGCTCTTCGCCACAACTGCCGAGGCCGCGACGCTCGATTTGGTGATGCGTGCTCTTGTGACCGTGGGGGCGGCTCTCCTTCTCCTCCTTTGCGCGATCACATTTCTCGTCGTCCGTCAGGTGGTGGCTCCGGTACGAGCTGCTGCGCGGCTATCACAGCGCATTGCCGCTGGCGAGTTGGAGCAGCGGATGGCGGTGCATGGTCAAGATGATCTAGCTGTGCTTGCTAGATCATTTAACGAGATGGCTCTATCGCTGCAAGAGCAAATAAATGCTCTGGAGAATCTTTCACAACTCCAGCAGCGATTCGTATCTGATGTATCGCACGAACTGAGAACTCCACTAACGACGGTTCGCATGGCCTCTGATGTACTTCATGCATCGCGCCAAGATTTTCAGCCGGCCGTGGCTCGCAGTGCTGAATTGCTAATGGCTCAGCTTGACCGTTTTGAAGCCTTGCTTGCAGAGCTCCTTGAGATAAGTCGGTTTGATGCCGGAGTGGCCACTCTCGAAATTGATCATGCCGATATTCGTGAACTCGTTCTTACTGCCGTAGATGCCTTAACGCCAGTAGCTGAAACGCGAGGCAGTCAGTTCGTCCAAAAGCTTCCGCCTGATCCGGTGATTTCCGAGGTCGACTCAAGGCGCATCAATCGGATTTTGCGAAACTTACTGTCGAATGCTTTGGAGTATGGCGAGTCGCCGATTGAGGTAACTCTGGTTGTCACCGATTCGGCATTTGCGATCGGTGTTCTTGACCAGGGCCCAGGCATGACTCCGGACGAGGTTTCAAGGGTGTTCGACCGCTTTTGGCGAGCAGATCCGGCCCGAGCGCGCACATCAGGTGGCACGGGCCTCGGGCTTTCAATCGCCTTGGAGGATGCTCGCTTGCACTCTGGCTGGCTTGATATTTGGAGCGAACCAGGAATAGGTACGCACATGAGGCTGACTATTCCACTGTTGTCCGGCGGCCTTATCTCCGAATCTCCAATCACGCTAGAGCCTTTGAGGGCCAGATGAGGATTGGTCGAATCATCGCCGTAGGAGTTGTGGTGTTATCGCTAACGGGTTGCTTGAGCCATATTCCTGATTCAGGCGCCGTCTCATACGGCGCGGAGGCCTATGCTCCTTCATCGCAAGATTTTGTTCGCACCCTCGTGTCGCCGCCAACGCCAAACGCCAATCCGGAGACGCTGATTAACGAGTTTCTAGCGGCTATCGCTGGTGATCAAGGTGATTACGCTACTTCCCGCCTTTATCTCGCTCCTGAGGCGAGGAGTTTATGGCGTCCCGAGGCGGGGGTAAGAATCTACGCAGACAATTTACAAGTTGTCTTTGCGCACCCACCTAGGGGAGAGGACACCTATACCTATTCCGGCCGTCAAGTCGGCACGATCGACCAGCAGGGGCATTACGAGAACTCTCCAGCCAGCATGGTTCTCTCAGAGAGTTTTTCGGTGCGACAGGTCGGTGGACAGTGGCGTATTTCCTCGCTGGCAGACGGACGTGCACTCTCGGAGTCCGATGTTGCGCGAGCCTATCGTCAAATGAACATTTACTTCCTGAACTTGTCAAAACACAATGTTGTTCCCGATTCAGTTTACTTGCCGGTAAATGTTGGCATCGCGACATCGCTCATAAGGGCTCTGCTCGCGGGGCCAACGCAATGGTTGTCTCCCGCAGTCACTACGGCAATCCCATTCGCAACCTCTCTTCTCGCCGGCTCCGTACCAGTGCAACAAGGGGTGGCCTATGTTGATCTCACCTTGCCAAATGTGCCTTTCGCAGTTGCAGATCGCCAGGCGATGAGTGCCCAAATAATTTGGACATTGAAGCAATTGGCCGAAGTGGCAGCAGTTCGAATTACCCTTGGTGGAGTGCCGCTCATTCTTCCCGGTGCTGGTGAGACTCAATCTAGATTTGCCTACTCGAGTTTCTCACCTGACGTCCTAACAGGCGATATCGCGGCGTACGGAATCGACGACAACGGGCTCATAGGCATTTCAGATCTGCTAGCGAAGCCGACCGTTAAGGAGATTCAGAGCAACGCGAATGTGGACATTGCACAATTTAGCAACGCTTCGATCTCTTTGGATGGGAGCACGATTGCCGGTATCACACCGGAGGGATCGCTAATTTCTGGCCCGTTGGACGGACCATTTGACTTGAGAGCCACTGGGATTTCGAACGCTAACTGGGTGGCTCCTTCGTGGGATTCGGATGGAAATCTTTGGGCCGTGCGAAATACGCCCACTCAGACCCAGGTGTATGTAATTGCTCCAGATGGAAATTCGGTACCGGTCTTAGCCCAGCCGCTTATTGGTCACACGGTGCAAGGATTCCGAATTTCTCGTGATGGAAGCCGGGCTGCCTTCGCGGTTGCTGATTCGATTTCAAGCAAGCTTTATCTCTCTCGCGTTGTCTGGCTAAGCAACGGAATGGATCCAAGGGTCAGGGTCGAAGCCCCGATCGAACTCCCTTGGAGTGGCGGAACAATTAGTTCCGTTCATTGGATGGACGCGACCCATCTGATTGTTCTTACAGCAGCTACCCCGCGGTCGATTTGGCGCGTGGCCATAGATGGAACTGAGCAAGTCAATCTGGCCGGGATCGTTGACCCCACCGCGGTTGCCGCTGCGCCTGGAATGCCGATTCTCGCTTCAGACTCGGACGGCTTTATCTCAGCGCTGATTGGATCGTCCTGGCATCGTCTGGGAACTGGCCGCTTCCCAATTTACCCAGGTTAAAGTTTTCCGGCGTCGGGAAATCGTCGGATGGTCGATTTGGCCAATGGTTCTGATCATTGGTGGATGTCGTTTTTTCTTGATCTGCTTGATTTAACTCTCCCTCAGCGTTGCGTCGGGTGTTCGGCAAAATCGACGCGCTCAGATGGACACCTGGCGCTGGTGTGCCGACGCTGTGCCATGGCCCTGAAGGGATCTCCGCACAAAGTGCGGGTTAGAGGTGTGACCGAATCCGAATTTCCAATAATGGCAGCCGCCGCTTATGAAGGCTCGACTCGGAACCTTCTCTTGGCGGCTAAAGAGCGCAATCAGGTTGCCTTGATTCCCATGCTTGCATCCGCCACATCAATCGCAATCACTCAGTTGCTGGCGCGGAGCGAACCTGATCAGAAACTTGCGCTGATCCCCATTCCTTCCATGCCCAAGAATTTACGAAATCGCGGGTACAACCTCGTTGGACAGATGACCAATCTCTTAGCTCGAGAAATGGCGATGCGATTTGACGACGTACGAGTCGTTGAGATTTTGCGACACAGAAGACACGTCGCAGATCAATCTAGACTGAGCGCAAGTGCGAGAGCGGCGAATCTACACGGCGCTTTCTCAACTCTTGATCTTGGTGGACCTTTGTTGACGGATCGGAGAGTGATCATCATCGACGACTTGGTCACAACGGGTGCCACGCTGATCGAGGCGCGACGTTCACTTATTGCCGCCGGGATCAGACCCTTTGGGGCGGTCTGCGCCATGAGCAGTGATTAGTTGCTAGTTAACTTGACCAGCGACCGCAGGGCGGCTCTCGACTGAGCCTGCTTGATCTCGATTGAGTCTGCGCCCACCCAGCGAGCTGCCTCAAGTATTGCGCCAGCCATTTTCTGATCGGTACCGGGATCAAAGGAACAATTGACGATGGTTAATGTTTTGCCGATTCGTTTTGGGTCAAACCAACCAATCAGTTCGCTACCCGCGACTACAGGCATAGTGAAGTATCCGTGCGTACGTAGGGCTTTTGGGACGTATGCCTCAAGGCGATGAGTGAATCCGAAAAGTCTTTCGGTGCGAGGGCGAAACCAGACTAGAGAATCGAATGGGGAAAGCGCCGTAGTGCGACTGCGTCTCCCTCCCGTCGGGGATGACAGCGCATCGGTAGCGGTGGGCGAGATGAACGCTGATTCATTCCAACCCTCAACTTCTACTTCTTGGAGCGAGGTGCGGGCTATGACTTGCCTTACCTGAACCCGAGAAAGTCGCTGATAATCGGCGATGTCAGAAAGGGTAGCCACGCCGAGCAAGTCACCAGCTAGTTGAACCAAACTCGTCAGGCACTCTTCATCGGTAAGGTCAGAATTCAGAAACCGGTCCGGGATCACTCGCTCAGCTAAGTCATAAACCCGCCGCCAACTCTGGCGGCTCGTGCAGACTACTTCTCCTCTGTATAGAGCGTGTTCAACGGCAATTTTCGCCGCCGACCAATCCCACCATTCGCCGCTCCGCTTCGCACCACCCAACTGGGCCGCTGTTAGTGGCCCTTCGGTTCGGAGACGGGCCACCACCGCCTTGGTGTCCTTCTTATGTTCACTGAACCAACTCCACTCCTTTAATACGTTGGCGCGGCGCCGGAAGGCGTAGAGCGGCCAATGTTCAATGGGAAGGATCGAAGCGGCATGAGACCAGAATTCGAAATTCTTAGGTTCCCCGGTGGCATTGACGCCCCAATATGCCTGCTCGATTCTGCTCCTAGGCACTGAGCCGAGCCGCGCGTAGGCGACCAACTCGTGGGATCTGGCCAAGACACTGATCGTGTCCAGTTGGATCGCTCCCAGGTGAGCGCTTAGTGCCTCGACCCCCGACGGCTTGGGACCCGACAGGCCCTGGGCGCGAACAGCCAGTTTTCGGGCCTGTTTCATGCTCAACTTCTCAGTCACCGCCACATCTCATCACGGACTCGACACTTCTCCTAGGCAGATAACAGGCGATCTCCACCTCGGATTGGGACCTCAAGGTGAACTGAGCGTGCCCCTGCCCATACGATGGTGGTCTCCCGAATCGACGAAAGCGAAGGCAGCAAAGGCTATGGCTCCAGTTCTCGACAAGATTCTGCGCGCAGGCGAAGGCAAGATTCTGCGCAAATTGAGCAAGTTGGCGGATCTGACCAACAACCTCGAGCCGGACTTCTCCGCGATGAGCGATGCTGAACTGCGCGAGATGACAAATGAATTCAGAACTCGCCTTGGCGCGGGGGAGACTCTAGATGTAATCCTTCCCGAGGCGTTTGCGACCGTTCGGGAAGCCGCCAAGCGGACGCTGGGGCAGCGACATTACGACGTTCAGTTGATGGGTGGCGCGGCGCTTCATATGGGCAATATCGCTGAGATGCGAACTGGTGAGGGCAAGACTCTGGTCGGTACCCTCCCTGCCTATCTAAATGGTCTTACCGGCGATGGCGTGCACATCATCACAGTCAATGACTACCTAGCTGAACGTGACAGTGAGTGGATGGGGCGAATCCATCGCTTCCTTGGACTCACAGTCGGAGTGATCGTCGGGTCTATGACACCCGAGCAGCGTCGTGAGGCTTATTTATGCGACATTACTTACGGAACCAATAACGAATTCGGATTCGACTACCTTCGCGACAATATGGCGTGGACAGAAGAGGAATGCGTTCAGCGCGGACACAATTTTGCGATCGTCGACGAAGTTGACTCGATCCTGATTGATGAGGCTCGCACTCCTTTGATTATCAGCGGTCCGGCTGATCAACCCACTAAGTGGTACAAGGAATTCTCAACGATTGCCAGCCAACTTCAAAAAAATGTGCACTACGAAGTTGACGAGAAGAAAAAGACCGTTGGCGTACTTGAAGAGGGCGTCGGCCGGGTTGAAGATCTTCTGGGAATTGAGAACCTTTATGAGGCGGTCAATACGCCCCTTATCGGTTATTTGAATAACGCGTTGCGCGCCAAAGAATTATTCAAGCGCGACAAGGATTACGTCATAATCAGCGGCGAAGTTCTGATCGTTGACGAACACACCGGTCGAATGCTTGCCGGTCGCCGTTACAACGAAGGAATGCACCAAGCGATTGAGGCCAAAGAAGGCGTCGAAATAATGGACGAGAACCAGACGCTAGCCACAATCACCCTCCAGAACTATTTCCGCCTTTATTCAAAACTCGCTGGTATGACTGGAACAGCGGCAACGGAAGCGGCTGAATTTAGTCAAATCTACAAGTTGGGCGTCGTCCCGATTCCAACCAACATGCCGATGCAGCGCCTTGATCAGGCTGATCTGGTTTACAAGAGCGAAGAAGCGAAGTTCGCGGCTGTCGTTGAAGATATCCTCGGCCGCCAGAAAGAGGGCCAGCCGGTTCTAGTTGGCACTGTGAGCGTTGAGCGTTCAGAGCACCTATCTGACTTGCTAAAGAAGCGTGGCGTTCGGCATGAAGTGCTTAATGCCAAGCATCACGAGCAGGAAGCAAGCATTGTGGCCCGAGCCGGTCGGAAAGGTGCCGTCACCGTTGCCACAAATATGGCCGGCCGTGGTACCGACATCATGCTCGGCGGCAACTCGGAATTTATGGCCGATGAGGAACTTCACAAGCGCGGCCTATCGCCAGTGGAAACACCGGAAGACTACGAAGCTGCCTGGGCGAGCGAGCTCGAACACCAGCGCGAAACTGTAGCTTCTGAACACGAAGAGGTTGTTGCACTGGGCGGGCTATACGTGCTCGGAACAGAGCGCCATGAGTCTCGAAGAATTGATAACCAGCTGCGTGGTCGATCAGGGCGACAGGGCGATCCGGGTGAATCCCGTTTCTACTTGTCCCTCGGCGACGAATTAATGCGCAGGTTTAACTCAGGCTTGGTGGAACGCTTCCTTGGTGCAGCCGGAATTCCTGACGATGTTCCGATCGAATCAAAGATGGTTAGTAATGCAATTAGATCCGCACAGAACCAGGTTGAGTCGCAGAACTTTGAAATCCGTAAGAACGTTCTGAAGTACGACGATGTCATGAATCGTCAGCGCGAAATCATTTATGCCGAGCGCCGGCGCGTGCTTGAAGGCGAAGACCTTCAGGAGCAGATTCAGCATTTCGCCAACGACACCATCGAGGCGTACATAACTGCCGCGACCGCAGAGGGTTTCCCTGAAGATTGGGATCTTGAGCAGCTATGGGCAGCCTTGAAGAACCTCTACCCGGTGGGAATGACAATCGATCAGATGGACGAGGCCGCTGGTGGCCGCGGGGGTCTGACCGCAGATTTCCTCATCGCCGAGATCCAGACTGATTTGAGCGCTCGCTATACCGAGCGGGAAGCGGAATTGGGCGAGCCGGTGATGCGTGAACTCGAGCGGCGAGTGGTTCTGTCGGTACTTGACCGCAAATGGCGTGAGCATCTCTATGAAATGGACTATCTGCAGGAGGGAATCGGACTCCGCGCGATGGCTCAACGAGATCCACTCGTCGAATATCAACGCGAAGGTTTTGATCTATTCTCCGCGATGATGGATGGAATCCAAGAAGAGTCAATTGGGTATCTCTTCAATGTCGAAGTGCAGATTGAAGCTGAGGCGGATTCTGAAACTCCCGAGATTGCCGCTAAGGGTCTGGAGGGTGGACCGGCTGTGGCACTGCAGTATTCAGCGCCTACTGAAACGGGCGAAGCCACAACTCGAGTTGCTGAGAGCAGTGGCATGGATGGCACGGCCAGAAACGCGCCGTGCCCGTGTGGCTCTGGGAAGAAGTACAAGCGCTGCCATGGGGATCCACGAAACCGCTAGGGCTAACTAGCAGAGCATCATTGACGTACAGATCCAACGACCGTCAAGCCCTTCGAATCTGAGCGCAGCCGCGCGCAGGCGACTACCAACCCGCACTGTGACAGTTGCTTCCGCGATTCCATCGGCTGGTTCGCAAATGTGAACTCGATGAATATGTGGAGCCTCGTCTATCAGCCCGTTTCTATGTTGTAAGTGAAAGTAGACGGCTCTGTTGGTCCACCTGGCGAACTGGGCGCCATTTCGACGCCCAGCCATCACCTCAAAGGCGCCCTGAACAAATTTCTCTACCCAAGCTGAAGGCTCTGGCAGAGACTCACGCCTAGTAGGTTGCCGACTGAATTCAGCCTCATCAAGTTCTGCCTCACTAAGGGGAACATCCACAATCGGCACCGAAGGCGCCCGACGAATTGGGATGATTCTGGCTTCGGACTCCAGCGGAAGTTGTTGTTGCCCGCCGCCAGTCTCTGGCCGATCGAAGTTTGGAAAAATGCCAATGAAAGTTGGATCTGGGCTAGGCGAAAGAGCGACGCGGGTCGACTTCGTGATTGAAAGAGAGTTGGTTGTAGTCACGGCTTGAGCCTTTCGGCTCAGATCGGTTGAAGTACTCAGCCGGTTGGATCTCGTTTACCTGGCCAGACAGCTTTGAACTGTCATCCGTTTGGCCGATGTGTGGAGATCAACGTCTTCAGTCAGGGGATAGCTGGTACTCACCGGACATGTCAATCAAAATCAAAAGGAAGCAGCAAAGCAATCTTCGCCAGAGCCCTAGGGGAACGCGAGACGGTCGATTACGCACGTTCGCTTCTGCGCTCGCAATCATTGTTTCAGTTGTCGCTGGGATTGCGCTGATTGGTGCGTCTGACAAATCAGTGATGTTGTGGGGTGTAGCTCAAGATCTCGGAATTGGATCGACCATTCGGGAAGGTGATCTCACGCTTCGAGCTGCACATCTGGATAGAGAGACCGCCATTTACCTTTCGGGTTCATACAATCCACTTGGCCTTTATGTCACTCGAGAACTGCATGTTGGCGAATTGCTGCCGGCCACAGCGGTGGTGAAAAATGACGGGCTTCCAATTCGGAGAATTGTTACGGTGGAGGTGGAGAGTCACCATGCTCCGCCAGATCTTGTTCGTGGCGATTTAGTCGATCTATACCTCACTCCTTATGGGACAGGTGGTGAGGTCTTGGGAGAACCGACTCGCGTTATCGCTGATGCACCTGTTGATCTTGTGGCATCTGATCCAAACTCGACTCATTTGGGTGTCGCCTTAAGCCTGCTTGACGTCGATGTGCCCGTGGTGGTTGCGGCAGCCCAGCGTGGGCATCTTGATCTGGTTGGTAGAAGATGATTGCGAGTACCGGCCAAGAGCTCCGATTTGCCACTGTTATTACTCGAGAGGCAGTCGAATCAGATGTCGTTGCGGCCATGACGAATCTTGGCTGGCGAGTTGCCCTGCGGGCGCTGGATCTTCAAGAAGTACTTCTTAGCGCCGAGCAAGAACGGATTGAGCTTGTGCTAGTTGGCGGCGACAGACCTGATGGTCAGATGATTATGACCCTGATGGAACGCGGGATCCGAGTAATTGGTGTGATCGATTCTGCATTGGCTAAACCGCGGTTCCAGGCATATGGGGTGGTCAATGTGGTTCAGTACGAATCTCAAAATCCGGACCGACTAGTCCAAGATTTGGCCGCCCTATTTCAATTGAGGCAGACAAACGGGCACCGTAATGGCGACCAACTAGGTCATTTCTTCTGCGTAGGCAGCGCTACCGGCTCGCCCGGTCGGACCAGCATCGCTTTGAACCTGGCGATGGAATCAGCGGATTTGGGCTATTCAACTCTGCTAACCGAGATTGATCGAATGGGCGGCGCCTTGGCGCAACAACTCGGCCTAATCAATACCGCTTCAACCCTGACTCGGGCGCTTACTTCCAAACTTCCGATCGCACAATTTGCACCTGCCATCGCTCCTAACTTCCACGTGCTCACGGCGCCTCTTCAGCCCATGATGTTGGGGGAGGTAGATCCCCGAAATGCAGAGCAGCTCTGGCAGAAAGCGAGATCCGAATTTGAAATCTGCATCATAGATATCGGCTCGGTGAGTGATCTTTTTCAATTCACTCCACTAAAGCGGCGATTCGAAAGGCTCGTTGTCGACGTCCTGCGTCAGGCAAATGAGGTTTTCATGGTCGTTGGAGCGGATCCACAGAGTGTGGCGCGCACGCTCCGATCTCTAGATGCCCTTACTTCGGAACTGCCGGATCTTCACATTAGGCTAATCGCAAACAAAGTTCCGGCCCGACTAGGGCGTCGCCAGGGTGCTCGCGGCGACTTTTCGACAGAGGACCTAGTTCGAGCTTTTGCCACACACGAATTGGATATCCATCAGATCCCGCTGGATCTCGAACTTTTCGGCAGAGCTCTTAATCAGGGGCGGGCGCTGGCCGAGATGGCCCCACGTTCAAATGTCCGAAAGGCAATACGTCAACTCACCGAAGATGTATGGCCGGTGAAGGTAGCGTAGTTTAGATAAGTGGTTAAAGGACTAATCGTCGACTGGGGTGGCGTTCTCACGGGATCTGACTTTGATCCGTTCGAGGCATGGGCCAAGTCAGATGGTGTTGATTACGAGCACTATAGGGGCGTTCTTGCCGAGCTTCTTGGAACTTCGAGCAATCGAAATATTTCGGCTTCCGATAGCCAATCAAACCCAATTCATGCACTTGAGCGCGGCGAGTTGGCGAATCCAGATTTTGAAAAACTACTCGCTAAGCGACTGCGCACCAGCGATGGGTCACCCGTAAATCATGTGGGAATGCTGGAGCGAATGTTCTCGCAACTTCAACACGCCCCAGAGATGAATGCGCTCGTAAAGCGCGCCCACGGCATGGGGTTCTCCACCGCGCTTCTTTCGAACTCGTGGGGAAACGCGTATCCACGGGATCTCTGGTCGGAGATGTTTGATGCTGTGCTGATTTCCGGCGAAGTAGGACTTCGTAAACCGGAACCGGAAATCTATCTTCTGGCAGCAAGACAGCTCGGACTAGCTCCAGAAGAATGTGTATTCGTGGACGATTTAGCGATCAACATTCGGGGTGCGCTAACCGTTGGAATGATCGGTGTCCATCATAAGTCCTACACCGAGACGCTATTTGAGTTAGAAGCGATTCTGGGCGTGAGCCTCTCATAGTGACATGATGTGCCGGTGCGTATATATGTACCAGCCACTTTGGCGCATCTTCGTGAACTACTGGACAACGGTGTTCATGATCCAAGCGATGGGATTTCCGCGTTTGCGGTTACTGGGGCGCTGCGTCAGTGGTTTCAAAGCGGCGATGAGGAAGAGCTTGAATATGCCGCCACCTCGGATGCGGCCTATGCCGCGCTACATCTGTTGGCGCTCAACCCACAACCGCCCATGCGGCGCGTTGTGATTGCCGCTGACATCAACTCCTCGCTCGTGCGGCCGGCACCAGAGCACGATCGGGCACGAGTCGTAATCGAGGGACCGTTAAAGCTCTCCCAAGTTGAATCCGTCTTGGTTGATGGCGACGATGCGGTTCCGGATGTAAGTATTGCTGTTGGAGTCTTGGCCAGCAGCGAGCTTGGAGATCGAGATGCTGAGTTCCTCGTCAGCCAGGCAGAAGGGCACGAGTTGCTCTGGTATGCGGCATCGGAGATCTCGGAACTACTTCTCGTCGACGGCTGATCCATGGCTGATCTAGATGACCTGGTTCGAAATCGAACTACCTTAACCATCGGGGATCTTGAGAAACTCCATGCCGTAGTTGCTGATTGGCAACTGCTTGCTGATCTGTCTTTTGCAGACTTGCTCCTTTGGGTTCCGCTGCGCGTAAACGAGCGAAATTGGCCGCTCGGTCACGTGGTTGTGGGTCAAATCAGGCCGACGACCGGCGCTACGGTCCATGAAGCGGATCTACTCGGCACCAAAATTGCGTGGGGCGATCGACCGAATATCGACAGCGCTCTGTCGCAGGAGAAGATATTTAGGGAACGAGACCCGGAGATCCGCGCCGGCATTCCCGTACGAGAAGAGATGATTCCGGTAATCAATGAGGGTAGGGCGATTGCCGTCATCAGTCGGCATACCAATTCAGGGGCGGGCCGCACACCGAGTCGACTCGAACTAACCTACTTACAGACAGCCAATGACTTGTCAGAGATGATTGCGGTTGGACGGTTTCCCTATGAGGAGAATGATTCGACCAATCTGACAAAATCCAGAACCAGGGTCGGTGACGGTCTCATGCGCTTGGATTCCGCCGGGGTCGTGACATATGCGAGCCCAAATGCGCTTTCTGCCTTAAGGAGGCTGGGATTAACCAGCAGTCTTGAAGGTTCGGTTCTGGGCACAGTCGTGGCACACCTGGCCCGCAGGCGCTCGGATCGGGCACCTAAAGAACAGTCCTGGGTGAGCCTGTTAAGCGGCAAGAACTCGGTGGTATCAGAACTTGAAATAGCTAATGGCGTAATAGATTTTCGGGTGCTTCCGCTGATTCCGGCGGGTCAGCGCACCGGGGCGATCGTGCTAATTCACGATGTGACAGATATTCGTCGCCGCGAGAGAGAACTGATCACAAAGGATGCGACAATCCGTGAAATTCATCATCGGGTGAAGAACAATCTGCAAACAGTTACGGCCCTGCTCAGGCTCCAGGCGCGAAGACTGTCGGATCCGGCCGGCCGCGCGGCTCTTGAAGAGGCGGTGCGTCGGGTTGGATCGATTGCAGTCGTCCACGAGACTTTGTCGACCACCGGGCAGGATCGGGTTGCTTTCGATGAGGTTGCCGATCGAGTTATCGCCTCGGTCGTCGAGGTGGCTGCTACCGCAGGAGTCGTGAGTGCCGAACGAGTAGGAGAGTTTGGCCTGCTTGCGCCAGCAATTGCGACCCCACTTGCCATGGTTTTGGCTGAACTGGTTCAGAATGCAATTGAGCACGGCTTGGGCGAAGTCGCGGGCCACCTTGAGGTGCGGGTGGTGCGTAATACGACCAAACTCCAGATGATTGTCTCCGACGATGGGGTCGGACTACCCCCAGGTTTCAGCCTTGAAGGGTCCACAAATTTGGGATTACAGATCGTCCGTACGCTCACTGAAAATGAACTAGGTGGCCAAATCTTGGTAAACCGGGTTGAAAATGGAACCGAAGTAGTGGTGGAAATACCGCTCTAGCCGGCCGTGCGAGCCCGATTTCGCGCAGCCCGTCGCTTGAGAGCCCGACGCTCGTCTTCAGAAAGGCCGCCCCAGACTCCAGCGTCTTGACCGCTCTCCAGCGCCCAGGCCAGGCACGGCTCAATCACTGGGCAACGACGGCAGACCGCTTTGGCTTCCTCAATTTGGAGCAAGGCTGGACCGGTATTGCCGACCGGGAAGAAGAGTTCCGGGTCTTCATCCCGACAAGCGGCCTCATGGCGCCAATCCATTGGTTTTTCCTACTTCCATCGCGATCAGGGTGGAGTCGACTACAACGCCTTGTGACTCCCGTATATGTGAACAAATGCACGAGCGTGAGCATTCCGCTCAGACCGCACCATTCTTCCCGCTAAAAGGCTCCGGTACAAGGCACTTGGCAGATAAAGTCGCGATTCACCCAATTTTCTCCAGGTGATCTCAGCCATAACTCATTTACGGGCAACTTTTCGGTTGGCCCAGTCAGCTAGGAACCTGGTCTGAACCTGTCCTGACGGCGAAGCATGGAGTGTCAGCCCCCAGATGTCACCTGATTCGGGTCTACTTATGCCATGGCTCCTTCGCTTCGACTTCAGCGACCCGAGCTTGCTCCCACCATAAATCTCGACCAGCGGCAGCACCAGGCGGTCTCTCATCGGGGCTCGCCACTGCTAATTCTCGGTGGCCCAGGTACGGGCAAGACCACAACCCTGATCGCCAGCGCCGTCCATCGAATTGAAAGCGGGCTTCCGCCGGGCAAACTGCTGATCTTGGCCTATGGCCGGGAGCGTGCATCGGCGCTCCGCGATGAGATCGTGACGCGAGTAGGGGCTACCGTTCGGGAGCCGCTGGCTCGCACCTTCCACTCCTTCTCTTTCAGCGTGCTCCGTCAGGCGGCGATTAGAGACGGCTTACCTGCCCCAGTACTACTTTCGGGCGCTGAACAAGACCTTTGGATTCGGGACCTGCTGGCCGGAAACCAGGCGGATGAACTAAACCGATGGCCATCTTTTGTAATCCCCGCGCTTGGCACCAACGGATTTGTACGGGAATTGCGCGATCTAATCCTTAGGGCAAGTGAGCGGAATATGTCGCCCGCCGAATTGGCCGAACTTGGATCTCGACATCAGCGTCCCGAATGGGTGGCTGCTGCCGATTTCTACACTGAGTATTTGGCGACCCTAGACCAGCGGTCAATCCGGACGATTGACACTAGCGAAATCGTTGTCGGGTGCTGGGATGCACTTAATAGCGATCCGCAACTGCTTGCCTGGATCAGGTCCGAACTCGAAGTAGTGATGGTCGATGAATACCAGGAGAGCGATCCCGCCCAGCGGGCTCTGCTCGAATTGATTTCTCCGCGTGAATTGCTCATAACGCTCGATCCAGATTCAGCCATTGGCAGGTTTCGCGGCGCAGACCCAGAAGGCGCGCTGGCCAGTTTTGACCGATTCGGTCCGGACGGGAAAGTTTTTCACTTGCCCACGGTCTATCGGAATGAAAGGGCAATTGCCGAGCTCGGCACTAAGGTCGCCAATCGGATACATCGAAGTGGACTTCAGCGCCAGCGCGATTGCCCAGTCACGGCCGCGGAAGGCACCGTGGAAGTCCTTAGATACAAGTCGGTTGGCCGCGAAGTTGCTGCCGTAGCCCAAGCAATGCGCAGGGCCCACCTGGACGAGGGAATCCCTTACTCTCAGATGGCCGTGATACTTCGGAACCCATCAACGCTGGCCAGTTCTATCCAACGGGCTTTCTCGATTGCCTCCGTTCCAATCAATCTCGACGTGGGTGCCACTGCGCTTGCGCATCATTCAGCGGTCAAACCTCTTCTGCAGATTGCCATGATCGCGCTGGCGCCAAAGACTCTCACCTACGACGTAGTCGAAGAATTGCTTTACTCGGCCTATGGCGGCGCCGATGCGCTGGCTATGCGGCGACTTCGAGCTGAATTGCGCAAGCAAGCCGCAGCGATCGGTGATAGCCGAGGCTTTCCGGAATTGCTGGTTGAAGCCGTGAGTACGCCAATGGCCGATTTGGATCAGAACGTCGCCGCACCAGCGCTTCGAATCCGTACTTTGATCGAAAAGGCTCGAGCGGCGGGTCGAGGTCAGTTGGCCCACGGTGAAGATGTCCTCTGGGCCATTTGGAGTAATGCCGTGGTTGATGGCCAGCAGGTGAGCGAACTCTGGGCCGAGTTAGCCATGCGGTCAGGACGACGCGGCGTACAGGCCGATTCGGATCTAGATGCCGTGATTAATCTCTTTGAAAGCGCCGCTCGATTCAGCCAACGATCACCAGGAGCCAGCCCCATCGCTTTCTTCGAGGACCTAATGGGCCAGACTATTTTGGCCGACACGATCTCAGCCAAGGCGCCAGCAGGCGAGCGGGTGGAGATCCTTACCGTCCACTCGGCCAAAGGTCGCCAATGGCGTTTTGTCGCCGTTGTCGGCCTACAAGAAGGTGGGTGGCCCAACCTCAAAGCGCGTGGCTCGCTGCTTGGGAGCGAGCGGCTAGTGGAAATACTGTCCGGTCGAACCAACCAGTCCGAACTGGAATTCACTCTTGGGACAAATACCGCACTCTTAGACGATGAACGACGTCTTTTTCACGTCGCCCTCACTCGGGCGGAGCAGCGGCTGCTCATAACGGCAGTAGATAGCGAGGACGAACAGCCTTCCCAATTTTTCAATGAAATTGTCGAAGAGCCCGACCGACCAGTCTTCGCCGAGGTTGCCCGAAGTCTTACCCTGCCAGCGCTGATTTCAAGGCTTCGTCAACTAGCCGAGGCTAGGCAAACAGCGGAGTCCAGCGGTGTTGACGCTTCGATTTTTGCCCCAAATTTACTTAGCGAACTTGCCAGGGCGGGCGTTCGAGCAGCAGATCCGGCAAATTGGTGGGGGTTGCTTCCACTATCTGATGAGCGCCCGCTTGCGCCGCAAGGGCAACCTATTCGAGTATCCCCAAGTAGCGTCGATGCATTTGAAAAGTGCCAACTTCGTTGGCTGTTGGAACGGCATGGCGGAACAAGTGGCGAAATCGGCGCGCAGGCGATTGGCACAGCAATCCACTCAGTCGTGGCCAAACTCGCCCAGCAGCCGGAGCTGTCTAAGGCAGATTTGAGCGAAGAAATCGACCGCATCTGGCCTTCCTTAGATGTTGGTACCGGTTGGAGCGCTCGCCGAGAGCGAAACCGGGTGGAAGAGATGCTCGAAAAATTTATGGTTTGGCATCGCCAGAACAGTAGGTCTCTGGTTGGCACGGAGGAATCGTTTGAATTCGAATTGGATCGTGCTCTAGTTAGAGGCTCAATTGATCGTCTCGAAATCACCAGCGATGGCGCTTACGTAGTTGTAGACCTAAAGACCGGTTCCACCCCACTTACGGTAGAAGATGGATCCAACACGGCTCAACTGCAGTTGTACCAACTCGCAGTGATCGCTGGTGCCGTTGAGAAGGCGGGCGCTAGTGCGTCAAGTGCGGGTGCCGAATTACTTTACGTCGGAAATTCAGCTAAGAAAGCAACTGTTCGGAGCCAAGCACCGATTGATCTTGAGTTAGTTAGCGCACGGCTAATGGAAGCCGCAGAGGGAATGTCGGGCAATAAGTTTGAGGCCATTGAGAATGAGCTCTGCCGTAATTGCAATGTTCGTAGCAGTTGTCCCTTAATGCTCGACGGTCGGTCAGTGATTCAACCGTGACTCTTCGATTCAGCGCTAGAGACATTGCCGAACGAATTGGGCTCGACCTGCCCACCATCGAGCAGGAGCGCATCATTGAAGCTCCGCTTACTCCGGCGGTGGTTATCGCAGGCGCCGGCTCTGGCAAGACCGAAACGATGAGCTCAAGACTGGTCTATCTGGTCGCAAATAACCTGATTGAGCCAGAGCGAGTGCTCGGCTTGACGTTCACTAAAAAGGCCGCAACCGAATTGTCGCAGCGGGTTCGCAGACGCCTGGCGCTACTTGGTCGCGCCGGACTTATCGGTGCTGGCTCGGGCGAAGTTTCAATTAGCACCTACCACTCATACGCCGGCCGCATCTTGGGCGAACATGCGCTTCGAATCGGGGTCGAACCACCTAGTCGGATTGCTGGCGAGGCCAGGGTCTGGCTCCTGGCGGATCGAATTGTCAGTCGTTATGACGGGACGATGTCTTCGACAAACTCGAGCCCTTCATCGGTAACTGGCTACGTAATTGATCTGGCAAATGAGATGGCTGAGCATGGCGTAACAGTTGAAGAGGTGACCACATTCACCTCCAAATTAGTAGACGAACTGATGGCCATTGACTCAGATGATCGATACGGCATGCAGCTGCCGGTGCGTGAGATAGTCGAGCGACAACGCTCCAGATTGGAACTGCTTCCGCTGGTTCAACTTTTTCAGGAGGCTAAAAGCGTCGAAGGTGAACTCTCCTTCGACGACCAGATGTCGCTCGCGGCCCAAATTGCCGCCCAAATTCCTTCGGTTGGTGAACTCGAACGTAGCCGGTATGGAGTAGTTCTCCTTGACGAGTATCAAGATACAAGCCAGAGCCAGTTGCTACTTATGAAATCCTTATTCGGCAATGGGCACCCGGTGACCGCTGTCGGAGATCCTTGCCAATCCATTTATGGCTGGCGTGGTGCAAGTGCTCATACGTTGGAGAGTTTCCCCAGTGAATTTCCTGGTGCCGACGGAGCCAGGGCAGAGACCTACCCTCTCATGATCAGTTGGCGCAACGACACATCGATACTTGCCGCCGCGAATGAAGTATCTGGGGAGATTCGGGCACTGGCTGATACTCCGCTACTTGCTAGCCCTAAGGCAACACAAGGCGAACTCGTATGCGGCCTCTACGAATCCACAGCGCACGAGGCCTCAGCGATCGGCCAATTCATAAAGGAACGCTGGCAGGAAGGCTCGAACAGCAGTGCCGTTCTTGTGCGCAAACGGTCGCAGATTCCACTGATCGAATCTGCACTCCGATCACATCACTTGCCCGTAGAAGTAGTTGGCGTCGGCGGCCTTCTGCTGACCCCCGAAGTAGCAGATCTACAAGCGACCCTTGAGGTTCTGGTGAATCCCGAAGCCGGGAATTCGCTTATGCGTCTTCTCACCGGAGCGCGCTGGCGTATTGGGGCACATGACCTGGTGGCACTGGCAAGGTACGCCGCAACTCTGATCAAGGACGTGGAGCCAACTGACGATGGAGATGAAGCCAGAAGCATTATTGATGCCCTTGATCAGATTGAGAACGCACCTCGAGAGATATTCTCGGAGTTGGGTTTCGAGCGCTTAACTCGGCTGTCACGGGAGTTGTCTCGATTGCGTCGAAGCCTGGGATCGGCGCTTCCGGATCTGATTCTGGAGGTTGAATACTCATTGGGCGTTGATCTTGAGGTTGGCGCTCACCCAAGGTCAGCTACTCACGCTAGAGCGCATCTGGATCGATTCCTCGAGGAAGCCGTAGATTTTTCCGAAGGCGGCGGAGGCAGCGCAGTACTCCGTTCATTTCTTTCATATTTGCAGACCGCAAGTTCGGCAGAGCGGGGCTTGAAACCAGGCGAGGCCGAGGTGAGTACCTCAGTTGTACAGATCCTTACTATTCACGGGGCCAAGGGCCTTGAATGGGACGTCGTGGCGGTCGCTGGTCTTACAGAAGGTACGTTTCCAAGTAAGGATCGAGGCGACGACAACTGGTTACGCCGAGCGGCCGTGCTGCCCTTTGCCCTGCGTGGGGATAAAACGGCGTTGCCGGAATTCGAATACCTGCGCGCCGCGACTCAGTCAGATCTGGCAGATTTCGCGGCGGAGTTCGCACTTGCTTGCTCGACCCATGCGCAACGGGAGGAAATTCGACTCGGATATGTGGCGATAACAAGGGCAAAACACTCTCTCTTCTGCACTTCGTCGTGGTGGGGGAGCGGAAAAAAAGCGACAGGTCCGAGCCAGATCTATGAGACGGTCCGACGCATTGCTGAAACTGAGGGCGCGATAGTTTGCGATACGCCGCTGCCTTTAGAGAAAACGAATCCGATTTTGGAAACTAAGAATTCGATCACGTGGCCATTTGATCCGCTGGGATCACGCCGAAGTTCGGTCGATACCGCTGCAGAGTTAACAATGTTTGCGATTCGTAACTCAACGCCGGTGCCCGAGCCACTCGATTCTGAGCAGGAATCATTGTTGAAGGATGCGCAGACCTTGCTGCGAGAGTTGGCCGGGCGGCTACGCGATGCTGGAGATTTTGTTTCACTCCCACCTCGCCTGTCGGTCTCGACGCTCATCGAATTATCGACAGATCCCGTAAGACTGGCACGGCAGATCCGTCGCCCGCTGCCAAAGGAACCGAACCGCATAGCAAGGCGCGGTACTGAATTTCATCAGTGGCTAGAAGGTCAATTCGGTTCGTCGTCGCTGCTGGATCTCGATGAACTTCCGGGTTCGGCGGATGCGGATGCTGTCAATGATGGCGATCTCAAGCAATTGCAGAGCGCTTGGAGCAAGAGTGATTGGGCAAGCCGCTCGCCGATAGAAGTTGAAATTCCATTCGAGACGCAGATTGATACCATCGTCTTGCGCGGTCGTATTGATGCTGTCTATCAGAACGCAGATGGAAGTTATGAAGTCGTAGATTGGAAGACCGGGCGACCAAAGCAGGGGGAAGAGGGCGAGAGCGCAGCGCTGCAGTTAGCGGCTTATCGGCTTGCCTGGGCCAGAATCAAAGGGGTTGATCCAAGCCAAGTGAGCGCCGCCTTTCATTATGTTGCCCAGAATTTGACGGTGCGTCCTTCGGATTTGAAATCGTATGAAGAGTTGACCGCGATGATCACGACGCTCCCAAGCAGCAAATAGCGCGAACTAATAGAGTTGCCGACGTGGTTGTAGCGGAAACAAATCCCGAATTCGAGAACCTCTCATTAGATGTGGCTTTTGACCGAGCAGCTTATCTTCGGGCCGATGAGCAAAGGCTCAGTGAGCTCTTGAGAGATTCGTCCACTCGAATTTTGCGCATTTTCGACGGGCGTTTTGCCTGGGTTCAAGATTCTGAGCCACGGTCGGATCCGCGCGCACCTGCACAGACGGATTATTTTTTCCTTGGCCTTGATGAGAATCAGGTCGCCTATTTTGCAGAGCACCATGAGCACGATGATCCAGATTCGGCTGCCACGCTCCGAGACAATGACTGGCCTGATTTTGAGCGATCGCTGGCAACCCATGCAGTCGCCTTGACAAATTGGCACGGTACGCATCCAAAGTGCCCAAGGTGCGGGGGAGAAACTCATCCAATCCTTTCTGGGTCTGTACGACGTTGCCAAGTCGACGGCACTGATCATCATCCAAGGAGCGATCCGGCAATTATCAGTCTTGTCTGCGATCGGGATGATCGGCTGCTGCTTGGTCGACAACGCACTTGGCCAGAGCGTCGGTTCTCCGCCTTTGCTGGGTTTGTCGAGCCCGGTGAATCGCTTGAAGACTGCCTTCGGCGCGAGATTTTCGAAGAGTGCGGGCTCAAAGTCGAGCGACCAAAATATCTCGGTTCGCAGGCCTGGCCCTTTCCTGGTTCATTAATGGTGGCTTTCCACGTGGTTGCGATCAATGTTGGACAGGAGCGGGCCGACGGCGACGAGATCGCTGAGATCAAGTGGTTTACCCGAGAACAACTCAAGATCCAGTACGAACGCGAAGAGGTCCTCCTGCCGCCACGCATCAGCATTGCGCGAAGAATGATCGAACATTGGTATGGCGGCCCACTTGAGCGCTGATCAAATCCTGGCCAGCCTCGACGACGAACAGCGCCAGGTTGCGATCAATCAGAGCGGGCCACTATGCGTTCTGGCCGGCGCCGGAACTGGAAAAACCCGGGCCATTACACATCGAATTGCTTACGGTGTCCAAGCTGGCATGGTTACTCCGCAGAACATTCTGGCTCTGACGTTTACTTCCCGAGCAGCCGGCGAGATGCGAACTCGACTTCGTACCCTCGGAGTATCAGGGGTCCAAGCACGGACTTTTCATGCGGCGGCCTTGAGGCAACTGACTTTCTTCTGGCCGAAAGCAGTTGGATCTCAGATGCCCGAAATTATTCAGAACAAAAGTTCGTTGATCGCCAAGGCACTGACCAGAAGTGATGCCACTGACCGTGCTCTCCTACGAGATCTGGCAAGTGAGATCGAGTGGGCAAAGGTGAGTCAAATAGCACACGATGATTACCTTGGCGCCGCTACCGAGGCAGGACGTGCCACGATTGGTAATTTCGACTTGGCGCAATTCGCGTCGATTTACGCAGACTATGACGAAATTAAAAGTGACAGCGGCCATATTGATTTCGAGGATGTGCTTTTATTGACTGTTGGAATTCTCAACGAACGAGACGATATTGCCGGTCAAATCCGAGCCCAATACTCCAAATTTATTGTTGACGAATACCAAGATGTCTCGCCGCTACAACAGCGCCTACTTGATCTTTGGCTGGGCGAACGTCGGGAGTTGTGCGTAGTGGGGGATGCCAGCCAGACGATTTACACCTTCGCGGGTGCAACTCCAGCGTTCCTGCTTGGCTTCACGACCAGGTACCCAGATGCGCAGACGGTTCGTCTGGTACGCGACTATCGATCAACGCCGGAAGTAGTGGATCTGGCGAATCGACTTCTCAAGAACGCACCGGGGAAAGTGGATCTGATTTCAATCGCGCCATCTGGTCCGCGGCCCACTTTCTCGGATTATTCGGATGAAGTTGTCGAGGCCTCAGAGGTGGCTCGCAGTGTTGCCAAGTTGGTTGATAGCGGCGTTTCACTCTCCGAAATTGCCATTTTGTATCGCACGAATTCCCAATCAGCGGCATATGAAGAGAGCCTGACAGAGCAGAACATTCCCTACCAGGTTCGCGGTGGCGAAAGATTTTTCGAGCGGACGGAAGTCAAGGGTGCGTTGAGGTTGCTCCGCGGCGCCGCCGTTGGTAGCCCCGAATCTGATGTTCGCACAGAAGTGGTAAATGTGCTTGAGAGCACTGGTTGGTCACTGCTTAAGCCGCCGCCGGGCGGAGGTGCAGTGAGATCGCGTTGGGAATCACTGGCGGCAATCGTCGCACTCTATGACGAACTGGCGGCCACAAGGTCAGGATTGACACTGCGCCAATTCGTCGATGAGTTGGATGAACGTCGCCAAGCCCAACACGCGCCAACCCTTGATGGCGTGACGCTGGCAACTCTTCATTCAGCCAAAGGACTCGAATGGGATGCGGTTTTCGTGGTTGGGCTCAGCGAGGGTCTCATGCCCATTTCAATGGCCACCACGGAGGAAGGAATCAGCGAAGAACGACGCCTGCTCTACGTCGGCATCACACGAGCGCGAACACACTTGTTCTTCACTTGGTCACATGCTCGTACTCCCGGCGCGCGCGCAACTAGGTCGGCATCGCGGTTCCTAGACCTGTTACGCCCGAGCGTGGCCAGAGCGCGGTCGGTACCAAAGCCGCCCCGAGCCCTTGCCAAATGCCGGATCTGCCAACGCCCGCTAGCTACTTCAAGCGAGCGAAAGTTGGGTCGCTGCGCCACCTGCCCTGGCGGCGGCGACATCGGCCTCCTAGACCAACTTCGCGAGTGGCGGACCTTGACCGCGAAGGCCACGAACATGCCTGCCTATACGGTCTTCACCGATTCCACCTTGCAAGCTATCGCGGAGATCCACCCGACAACTCTTGAAGAGTTGGCGGGCATTTCCGGCGTCGGGCCGATCAAATTGACGCGCTACGGCGAAGAACTGCTGGCTCTGCTGTCCTAACTGCTAGCGGTTCCCAACTTATGCCGCATCAACTCTTTCGGCCGTCTCTGGCCGGCTCAGGCGAGGACGTCCTGGCGATCGCTTCGCCGCGACTATCCGGCCGTCTTCAAAGATTTCACCACCCCAAACCCCGCACGGCTCACGCCGGGAAATTGCGCCATCGAGGCAGGCACTCTGCAACGGGCAGGTACGGCAGAGCGCTTTCGCCTCCTCAAGCCGATTCGTCGTCTCGGCAAAGAAGAGTTCCGGGTCGGCGAAGTGACATGGCAAGTCCACTCCATCGACCGGTGAAGCCGGAGCTTCATCACCATCAGCCCAGCCGGGGATGAGGAACTCGCTCAACACCACACTCATCTTCGTCTCCTCTCATCTTCTGTCTCTGGTCGAACGGGCTTTAGCAAAAAGAAAGGGCCACGGATCATTGAGATCCGCGGCCCGGGGCCATGACGCACTATGCGTCTATAACTCCCGGGTAGGCGGGTTTGCTCCATACCAGAACGCCGAAAAAGCCACTGCCTGATGGGCAGCCGGCGAATTGGCGTAGTGCATAGTCACGTGCTTGCTCCCCTGTCGTTGTCGGTCGTTTTCCTTGCGGCGCCAGGGTAACTGGGAAGAGCGCCTCCGGGCAACCTAATTAATTTGCTTAACGGTTTTCTGCCTCGTTCTCGTCCCGCCCGCCTAGATTCCATGAGCAGCCGCAACGGGGATGTCGCTTACGTGCCGCACTTGAGATGCTCAGAGACGCTTCGATTCGGAGGGTCGTATCGGCCAGTCGCGAATGAGCCCGCGGATCCGGATCATCCAGGAGTGAGAGCGCTGCTAGAGCGCCTAACCCAGCCGCTACTTGGGCCAGCGCCGCCGGCGGCTCATGATCAGTCTGGCCACATAACTCGACCGTGTACCAATTCGGATCCCGATCTAGTCGATCTAGTGTTAGGCAGCGCAGACAGGAATTTTTCCCGGGCACTACTAGGGGCCCTATCTCGATTGCATCGCCCCGGGATTCAATCAACAAATGTGAAACTGAGAAATTCATCCAAGCCAGGATTTCGCTAGGCGCTGGCGGTCTGGTGATGATCACTAAGGCTGGCTGTTTGATTTTGCGGGCAGTGACCCTCGGGTAGTCGCGGGAGAGGCTCCGTTCCAAATCGCGGGCAGCATTTTGGCCCACGCTGGAAAGTGAAGAAACGGGCAGATGCTGACTCGTGATGCTCCGCTGATCCGATAGACGCAACTCGCCGACGCCCCCAGCGGCTAAGGATCGGGCGATGTTTGCCCCGATTAGCCCACAGCCGTAAATATCAATTCTCGCTCGAGATCTGGCCAGTAGGGCTGCTTGACCGCCGTCGATGACCCCGCTGTGATGAGTCGTGATTTGAAGCTCCGGCCAATTTTCATTTCCGCTGCTTGAAGGGGTCTCTTGGTCAAGCAGTCCGAAGGACTCCAACGACTCAATGATTTCCATGACCAGATTCACGCCCTGATCCAGAAGGAGGGCAATTTCAGGTGGGGTGTACCGACCCTTGAGCAACGGAATCACCGCAGCGGCTAGGTCTTGTTGGAACAGTAAGCCGCGCTCGCGACGGCCAACGAAGAAGCCATCGCTGCGGGAGACGTAGATCAGGCCGGTCTTAAGCGCCGGCCGTCGAAGCTGAGTTTTAGTTGGGATCACCAGTGCAGCCTGTTTGAATCGAGCCTAGCTTGACGCCTTGTCGGTCACAGAGGTGACGGCAAAGTTAGTTTCCGTCGCGCTAAGTCTTCTGGAGTTCCAACTGGGCTCGCCGGAGTTACAACTTGGTTGAGATGCCGGCCCCGGAAAGGCAGAAGCGGGTGGAGCCAGAAACTGGCTCCACCCGCTTCAATAAACCTTCTTGCTTACGCCTTGCCGAGAATGCGGTTAAGAGTAGTGCCACACACAGAGCACTTGCCCTTTGCCATGCGGCGACCTGATTCGGAGACCACTACGTGACCTTCGAAATCACGCTTCTCTTTGCATTTCACGCAATAGGCGTCGCCTTTGTAGCTTTCGGTCTCTGCCATGTTGTCCTCCTGGTGCTGGATTCGATGTCCGCGCCACCAAGTGGGCGTGACGTGATGACACTACAGGCTGGTGAGCGTGAGACGAGAATTTCAGGCGCCCTTTTAGGCGCTTTCTAGGCGTATCCAAGTGGAATCTGAGCTAAATGTCCGATAAATCGCTTATGCCGCTTTGTCCGCCCTGCCAACCCTCCAGAAAACCTATCGCGCGCTCGGTGCGGGCATAGCGCCGCTCAAGTTCGTAGAAGCGCTCGCTATGGGCAGCTTCAAGCAGGTGGGCTAGCTCGTGAACCAGAACGTAGTCGAGGACGTATTTGGGCATGCCTGCGATCCGAGTTGAGATTCGGATGCTGGCGTCATCGAGGGTGCAAGACCCCCAACGGGAGAGCATCTGGGAACTCCAGCGGACCGAAGTTGGTTGTGCCTTGCCGTCGAAAAGTTCCCGGCTCAATTTGGCGGCTCGAGTTTGGAGCTCATCGTCTCCGGGCCTGAGCTTGCGTTCGGAGCGCTCCACTTTGGCCACCATTTCGGGCACCAATTTGGCTTCCTCACGTTTGCTCATTCGAGCCGGAATTGCCACCACTATTGATGATCCCTCGCGAAAGGCGCTTACCGTCCGTTTGCGCCTGGCGCTTCGGCGGACGATTACCTGGGTGGGTGCAGGTGTTGAACCTTGCGGGGATATTTGTGGTGAAGCAACCGCATTTTCCGAGGCCGCAAGGTCGGTTCCCTTGAGGTCGGCTGAAAATCCAAAATCAAGGAACTCGCTGAAATTAGAATCCCCCATGGCAGGTACGGTAGAGCAGTCTTCAAAGATTCCTCGTATTGACCCGATTACCGGACAGGCTCTGATTGGAGCAGAGTAATGCTCAGCCTGGATTGCCGAATTTGAGGTCAGACATCCTCAACTTATTGGGTTCTATCCACAGTTTTCCGGAATTGATACACAGGTACTCCACAACCCAGATCGCCTGCAGTATCCATGCCAAACGAAAAATACGTGGAGTATTTTCTTAAAAGTGTCAAGTAGTTGACTACACACCCAGTTAACTCGTAGCGTCAGCACATCCAAGCTCCCGGATAACCGGTCGGATGTATGCAAGGGGAAGGCATGCAATCGAACGTGCGTCCCGGGAGCTTGGTTTTTTCATGCTTCGCGTGAGGCCATGACAGAAATCGAATCATTAACTAAATTTCTTAGTGCGATATCTGAATTACTGGGAAGTTCAGTTACCGGAAACCAAGCTAGATCGTCAGATTCTTCACTCATTATCGTTACTGCATTGGCGGGTGCAAGAACCGCGTATTGAACGTCATAGTGAATTGTTCCACCATCTTTT
This sequence comes from Candidatus Nanopelagicaceae bacterium, assembly GCA_035530875.1. GTDB lineage: Bacteria > Actinomycetota > Actinomycetes > Nanopelagicales > Nanopelagicaceae > JANXYY01. Next base: position 41,840 of record DATKUB010000043.1, read on the forward strand.
CTGCAATCAATTACATGTGCGTCTAATCGGATTGGCAGGTCGTGCAACAAAATCAGTCCGGTAATTCCTGACTCTTCGTGCGCCTCTCTTAAAGCGGCTTGAGCTACACCGGCGTCCTCCGCTTCGCAATGCCCACCGGTCTGGAGCCAGCGGCCAACTTTTGGGTGCAAGGTAAGCAAAACTCGTTGCTTTATAGGGTCAATTATCAGTCCGCTGGCCGTGACATGACCGGGCCGACAACCTTTTTCAAGGGCGTCCTCGTGCTCATCTAGGTGATCGAGAAAGCGTTTACGTAAGCGAACTTGATCTGGGCGCGAATCGGTAAAATTTGTGAGTGAGATTCTGGCTTCGTCTCGAAGACTCATGAATCGGTGAGGCCAGAAAGATCGTCGGGAACATCGAAGGCCCTGAAGAAGGAAGTCGGGTCCTCTATCCCTTTTGTGTCGGGAAGCAACTCCGAATGGCTCCAGAGTTCATCGCGTTTTTCGATGCCGTATTCATCCGTGGCGGCTCGCCAAAAATTTGCCGCTTCGCGCGCCAAGCGCGGGGAGACTTCTAGGCCGATGAGAGTTGCGAATGTTATTTGGGTCGGGCTCGCAGTTGCTCTCCTCCGTCTTGAAGTCTCCTGCAGATTCAGTCTTGAGGGAATGCGTTCACCCATTGCTTGGCCGACGACATCGTCGACCCAACCTTCGATCAGGGCCAGCAGAGTTTCAAGTCTGGTTAGCGCGGCTTCTTGGGCGGGAGTGTGTGCTGGCGAGAAGAGACCGCTATCTATAGCTTCCTGGAGGGCTTGTGGGTCATCGCTTTGACCCATCGCTGCGATCGTTCGCTCAGCCTGCTCTTGGATCGCTTCGATATTGATGATCAATCCGCTTCCGTAAGCGCTGACGGTTTCTCGCAAGGTGGGCGCGAGCCACGGGACATGGGCAAAGAGCCTAGCTGTCGCGCTTTCACGAAGAGCTAAAAAGATTCGAACGTCTTCGTCATTTAGATTTAGCCCAGCGCCCCATTCGGCGACGTTTGCTGGGATGAGAGCCTGGACATTTGTGAGTGGAAGTGTGATGTCATTTCCGCCTACGACTTTGCCAGCTAGGGCGCCGATTGTGGTGCCAAGTTGTTGGGCGAAGAGTGCGCCGCCAAGCTGCTTTACGATTGCGCCGAGCGGGCCAGCAAAGCCGCCTAATCCTGCTGGATCACTCAGGTCCCCGAGATTGAGTTCTGCTGGCAGCTGGCCACCGTCTTCAAGCTTCTTAAAGGCCGCAGACATGGTATTACCCAAGTTTTCGGCCAGCGGGCCAATTAACTCGAGCCAGCCGTCGAGAGTCTGTTCCACCCACTCAGCACGACTCCAGGCGGTAACTTTGCCGCCGGCCGCTGGCATGGAGGTGGTCTCATCAAGCCAGAGATCAGCCAGGCGTAGAGCCGAGCTGTTGGCGATTATTTCATTCTCGCTCAGGGACCGATCTCCACTTGCGCTTACGGCCGCTCTGGCAATGTCTCGAACAGCGTCGGCAGGGAGCGCGCCACCGCTAAACACTTTCCCCAGTTGGGAGAAGAACGCGCCCAAATCTCCGTTAAAGCCGAAACCTTCGCTCATCGTGTCCTCCATTGAAGCCTTTATAACCGTAACCTTGACTACCGTGAGTCTTCTTCCCGATCCGACCTCAAAGATACGCCTGGCTGCGATCAGTACCTCTCCGGTTGATCCGGAGACGCTCCGCCAAGTCCTCGCCGACCCAGCGGGCGGCGCTGTTGCTATCTTCGTGGGCACGGTTCGTAACCACGATGGCGGGCGAGAAGTCTTGGCTCTGTCTTATTCGGCGCACCCCAGCGCCGGTGAGCGTTTAACAGAGATTCTCAAACGGTATGCGAAAAATTCCAAAGTTCTGGCGTTGGGGGTTGAACACCGAATTGGCGACCTTGGGATCGGCGATATAGCCGTGGTCTGTGGTGTTACTTCGGCGCATCGAGATGTCGCATTCAGCGTTTGCTCAGCGTTGATCGAAGAAATCAAGGCTGAGGTGCCCATTTGGAAGAATGAGACGTTCGGCGACGGCTCGAATGTCTGGATTGGTGCTTCGTGACCTAATCTTGGTTCCATGTCGGCGTTCGTGTGGTTATCAATACCCGTGGTCTCGACAATTTGCGCGATTGTCTTCTTTGACTTGATTGGTCGTAAGCGGCCGCCACTAGATTCAAATAGCGTGGCCGAGCATGAGAAGTTTCAGGCCGCCATGAAGCGTCAGAACCTTAAAAAACCGTGAGACGAACAAGAACCCAACGGGTGCTACTTGCCACCGTAATCGCCTTCTTTCTCTTCTCGGTTCTAGTTCCATTGCCATACGTCCTGATGTCGCCAGGCCCGGCAACTAATACTCTTGGTTCGGATCACAATGTCCCGCTCATTACCATCAGCGGCCACCAGACATTTCCAACCAACGGTGAACTTGACATGACGACGGTTTCCGTTAGCAGACCCGATTCCACGCTGCGTGCCCCGCTTCTTCTTCAGGCATGGTTGCGAAGTGACACCCAAATCGTTCCTCGTGATTCAATTTACCCTCCCGATCAGAACACCAGCGCTATAAACGCGCAAAATGCGGAAGAAATGAAAGGGTCTCAGGAGAATGCAACGACTGCGGCGCTGCGCTATCTGGGTTACCACCTGAGTTCAGAAGTTGTTATTCAAGCGATCGCCCAAGGTTCACCCAGCCTTGGGATTCTTCATGCCGGCGACATAATTAAAAAAGTCCAGAAGGTTGACACAGTAAACACCAAGCAGCTCCGTGCTCAACTTGCCAAATTCAAGGCTGGCGACGTCTTGACTTTGGTGGTCGACCGGGCAAACACCCTACTTACGTTGAGTGTTAAATCTGGCAGAAGCCCTTCAGGGGGCGCGCTGCTTGGGATTTTCCCGGTTGACCAGTTCTCCTACCCATTCTCAGTCAGCATTCAATTGAAAAATGTTGGCGGACCGAGTGCGGGCATGATGTTCGCGTTGGGGATCATTGACAAGCTAACGCCGGAATCACTGGCTAGAAAACGGATTATTGCTGGTACCGGAACGATTGATATTCAGGGCAATGTGGGTGCGATCGGCGGAATCAACGACAAGATTTTGGGTGCCTATCGACACGGTGCGAAACTTTTTCTCGCTCCGATGGCCAATTGCAAAGAGGTCAACTCAGTCCCGAAGGGAATGAAGGTCGTGGGCGTGAAGACACTAAAGGCAGCTGTAACCGTTCTTCAGTCGGCCAGCGTTGCGGCCAATGCCTCGACCAGCTGTGGCACCAAGTCCGCTCCGTAGAGCACCGAGTCATCAAAGTCGTAGCGTCGAAATCTGATTGCGCATTGGTGTGAACCATCGCGCAAGACACCCACGGTGATCCTTACATCTTCACTAGGCTCGTTAATAAGGCGCTCTAGAACGATGGCTACGCCGACCACCTCAGGGCCCCAGTCGATACCCACGAGGAAGTCTTCGAGGTCTTCGGCCTTAGGGTTCTCTTCCTGCTCAATTGCGGTCAGCGCCCCGGGATCCTTCTCGAGCGAAAGCCTGAGCGTCTGCCCAAGTTCTGGGTGCTTAGCCAGCAAATCAGCAGCCGGCGTCAGCGCATACAGCCTCGGCGGGCGGTCCCAAGCCTTGGCATCTAGATCCAGTTCCGCCACGAGCCGCTCAAGAGAGTTCACGCGCCACATCGTAGGGGGCGAACTCCGGCCAAACTCGCAGCGAGCGTTAAGGCGCAGTAGTCTGCTTTTTTGTGACCGATCAAATGCCGCAAGATCCCTTCCCGCGCAATCCCAACCAACTTCCTTCTCCCAGGCGGGGGCCGCTGGCATATACGATTGCGACGCTAGTGGTGCTGGCCATAATTTTCGTCTCTGCCAGCGGTTTCTACGCTGACTTCCTCTGGTACAAATCGGTGGGGTACACAGAGGTCTGGCGGGTTCAACTAGTCACGCGCGGAGTTCTGTTCTTAGTTTTTGGACTGCTCTCCACAACCATTGTCTTGTTCAACGTCTGGCTTGCCTACCGCAAGCGTCCGGTCTACGCGCCGGTCGCGATGGATGTTCTGGATCAGTATCGGACCACGGTTGATCGCCTTAAGAAATTGCTCTTTATCGCCCTTGGCATCGCATCCTTTTTCTTCGCCGGATCCTCTGGCTCCTCCCTTTGGCGAACGTGGCTGCTATGGCGCAACTCAACGCCGTTTGGAGTTAAGGATCCGCAATTCCATCTCGACGTTTCTTTCTTCGCTTTTACCCTTCCCTGGTTGCAGGCCCTGCTTAGCTGGGCCTTCTCGGTCCTTCTCTTCTCCACGATTGCTGCACTTGCTGTTCACTATTTATACGGCGGGATATCGCTTCAGAATCGCGAACAGCCCGCTTCCATGGTCGCCCGGGTTCAGATTTCGGTGCTTCTTGGTTTCTTCGTTCTGCTCAAGGCAGGCGCTTACTGGCTAGACCGTTACGCCCTATCTCTAAAGGTGAACCGCCTCTTCACAGGTCTTTCCTACACGGACGTAAATGCCAGCCTGCCCGCTAAAACGATCCTGGCCGCCATTTCGATTCTCTGTGCGTTGCTGTTCTTCGCAAACATCGTTCGACGCTCCTGGATCCTGCCGATTGCCGGCGTCGCACTCCTTGGCGTCAGTGCCCTGCTCATTGATGGCATCTACCCAGCGGTAGTACAACAATTCCAGGTAAAGCCGAGTGAGTCTTCCAAGGAGCGCCCATTTATTCAGCGCAATATCAATGCCACCCGAGCGGCTTATGGGCTAAGCGACGTCAAAGTCACTGACTATCAGGCGACTACGACGGCCACTGCCGGCCAACTACGAAACGATGCGCAGACAACTGCGAGCATCCGCTTGATTGATCCCAATGTTGTCTCGCCTACCTTCCGCAATTTGCAGCAAATTAAGCCCTACTACTCTTTCCCTGATTCTCTAGACATAGATCGCTACACGATCAACGGTACGTCTCGCGACATGATCGTGGCAGTTCGTGAACTTGATCTTGCTGGAGTTCCGAGCCGCAACTGGATCAACGATCACATGGTCTACACGCACGGCTTCGGTTTCACGGCGGCATATGGAAATGTGCGTGACGCAGATGGTAAGCCGCAATTCGCAGAAGGCAACATTCCGCCAACCGGAGCGCTCGGCAGTTTCCAGCCACGAGTTTATTTCGGTGAAAATTCACCAGAGTACTCCATCGTTGGCGCTCCAAATGCAAGCGCCCCCGCCGAGCTTGACTACCCAGATGACTCGTCGGCTAACGGCCAGAAGAACTACACCTACACCGGCAAGGGCGGGGTTCCGATGGGATCCCTGCTTGACCGCGTTGTGTTTGCCCTTAAGTACAAAGAACAGAACATCCTGCTATCGAATTTAATTAACAAGGATTCTCGAATTCTCTTCGACCGCTCGCCTAAGCAGCGCGTACAGAAAGTCGCCCCGTGGCTAACCATCGATGGGGATCCATATCCGTCGATCGTAAATGGCAAGATTGTCTGGATACTTGATGGTTACACAACCAGCGATGGCTACCCATACTCAAAGAAGACTTTGTTGAGTAGTGCTACAACCGATTCATTAACAACGGCCACGAATTCAACCCAGTTGCAGAGGCCAGTTAACTACATTCGAAACTCCGTCAAAGCAACCGTCGACGCTTTCGATGGCACGGTCTCGCTCTATGCCTGGGACCCCAATGACCCAGTGCTGAAAGCGTGGAGCAAGGCATACCCGGGAACGGTTCTTCCTAAGTCCGCCATGTCGCAACAATTGCTCGATCACGTTCGCTACCCAGAGGACCTCTTCCGTGTTCAGCGCGATGTATTGAGCGAGTACCACGTAACTTCCGCAGCAGCCTTTTACGGTGGCCAAGATTTCTGGCGTATCCCGACCGATCCGTCAAGCTTTGGTGGGAATGCGTCAACGCAGCCTCCTTACTACTTGACTCTAAAGATGCCAGGGGCGACAAAGACTTCGTTCTCGCTAACTACCGCATTCGTGCCGAGAGGTAATCGCGAAAACCTATCTGCATTCGCTTCGGTGATTTCAGAGGCCGGACCGGATTACGGCAAGATTCAGGTTCTACAGGTGCCTCGAAGCACGAACATTGCCGGACCGTCGCAGGTGTCGTCCAACTTCGAAGGAAGGCCGGCGGTCTCAACGACGCTGTCTCTTCTTCGTCAAGGCGGATCCGACGTTGTGCTTGGAAACTTGCTCACTCTGCCTGTCGGTGGTGGGCTGCTCTATGTGCAGCCCGTCTATGTCAGGGCCACCGCTAACGCTGCTTCTTATCCGCTGCTGCAGAAGGTCCTCGTCGCCTTCGGTGATCAAATCGGATTTGACGACACTCTCCAAGGTGCCCTGGATCAAGTATTTGGTGGGAATGCTGGCGCTTCCGCTGGTGGAACAAACGGGGGGACCACAACGCCAGGAACGCCAACTACGGTTGCCAGTGCCTTAGCGGATGCGCAGAAAGCTCTAGCCGATGGTCAAGCTGCACTTGCAAAGGGCGACTTCGCTGCATACGGCAAGGCGCAAGATGAACTAAAGGCGGCAATTGCTCGCGCCATTGCCGCACAAGGGAAGTAATCTGCTCATTTGATTCGTCGAGTGAGCACGGATTTGCCCTGCGCCCCCGCGTACACATACCATCGCCAATACCGACGCGGGGTGGAGCAGCTCGGTAGCTCGCTGGGCTCATAACCCAGAGGTCGCAGGTTCAAATCCTGTCCCCGCTACTAGTGTGCAACTGACGTTCATCCTTAACAAGGGGATCTGGGTTGGTTGAGTTGGTTTTCTCTTTCAATCTTTCGTAGGGGGTCTGTCCTGCCAGTCCTCCGTGAGGGCGATGATAGTTGTAGTAATCCTCCCATTCTTGCAGTTTGTCATTAAATAAATTCGTGTCATCAATGATCACGCCATCGAGTAACCGGTAGAACTCTTCGACATCGATGCGGTGGGACCTCTCTACTTTTCCATTGAGCCTGGGGGTGCGTGGGCGGATGTAGTGATGTTCAACGCCTTGATCGAGCAGATGCAGATGAAAGGCAGATTGGAACTCGGAGCCATTATCGGTCTGCACCCGCTCGATTGTGAAGGGCAATCTGGAGGCGGTGTAGTCATAGAACTGGATGGCCGTTTTCATATCGCAGTGGGGGTAGAGGCGCAGCACCCGCAGTCGGGTGCAATCATCGATGGCGGTGAACTGGTAGAACTTCTTGCGCCTGCCAGAGCCCTGAATGGCATCGACAAACTTCACATCAATTTGGATCTGATGACCGGGTAGCTGCTTCTCATAACGCTTCCAACGGCGATCATGGCGTTTATAGCGCTGGGAGGTGGGCAGGCGATTGAGTTCGAACTTCTTGAGTATCCGCCAGACTCCCGAGTCACTAATGGTGACATCGTGATAGCGCGCCAAGTACATCGCAATCTTCTGCGGCCCGAAATGGTAGTTCTGCCGCAGGTAGATGATCTTTCCCACCACCTCAGAGCTGGTGGCATTGGGAGAGTTCTTCGGCGCCCGGGAGCGCTCCCGCAACCCATCAGGGCCTTCGGCTTTGAAACGACGCTCCCACTTATAGAAAGTGGGCCTGCTGATGCCGTAGTGGCGACAGGTAGAGGCCACATTGAAAGATATCTCTTCAGCGTGGCGAAGGATGGTTAAACGGTGTCTAATCTGGCGTTCATAGGTCTGTGAGTTCATGGCAATTCCTAGTTTTTAGAGACCCCAAGTGTCAAGCATCTCCGTCAGTTTTATACTGTC
>DATKUB010000044.1:0-58760 GCA_035530875.1 Candidatus Nanopelagicaceae bacterium
TCCACGAGGAGAGCCTGCCAAGATTACCGACTCAAGGCCATGCGGGTCAAAGTGAGCCCCGCTATTTAGGATCTGACCCCGACCAGTGTCGGCGCTACCGTCGAAACTTCGCTCAAAAGCCAGGAAATAACATCGGCGGCCCCCCAGCCACTCGGGTGCTTGGCTCTAAGGACCCGGGCGCTTTCCACGCTGGATCCAAGGGTGAGAATTGGCGGCTCGACGTAACCATCTAGGCGGTGCTGGCCCAGGCCGATATTTGCCATCAGGCCATTACATAGGCACTGTCGCCCTACCGTCTCTTCGATCGATCCGCCCTTTTTGAGGTACACGTTGATCGGCTCGCTGGGACACCGGTAACCGATTAGGCCATTTGGTCGGACGAAAGCGGTGCGAAGATAGCCAAGATCACAGAGCCGCGGACGCTCGTCGTAGACGGCCTCATCCGAAAGGGTGCCGTCAAGCTGAACTACTTTGAAGGGGAATCCAGTTGGCGAAGCAAGGGCGTCGGTCTTAACCACGGGGCCATTGGCATCAAGTTCAGCCATCAATTCGGCCCGCAGCGGAGCCTTGAGACCAGATTCGCGGGAGAGGGCGAAAAGGGTTCCAACTTGTACGCCGGCAGATCCAGCGGCAATCGCGGCGGCAACTTGCTCCGGTTCACCATGCGCCCCAGCCAGCCAGAAGGGCAGTCCGAGCGCGGCCATTTTTGCCAGATTTGCCTCGTCGCGGGCGCCGTAGATCGGTTCCTGATTATCGTCTAGGACCATTCGACCACGCGGAGGTGCATTGTGCCCGCCGGCGAGCGGTCCTTCGACTACGAACCCGTCGGGCCTGATTGCTTCATCTCGGGCAAGGTAGGTCGCCAGAACATCGGCCGAGACGATGGCCAAGAACTTCGGGCGGTTCACCTTTGGCAACTCATTGCCGAGCAAATCTTTCGGGTCGAGAGCCAGTCGATAGGGTTCGGTGGCTCCTTCAACATCAACGCTGATAAACCCCTCGTTGCCGGCCGAAAAATCGTTAAGCAGACGAGGGAGTTCCCGTGGAACTCCAGCGCCCATCAAGACATAGTCGACATCGGCCAACATGGCACCGAAAACCGCTGGCGGGGTAGCCATTTGAACCTTTTCAAGGAAGTTGATTCCGACCACGCCGGAATGGCCCTCTTTGGCCAGCCAAACCTCAACGAAGTTGCTGACAACGCTCAATTCCTCAGAGAACCGAGTCGGTTTGAGTGAAATTTTTGGCACGGCCAGGTAGGGAACGTCGGTCTTGCGTCCGCCTGGAACGTAATAATGGTTCAGGATTCTTGCGGCCATTTCGGGGCTAGGGAAGTGGCTAAGTGCGCGCCTAACATCGCCGTCTAAGTCGCCATCCTGGAGGCGTCTGGCGATAACTGCATCGAGCGCGGTGCCTGAAACGACGCCGAGTTGTCCGGCTAGCGAGACTTCACGGGCCAGCATCCAGTTGGAGAGCCCAACCCCCATGCCGCCTTGAATGATCGTCGGCAGTCCTACGTGCGCCATCTTGAGCCTCCCGCGACGAGATCCGCCAGCTTCCGGTAGTTAACTTACGCTAGCGTAACTTACGGAACCGTAGGTTTCCACCACCATTACCAATCTGCCCAGACTGGTTCCGGGCTCTCCCGCACCTGGCCGGTGTTGCCAAAGACCAAGAAACGGTCAAAACCCCTGGTGAACCAGCGATCGTGGGTTACGGCGACCACCGTCCCGTCGAAAGATTCCAGACCCATTTCTAAGGCTTCGGCGCTGGCGAGGTCGAGATTGTCGGTCGGTTCGTCAAGAAGTAAGAGCGTCGCGCCAGCCAATTCCAGCAGGAGAATCTGGAGCCTGGCCTGCTGACCACCGGAGAGAGTCTGGAACTCCTGGTCTATTTGATGATCCAACTCGTACCGCCGCAGAACCGAGACGGCCGGGCCGCGCTGCAGCGAATGCTCAAGCCAGAGGATTTCAACCAACTCTTTGCCGACAAACTCTGGGTGAGCATGAGTCTGGGCAAAAAGTCCAGGGACAACTCGGGCACCTAATTTCCACTCGCCATTGAAGCGAACTTTCGAATCCCCACCCAAGAGCCGAAGGAAATGACTCTTTCCTGAGCCATTGGCACCGAGCACTGCAACGCGATCTCCGTAATAAATCTCGAAATCAAATGGCGAGGTGAGATCGGTGAGTTCGAGTTGCGTACAGGTAACCGCTCGAAGTCCAGTACGCCCACCACGCAATTTCATTCTTACGTCTTGAGCCGGCGGTGGCGGTTCTGGTGGACCGGCCTCTTCAAATTTACGAAGCCGGGTCTGCATAGCACTGTACTTACCCGCCATCGCGGGGCTGTTTGCTGCCTGCTGTTGAAGAGTGCGAACCAGATCCTTTAGCCGCTGATGTTCCTCTTCCCAACGCCTGAGCAACTCAGCCATGCGTTCATTTCTGGATCGGCGCGCATGATGCCAACTTTCAAAGTCGTTTCCGTGCGTCCAGGCAGTACTTCCTGCCGCGCCTTCTTCCACCGTAATGATCCTGTTTGCGGTGTGCGAAAGCAGCTCTCGATCATGGCTGATGAAGAAGATTGTCTTAGGACTGCTCTTAATAGATGATTCCAACCAGCGCTTGCCAGGAACATCCAAGTAGTTGTCTGGTTCGTCAAGAAGCAAGACTTCATCCGGCCCGCGAAGCAGCGCTTCTAACACGATCCGCTTCTGTTCTCCGCCAGAGAGCGTGTTGACCGTTCGGTAGCGAACATCGTCGAATGATGCCGAGAGGGCTGCGGTACAGCAGAAATCCCAGAGGACCTCCCAATCGTATCCGCCGATGTCGGCCCAATCCGAGAGCGCTTGGGCATAGGCCAGTTGGCTCTTTTCATCATCGACGTCCATCATGGCCGTTTCGCTCTGATCGAGCGCGCTCGCTGCTTTCCGAATCGGCTCTGGAGCCACCGAAATCAGAAGATCCCGAACCGTGCTGTTATCGCGGACAGAGCCGATGAATTGGCGCATCACCCCAAGGCCACCACTTCGCGAGATCGTGCCGGACTCGGCGGTGATGTCGTCAGCGATCAAGCGCATCAAGGTCGTTTTCCCCGCGCCATTGGGTCCGACCAACGCTGCCTTTGCGCCATCGCCGACCCGGAAAGTGATGTCGGCAAGAAGTACACGCCCATCGGAAAGCGTGTAGTTGATCCCGCTTACGTCAACGTGTCCCATGGCGTCATTGTGGGGGATAAACCCGCCCGCTGATAAATCTTAGAAATCTGATAGTTCAGTCGTCGAGTGTCCGCATGGCACGCGTAATGTCTGCTCGTGCTGCCAATTCACTTGGCGCCGGGTAATCAATTTGTTCAAGGGTCAATCCTTCTGGCCTTGAAACGATGCTCTCCGATGATCGCGCTCCGCTTTGCAGCAAGCCCTGCGGCCATTCGACGGGGCGCCTCCCCTCACCGACGGCAATCACCGGCCCGACAAGTGATCTCACCATCGCGTGGCAGAAAGCGTCAGCAACTACGTCGGCCACGAGCAGTCCGCTTCCATCACGAGACCAGAAGAACTGCTCCAGGTGGCGAATTGACGTTGCCCCCTCGCGCTTCTTGCAGAAGGCAGCGAAATCGTGCTTACCCAGCAATAGTGATGAAGCCTTGTTCATCAACTTCTCGTCAAGGGGTGCCTGCCAATTCAGTACATTGATTCGCATCAAGGGATCGATGCCAGTTAATTCATCGCAGATTCGATACTTATAATGTCTTCGAAGTGCCGAGTAACGAGCATGGAATCCAGCTGGCGCTCGTTCGATTGAATTAACGCGAATATCCGAAGGCACAAAATGCGCGAGTCGGCGCAAGAGTTTTGCACCATCGCTGGCCCAGATTGCTGAGGGCAAATCAAAGTGAACCACTTGATGACGAGCATGAACGCCGGCATCGGTTCGACCTGCGCAAGTTAGGTGAATGGGAACGCGTAACATCATTGCCAACGAATCTTCAAGAAAACCTTGAACCGTACGAAGATCTGGTTGCCGTGCCCAGCCAGCAAAATTCGTTCCGTCATAAGAAAGATCGAACATAATGCGAACGAGCCCGTCATTGACGGGCTCGTTCGATAATTGCATCGCAGTTTGGTTGAGAATCAGGCGTCGGACTTCTTTGCAGCCTTCTTGGCTGTCGCCTTCTTGGTCGCAGCCTTTTTAGTCACAGCTTTCTTAGCTGGGGCCTTCTTGGCTGCACTCTCCTTAGCTGGGGCCTTCTTGGCTGGGGCCTTCTTGCTACTTGCCTTGGCAACACCTTCGGCCTCAGTTACAACCGAACGCTTAGCGGTCGTACCCTCGGTCAAGACTTCAATAACGGCCATCGGCGCGTTATCGCCCTTACGTGGCCCAACTTTGGTTATACGGGTGTAGCCGCCATCACGATCGGCGAAACGCGGTCCAATATCCGTGAAAAGCGTATGAACAACACTCTTGTCCGTGATTACGGCCATCACGCGACGACGCGAAGCAAGATCACCGCGCTTTGCAAAGGTGATCATGCGTTCGGCCAACGGCCGCACGCGACGAGCCTTAGTCTCGGTCGTCGTGATTCGCCCGTGCTGAAGGAGTTGCGTAGCAAGCGTCTTGAGCAACAGACGCTCGTGGGCTGGCCCGCCGCCCAGGCGTGGACCTTTACTTGGCGCTGGCATCTTTACTCCTCAGTCAGAACGATTTCGTCATCTGGATAGATGTCGAGATCGTCATCGTTGTCGTGGTAGCCGGGTACGAGAGTTGGATCGAAGCCAGCTGGGCTGTCCTTGAGCGCAAGACCCATAGAGACCAATTTGGCCTTAACTTCATCGATCGACTTCGAACCGAAGTTACGAATATCAAGTAGATCGGCTTCGCTTCGGCCGACGAGCTCGCCTACCGTATGAATTCCTTCGCGCTTCAAGCAGTTGTATGAACGCACGGTTAGTTCGAGATCTTCGATTGGCAGCGCGAGATCAGCCGCAAGAGCAGCATCGGTCGGGGATGGACCCATGTCGATGCCTTCAGCTTCGAAGTTTAGTTCACGAGCAAGGCCAAAGAGTTCGACGAGAGTCTTGCCTGCAGATGCCATTGCATCAGCTGGGCTCATGCTCCGCTTGGTTTCGACGTCCACGACGAGACGGTCGAAGTCAGTGCGCTGTTCAACACGGGTGGCTTCGACCTTGTAGGTGACGCGGAGAACCGGCGAGTAGATGGAGTCGACTGGAATGCGGCCGATCTCTGCACCGGCTTGCTTGTTCTGAACCGCCGAAACATAGCCACGGCCGCGCTCAACCGTGAATTCCATTTCCAACTTGCCTTTGGCGTTTAGCGTGGCAATATGGAGATCTGGATTGTGAATCTCTACTCCAGCTGGCGGTGCGATATCCGCAGCTGTGACCACACCAGGTCCTTGCTTACGCAAGTACATGACGACTGGTTCATCGTGCTCACTGGAAATAACAAGTCCCTTAATGTTGAGGACTAGATCAGTTACATCCTCTTTGACACCAGGAACAGTGGCGAACTCATGAAGCACACCATCTACCCGGACGCTAGTTACAGATGCGCCTGGAATAGATGAGAGCAACGTACGCCTAAGCGAGTTTCCGAGGGTGTAACCAAAACCCGGCTCGAGAGGCTCAATGATAAAACGTGATCGGTATTCGCTAACAACCTCTTCGGAGAGGATCGGTCGCTGTGCAATAAGCACTTTTCTTCCTCCACTATCTGTGGACGCCCACCATTTGACGCCCTACGAAACCTGCCACCGGCGTAACAGGCCTTACTGCTTACTTGGAGTAAAGCTCGACTATGAGCTGCTCTTGAACCAATGTGTCGATTGCGGCACGCGCAGGAAGCGAATGAACCAGGATTCGCATCTTGGATCCAACCACCTCAATCCAGGCAGGAACCGTCTTCTCGCCAAACTCGGCCCGCGCGACAATAAATGGCGTTAACTCAGTTGAAGTTTCGCGCACATCAATCACGTCGGTCTCAGTCACCCGGAAGGAAGGAATGTCTACCTTCTGGCCATTGACTAGGAAGTGTCCGTGCTTAACCAATTGGCGAGCCATATCGCGGCTCTTGGCGAATCCGGCCCGATAAACGACGTTGTCTAGCCGGGATTCGAGAATTCGAAGCAAGTTCTCGCCGGTCTTACCCTGACGACGGTTTGCCTCTTCGTAGTACCCACGGAACTGCTTCTCAAGCACTCCATAGATGCGGGCACACTTCTGCTTCTCACGCATCTGCAGCAGGTACTCGGAATCCTTGCTCCGACCACGGCCGTGCTCACCCGGTGGATATGGGCGAGATTCGATTGGACATTTTGGGCCATCGCACTTGGAGCCTTTGAGGAAGAGTTTGGTCTTCTCTCTGCGGCAGCGCTTGCAATCGGCGCCTGTATAACGAGCCATCTTCTATATCTCCTTGGGCGTCAAACGCGGCGGCGCTTGGGTGGACGGCAGCCGTTGTGTGGCTGAGGGGTTACATCGGAGATGGAACCGACCTCAAGACCAGCGGCCTGCAATGAACGGATAGCCGTCTCTCGGCCCGAGCCTGGGCCTTTGACGAAAACATCAACTTTGCGCATGCCGTGCTCTTGAGCACGGCGAGCGGCAGATTCGGCAGCAAGTTGCGCTGCGAATGGAGTGGACTTACGCGAGCCTTTATAGCCGACGTGACCGGCAGAAGCCCATGCGATAACCGCGCCCGTAGGGTCCGTGATTGACACAATCGTGTTGTTGAAAGTGCTCTTGATGTGAGCATGACCGTAGGCCACATTCTTCTTCTCTTTGCGACGGACCTTGGTCTTGGCCGCGGCACCTGTCTTTGGCTTTGGGGGCATTACTTGGCCACCTTCTTCTTTCCGGCAATTGCCTTACGCGGGCCTTTGCGAGTGCGCGCGTTTGTGTGCGTGCGCTGTCCTCGTACTGGCAGGCCACGACGGTGACGAATGCCTTGGTAGCAACCAATCTCAACCTTGCGACGAATGTCGGCCGCGACTTCGCGACGCAGGTCACCCTCGGTCTTGTAGTTGCCCTCAATAAAGTCGCGGAGTTTAACCAGCGCTGGATCATCAAGATCCTTAACGCGGACATCCGGGCTAACACCAGTAGCACTCAAAATCGCTTGGGCGCGAGTACGACCGATTCCATAAATGTAGGTAAGCGCGACTTCCAACCGCTTATCGCGGGGAAGATCGACACCAACAAGGCGTGCCATTTGGCTGTCCTTCGCATCAATCCGGAGGTCCTCCGCAAGGCTCCCCTTGGATTAACAATCCTTGGGCCTTGGCCTCCGGGCCAAGGGTCTGCTTTCGCAGTTGCCTTACGCGTAAATTTTAAGTTTTAACTGGACCAACCAATTACGGCGGATCAGCCCTGACGTTGTTTGTGGCGCAAGTTTTCGCAAATCACCATGACCCGACCGTGGCGACGAATCACTTTGCACTTGTCGCAGATCTTCTTCACGCTCGGCTTGACCTTCATGGCATTTCCTTTACTACTTGTACCGGTAAACGATCCGACCTCGGGTGAGGTCGTACGGACTTAGTTCCACAACCACTCGGTCCTCTGGGAGGATCCGGATGTAGTGCTGGCGCATCTTGCCACTGATATGAGCCAGTACTTTGTGGCCGTTCGCGAGCTCCACACGGAACATGGCATTGGGCAGCGACTCGACAACCATGCCTTCAATCTCGATGGCACCGTCTTTTTTCGTCAAGGCGCGCTTAGTTCCTAACTCATGTGAGGGTTGCTTACGGGTTCCTGCTCTACGAGTGGTAGACCTTGAGATTCTACGTGGCAGACCCGCATTTCGAGAAATCGGCGGATACTACCCCTATCTCACGCCTCATACGCTTCGACACCCAGCGCTGCGAGGGCTGATTTCCCGCCATCTGGGCTGGTTAAGACCCAGGGGCGGCCATCTGGCATAAGCGTGAAGGTCTGCTCAAAATGGGCTGCTCTCGAGGCATCGGCGCTGACCACAGTCCACTGATCGGCTAAAGTTCGGTTGCGGTGGGTGCCCCGGGTGATCATCGGCTCAACGGCCAGGGCTAGGCCCGGAATTAACTCCGGTCCCCGGCCGCGCTTGCCATAATTGGGCACATTGGGCTCCTGGTGCATTTCGGTGCCGATCCCATGCCCGGTGTACTCCTGGAGAATTCCGTAGCGGCCACGGGCCTTGATTGCCCGTTCAACCGAGTAACCAATATCGCTTACGTGTCCGCCGACTCGAGCCGCCGCGATCCCGGCCCAGAGCGCCGCCTCGCAGGTGTCGATCAGCGCCTGATCAGCCGAATCGACCCGACCGACGCCGAGCGTAAAGGCAGCATCACCATGCCAACCGTGAAAAATCGCGCCGCAGTCGATTGAAACAACGTCGCCATCTTCAATGGCCCGCTCATTTGGGATGCCATGCACGATCTGATCGTTGACTGAGGCGCAGATGGTGGCCGGAAAGCCGTGATATCCCTTAAAGGAGGGGATTGCTCCCCTGGCTCGGATGTGATTTTCGGCGATTGCGTCCAACTCGTTGGTGGTGATGCCGATGGCAATGTTGGCTCGTATGAGTTCCAGCGCTTCGCCAACGATTATCCCGGCCAATCGCATGGCTTGGATTTGCTCGTCTGATTTATATTGAATTGGCATAGTTGGATGCTATATATCCGAATTACCGAGAAACAGCGGCCCGGAGCGCTGAAATCGTCCTCGAAGTGATTTCCACGATCTCACCCATGGCGCTAATCGTGATCAGTAGCCCTTGATGGCGGTAGTAGTCGATGATCGGCTCGGTCTGTTCCCGATAGACCTCGAGGCGACGACGGATGGTGGCCTCGTTGTCATCCTCGCGCTGGTACAGCTCACCGCCGCAGTCATCGCACTTGGCAGGATCAGATGGAGTGTCAAAATCCAAGTGCCAGGCGCGACCGCACTTGCGGCAAGTTCGCCGCCCAGCCAACCTACGAACGATCTCGGCTGGCTCCACCGTGAATTCCACCGCGGCATCAAGCTCCATGCCTACTTCGCTCAATATTGCATCCAGGACCTCGGCTTGAATGACGTTCCTCGGGAAGCCATCAAGCAAAAAACCCTCGGCAACATCGGGTTGCGCCAACCGATCTGCAACCATCGCATTTGTAACGCTATCTGGCACCAAATCACCGGAATCCATAAAAGTCTTCGCCTCAAGCCCCAATGGCGTTCCAGACCTGAGATTGGCTCGAAAGATATCTCCAGTGGCGATGTGCGGAATTCCAAAGTGTTCGGCAAGGAATTGAGCTTGCGTTCCCTTACCTGCACCTGGTGGACCTACCAGGACTATGCGCATTAGCGAAGGAATCCTTCGTATGAACGCTGCTGAAGTTGGCTTTCAATCTGCTTAGCCGTATCAAGCCCCACCCCGACGATGATCAGAATTGCCGTACCACCAAAGGGGAAATTCTGGCTGGCTTGGAACAACGCCAGAGCGATCATCGGAATGATCGCCACGATGGCGAGGTAGGCAGAACCAGGCGCGGTGATTCGAGAGAGCACATAGTTGAGGTACTCCGAGGTCGGACGTCCCGCCCTGATTCCAGGAATGAATCCGCCGTACTGCTTCATATTGTTGGCGACTTCTTCAGGATTGAAGGTGATCGCAACATAGAAGTAGGTGAAGAAAATGATCAGAGCGAAATACGTAAGCATGTAGATCGGGTGATCGCCTCGGACAAAATTCTGCTGAAGCCAGACTGTCCACTTTGCCGTGCTTGAAGTCATGTTCACTACGAGTGATGGAATGTAGAGAAGTGAAGAGGCGAAAATAACCGGAATAACACCAGCCTGGTTCACCTTGATTGGAATGTAAGTGCTGGTTCCGCCGTACATCTGTCGGCCAACCATTCGTTTGGCGTATTGAACTGGAATTCGGCGTTGGGCATTCTCGACGAAGACAACTGCGGCCACAATGAGTACGCCGATTGCGAGCACAACTGAGAAGGTGAAAAGACCCTTCTGCAATTTGATACTCCAGAGTTGACCAGGAAACCCAGCGGCGATCGAGGTGAAGATCAAGATCGACATACCGTTACCGATACCGCGATCTGTGATCAATTCGCCAAGCCACATGATTACCGAGGTGCCGGCGGTCATTACAAAGATCATCGTTGCAATCCGCTGCCAGGAAGCGTCCGGAATAATCGGCAGGCTGCAACCAGAAAAAAGACGACCAGGTGTGCGCGCAACGGCGATGAGCCCAGTGGACTGCAGGACAGCCAGTCCAACCGTCAAGTATCGGGTGTACTGAGTCAGCCTGGCGGTACCTGATTGGCCTTCGTCCTTAAGCGCCTCAAAGCGTGGAATAACCACGGTGAGAAGCTGGATGATGATGCTGCTTGTGATGTAGGGCATGATGCCGAGCGCAAATACACTCAGGTGAAGAAGCGCACCGCCGCTGAACAGATTAACCAGGCTGAACAGCCCTCCGCCTTGAACCTGCTTTAAGCAGTCCGAAACGTTGGTATAGGAAACACCCGGCGTAGGCACGATTGAGCCGAACCGGAAGAGCGCCATGATCCCGAGAGTGAAAAGGATCTTGCGACGCAGGTCTGGCGTCTTGAACGCCTTTCCAAACGCTGAGAGCACGATTTCCTCCGATGTCTTCTTTGGGGCGCAGGGTCACACTGCCTAGTCAACTTATAGGAACTCGTTAACTTTAGAGAGCGTTAACACTTCCGCCGGCCGCAGTGATCTTCTCACGAGCCGAGGCCGAGAAGGCATTGACAGTGATGTCAAGTTTCACTGAAAGATCGCCGTTGCCGAGGACTTTTACCGGCAACCCATCGCGAACAGCACCCTTTTCAACCAGGTCATCAACGGTAACGTCGCCACCCGTTGGATAGAGCAGCGATAGCGCTGCCAGGTTCACGACTTGATATTCGACGCGGGCCGGGTTTTTGAATCCACGCAATTTCGGCAAGCGCATGTGGAGCGGCATTTGGCCACCCTCGAACGCTGCAGACACAGTGGTGCGCGCACCCGTACCCTTTGTTCCACGTCCAGCGGTTTTACCCTTTGAGGCTTCGCCTCGACCCTTGCGGGTTTTGGCGGTCTTAGCCCCAGGAGCTGGGCGAAGGTGATGAACTTTGAGTGTCATGTCAGTCAACTTCCTCGACGGTTACTAAATGGCGCACGGCGCGTACCATGCCCCGAATCTCAGGGCGATCTTCCTTAACAACTACATCGCCAATGCGTTTGAGACCAAGAGTCCTTACCGTTTCGCGGTGCTCGGGCTTACCGCCAACAACGGACTTCTTCTGCGTTACCTTAAGCCGACCCATCAGGCACCAATCCCAGCTCGTGCTCGGAGAAGTGCTGCCGGCGCAACATCTTCCAGTGGAAGTCCACGACGAGCGGCAATCGCCTCAGGGTTTTCCAGCATCTTCAATGCCGCCACCGTGGCGTGAACAATGTTGATCGCATTGCTGGAGCCAAGAGATTTGCTCAAGACATCGTGGATGCCTGCGCACTCCATGATCGCGCGAACCGGTCCGCCAGCGATAACTCCAGTACCGGGACTAGCTGGCTTTAGCAGCACAACCCCAGCAGCGGCTTCGCCTTGAACCGGATGTGGAATCGTCTGTTGAATGCGAGGGACCTTAAAAAATGATCGCTTCGCTTCTTCGACGCCCTTGGCAATAGCTTGTGGAACCTCTTTAGCCTTGCCGTAGCCAACGCCTACTGAACCGTCGCCATCGCCTACAACTACTAGCGCAGTGAAGGAGAAGCGACGACCGCCCTTTACGACCTTGGCGACGCGGTTAATGAAAACAACGCGCTCAATGTAGTTACTCTTCTCGCCTCCAGCACCGCCGTCACGTCGATCACGACGTTCACGGCGTTCTCCACCGCTGGTGCCCGTACCAGTGCCGGTACCGGTTGAAGTCTGTCCGCGACCTTTAGCGGGAGCAGCAGCCATTAGATGTTCCCCTTAGTAAATTGTGTAGACATTAGAATTCCAATCCGTTCTCGCGTGCACCCTCGGCAAGCGCCGCCAGGCGACCGTGGTATTGATTGCCAGCGCGATCAAATACAACGGATGAAATTCCAACATTCTTGGCGCGGTCGGCTACAAGAACACCAACTTGGCGTGACTTCGCCGTCTTGTCTCCGGTACTCGCGCGAAGTTCGCTCTCCATGGTCGAGGCAGAAGCCAGTGTGTTGCCGGTGGTGTCATCGATGACCTGCACATAAATGTGGCGCGTTGAACGACTTACGACCAAGCGCGGACGAGTTGCGGTACCGCTGACCTTCTTGCGTACGCGGAAGTGGCGCCGAGCCCTGGCAACACGGGACGAGCCCTTAACGACTTTTACTCCAATAGCCATTACTTCTTACCCGTCTTTCCTTGCTTGCGACGAACGGTCTCGCCTTGGTAGCGCAGCCCCTTGCCCTTGTATGGGTCGGGTTTGCGCAACTTGCGAATATTCGCGGCTACTTCGCCAACTTGCTGCTTGTCGATGCCTGTGACCGAGAATCGCGTCGGCGTTTCAACTTTGAATGAGATGCCTTCAGGTGCGGTGATGATCACCGGGTGGCTGAAGCCAAGAGCGAACTCAAGGTCATTGCCCTTGGCAATCACACGGTAACCGACACCAACAATCTCGATCACTTTGGTGTAGCCCTCGGTGACTCCAGTGACCATGTTGGAAACGAGTGAGCGCGAAAGGCCATGAAGTGAACGTGAAGAGCGCTCATCATCGGGACGAGAGACGATGAGTACGCCGCTTTCGTCCTTGGCGATGGAGATTGGCTCAGCGAGGGTGTGGTTAAGCGAACCCTTGGGGCCCTTAACTGTTACGTCAGCGCCGCTGATCGTAACTTCGACTCCCGCAGGAAGCGTGATGGGTAGGCGTCCAATCCGTGACATGTTTCTCCCTACCAGACGTAGGCGAGAACTTCTCCACCTACGCCTTTCTTGTGAGCTTGCTTGTCAGTAAGCAGGCCTGAGGATGTGGAGATGATGGCAACGCCAAGACCGCCGAGTACTTTTGGCAAGCCAGTCGACTTTGCGTAGACGCGAAGCCCAGGCTTGCTCACACGACGAAGGCCAGCAATTGAGCGCTCGCGGTTTGGGCCAAACTTGAGGTCGATAACCAATGAAGACCCAGCTGCTCCTTCATTTTTTTCTACGTGGTAACTGCCGATGTAACCCTCTTGTTGGAGGATCGCAGCGATGCGCTGCTTTACGGTCGATGACGGCATCGCCACGGTGTCGTGATAGGCGCTATTTGCGTTACGCAGACGAGTCAGCATGTCTGCTATTGGATCGGTCATTGTCATGCTTGGCCTTTGGCCTTTCTCCCCGCGGTTTCCGTTAGGACCTACGGCGTGTTGGATTTACCAGCTTGCTTTAGTGATACCTGGAAGTTCGCCTGCGTGTGCCATCTCTCGGAAGCACACCCGGCAGAGACCAAACTTGCGGTAGACCGAGTGAGGTCGGCCGCAGCGTTGGCAGCGGGTATAGCCACGCACCTTGAACTTCGGGGTACGCGAAGCCTTAACTTTGAGTGAGGTCTTGGCCATCTCAGTTCTCCTTGAATGGGAAGCCGAGAGCGCGCAGCAGCGCACGGCCTTCATCGTCGTTGGTTGCCGTTGTTACTACCGTGATGTCCATACCGCGCGTACGGTCGATCTTGTCCTGGTCGATCTCTGGAAATACAACCTGCTCAGTGAGGCCGAAGGTGTAGTTGCCATGGCCATCAAATTGACGAGGTGACAGGCCTCGGAAGTCTCGGATGCGCGGAAGTGCCACTGACACGAGGCGGTCAAGAAACTCCCACATGCGATCGCCGCGGAGAGTTACATGGGCGCCGATCGGCTGTCCCTCACGCAACTTAAACTGCGCAATTGATTTGCGAGCCTTGGTGACTTGTGGCTTCTGTCCGGTGATTGCAGCTAAATCGCGGATCGCGCCTTCAATCAACTTGGAATCGCGAGCAGCGTCACCAACACCCATGTTCACTACGACCTTGACCAGTCCAGGGATCTGCATGGCGTTGGCATAACTAAATTGGGTACGTAGCGACTCTTGAATCTCAGCGCGGTAACGCTGTTTGAGTCTGGGAAGTGTTGAAGTGGTCATTTCAGACATCCTTACCGCTGCTGCGTGAAATACGCACGTTTTTGCCGTTTTCATCCTGGCGAGAACCAAGGCGAGTTGCCTTACCAGTCTCTGGATCAACGAGCATCACATTGGAAACGTGGATTGGGGCTTCTTGAGTGGTGATGCCACCGGTCTGGGCGCCACGGGTAGTCGTTCCGACCTTCGTGTGCTTCTTGACCCGGTTCACACCCTCAACAAGAACCTTGTCAGTCTCTGGGTAGACGTGAATGACGCGACCCTTGGCGCCCTTGTCCTTGCCAGTGATGACCTGAACGGTGTCACCCTTTTTAATGCGCGCCATTAGAGCACCTCCGGTGCGAGCGAAATGATCTTCATGAAACGCTTGTCGCGAAGTTCGCGAGCAACCGGTCCGAAGATACGAGTGCCGCGTGGCTCACCATCAGCCTTAAGGATTACCGCAGCATTCTCATCAAATTTGATGTAGGAGCCATCTGGACGACGACGCTCCTTAACCGTCCGCACGACGACAGCTTTAACGACTTCACCCTTTTTGACCTGACCGCCAGGAATTGCATCCTTGACGGTGGCCACGATGATGTCGCCGATGCCGGCGTAACGGCGCGAAGAACCGCCAAGCACTCGAATGCAAAGGATTTCCTTTGCTCCGGTGTTGTCGGCGACGCGTAGTCGCGACTCCTGCTGGATCACTGCGTTCTCCTGAATGTTGAACTAGTTGGTGTGCGGATACTTACTTTGCTCGTTCTAGAATTTCGACTACTCGCCAGCGCTTAGTCGCCGAGAGTGGTCGAGTTTCCATGATTACTACTCGATCGCCGATTCCGCAGGTGTTCTGCTCGTCGTGCGCCTTGAGCTTGTTGGTCCGGCGCATGATCTTGCTGTAGACCGGGTGCTTAACTCGGTCTTCAACTGCGACAACGACGGTCTTATCCATCTTGTCGCTTACGACCATGCCTTCACGGGTCTTGCGGAAACCGCGATCTTCGCTAGTCACTTCGTCCTTCTTCCCAGTCTCGCTCATGCGACGCCCTCAATTCCAAGTTCGCGTTCGCGCATGATCGTGTAGATGCGTGCGATCTCCTTGCGAATAGCGTGGAGGCGGCCGTGACTCTCAAGCTGACCTGTAGCGGCCTGGAAGCGGAGGTTGAAAAGCTCCTCCTTCGCCTCCTTTAATTTGGTCGCCAATTCGTCAACCTCAAGGGCACGTAGTTCGTTCACCGTGATTGCCATTACGCCTCCTCACGCCGAATAATGCGGCACTTAATTGGCAGTTTGTGAATTGCACGAGTTAGTGCCTCGCGCGCAACGACGTCCGTGACGCCCGAAAGCTCGAACATCACACGACCTGGCTTGACGTTGGCAACCCACCATTCAGGCGAACCCTTACCCGAACCCATTCGAGTTTCAGCAGGCTTTTTCGTGATCGGACGATCTGGATAAATATTGATCCAAACCTTTCCACCACGCTTGATGTGACGAGTCATTGCAATACGTGCAGCTTCAATCTGGCGGTTCGTTACATAAGCCCGTTCTAGAGCTTGAATGCCGTAATCGCCGAAAGCCACGGTCGTACCGCCCTTTGAGGCGCCGGAGCGACTTGGGTGGTGCTGTTTACGGTGCCTAACGCGGCGCGGAATCAACATGACTAGGCCTCCGTGGTCTGCGCGGTAGCGGTTACCGGCGCTTGCTTAACGGGTGCTGCACTGCGCGGGGCGCGAGAGCTCTTCGAAGGCGGGCGTGGGGCTTTAGGTGCTCGGGCAGCAGCAAGAGCCGCGGCTTGACGTTCAGTGCGACTGCCGATGATGTCACCCTTGTAGATCCAGACCTTTACCCCGATTCGACCGAAAGTGGTGCGAGCCTCGTAGAAGCCATAGTCAATGTCGGCTCGAAGCGTGTGTAGCGGAACTCGACCTTCACGGTAGAACTCACTGCGACTCATTTCGGCGCCACCAAGACGTCCACCGCATTGAATACGGATTCCCTTGGCGCCTGACTTCAACGCAGTCTGCATTGACTTACGCATGGCTCGACGGAAAGAGACACGGCTCGAGAGTTGCTCGGCAACTCCTTGAGCGACTAACTGCGCATCAATTTCAGGCACCTTGACTTCCAAGATGTTGAGCTGAACCTGCTTGCCAGTGAGTTTTTCAAGATCGCCACGGATCCGGTCAGCCTCTTGGCCTCGACGGCCAATCACGATGCCGGGACGGGCGGTATGAATGTCGATGCGAACCCGGTCACGAGTGCGCTCGATTTCAACTTTCGAAATTCCGGCGCGCTCCATGCCCTTGTTCATCATGCGGCGGATTGCAATATCTTCTTTTACGTATTCCTTGTACAGCTTGTCGGCGTACCAACGAGACTTGAACTCGGTAGTAATTCCAAGGCGGAACCCATACGGGTTTACTTTTTGACCCATTAGCGAGTGCCTCCCTTGGCATCAGAGACAACCACGGTGATATGGCTAGTCCGCTTAAGAATCTGGAATGCACGACCTTGGGCGCGCGGACGGAAACGCTTCAAGGTGGCTCCCTCATCGACGTATGCCTGAGTGATCCAGAGTTCCGAAGCATTCCGAATGCCATGGATGTCCTTGGCGTTTGCCACGGCGGAGGCAACCAACTTGTAAACCGTCTCGCCGGCGGCCTGAGGTGCAAACTTCAGAACGGCTAGCGCATCATCTGCCTTCATTCCGCGGATAAGGTCGACCACCCGGCGTGCCTTCTGCGCGGTGATGCGAACTTCCTGGACTGAGGCGCGTGAACTAACCACTGCGCGCTCTTCCTTAGCGTCTTTCACTACCTTAGCCACGCTTTGCCTTCCGATCATCCTTCACGTGCCCCTTGAAGGTGCGCGTTGGAGCGAATTCACCGAGTTTGTGACCGACCATTGATTCGGTCACAAAAACCGGCACATGCTTGCGGCCATCGTGAACCGCGATCGTGTGTCCAAGCATCGTCGGAACGATCATGGAGCGACGTGACCAGGTCTTGATGACGTTTTTGGTGCCCTTATCGTTTTGGACCTCCACCT
This sequence comes from Candidatus Nanopelagicaceae bacterium, assembly GCA_035530875.1. GTDB lineage: Bacteria > Actinomycetota > Actinomycetes > Nanopelagicales > Nanopelagicaceae > JANXYY01. The sequence continues at coordinate 17,166 of DATKUB010000044.1, forward strand.
TTTTGGTGAGGTGACCATCTACGAAGGGTCCTTTCTTAAGGCTGCGTGGCATCTGCTTCCTACCGCTTCTTATTCGACTTGCGACGGCGGACAATAAGTGAGTCGCTCGCCTTGGATTTACGAGTGCGGCCTTCAGGCTGGCCCCATGGGCTAACCGGGTGACGACCACCAGAGGTCTTTCCTTCTCCACCACCGTGCGGGTGATCGACCGGGTTCATAACGACACCGCGTACGGTTGGGCGAACGCCCTTCCAACGCATGCGGCCAGCTTTACCCCAGTTGATGTTCGACTGCTCGGCGTTGCCGACTTCGCCAACGGTTGCCCGGCACCGAACATCTACGTTGCGGATTTCCCCGGATGGCATTCGAAGTTGCGCGTAAGCACCCTCTTTGGCAACGAGCTGCACACTCGCACCGGCCGAACGGGCAATCTTGGCGCCACCGCCTGGTCGAAGCTCAATTGCGTGAATAACGGTACCGACCGGGATGTTGCGCAGTGGCAAGTTGTTACCAGGCTTGATGTCGGCACGAGGGCCGTTCTCAACCATGTCGCCTTGAACAAGCTTGTTTGGCGCGATGATGTAGCGCTTCTCGCCATCTGCATAGTGAAGGAGCGCAATTCGCGCAGTGCGGTTCGGGTCGTACTCAATGTGAGCGACCTTGGCTGGCACACCATCCTTGTCATTACGACGGAAATCGATGAGTCGGTATGCGCGCTTGTGGCCACCACCTTGATGGCGAACGGTTACCCGACCAGAGGCGTTACGTCCGCCCTTGCTATGGATCGGACGAACCAGCGACTTCTCCGGTGTGGTGCGAGTGATTTCGACAAAGTCAGCAACGCTCGAGCCGCGTCGGCTTGGCGTTGTTGGCTTGTACTTACGAATACCCATGTGACTTCCAGTCCTGTCTCGGCCCTATCTCCGTTAGGAGACAGGTCCTCCGAAGATGTCGATACGGTCACCAGCAGCCACCGAAACGATCGCGCGCTTAGTGTCTTTGCGCTTTCCAAAACCGACCCTGGTGCGCTTGCGCTTGCCCTGGCGGTTCATTGTGTTCACATCAAGAACCTTGACGCCGAAGATCTTTTCGACAGCGATCTTGATTTCAGTCTTGTTCGCATCTGGTGCGACCAAAAATGTGTACTTGTTCTCATCGAGTAAGCCGTATGACTTCTCCGAGACAACCGGCGCGATCAGTACGTCGCGGTGATCCTTCTGCAAGTCGCTCATGCCGAGACCTCCTCGTCAGCCGCTCGCCCGACCGCCGAGACACTCTTGCCACGGCTCGGTCCCGCGAGGAATTCATTCAGTGCGGTCTCGGTGAAAACTACGTCGTCACTAACAAGAACGTCGTAGGTGTTCAGTTGATCTGGAACCAACAGGTGAATCCGATCGACATTGCGAAGGCTGCGCCATGAGTTGTCGTCCGTGCGAGATAGCACGACAAGCAACTGCCGACGGTTGGAAAACTGAGCTACCGCAGAAATTGCAGCTTTAGTCGAAGGCGCCTGATCAACAATCGAACTGATCACATGTACGCGACCGTTGCGCGCCCGGTCTGAAAGTGCACCGCGAAGTGCTGCTGCGATCATTTTCTTTGGAGTGCGCTGTGCGTAATCGCGAGGAACTGGCCCATGCGAGACCCCACCATGGCGCTGATTTGGCGAACGGGTCGAGCCCTGACGTGCACGGCCAGTGCCCTTCTGCTTGAAAGGCTTCTTTCCACCACCACTTACTTCACCGCGGTTCTTGGTCTTGTGGGTGCCCTGACGTGCGGCGGCCAACTGAGCGACAACAACCTGGTGCATAAGCGGAATATTTACTTGTACATCGAAGATCTCCGCAGGGAGTTCAACGGTGCCACTTTTCTTACCGGCGGCATCAACGATGTCCAGTGATAGCGAAGCAGTCGACATTGTTTACGCTCCCTTCGCTGCGGTTTTGATGAACACGAGCGTGCCGGTATTGCCGGGAATGGCGCCCTTGATGAGCAGCAAGCCCTTTTCAATATCAACCGCGTGCACGGTGAGGTTCTGAGTGGTTACTCGCTCGTTACCCATCCGGCCGGCCATCCGAAGACCTTTAAAAACGCGACCTGGCGTGGCGCAAGCCCCAATAGATCCGGGCTTACGGTGATTACGGTGCGAACCGTGCGAGGAGCTAACGCCATGGAAACCGTGACGCTTCATAACACCAGCAAAACCCTTTCCCTTGCTGGTACCAGTGACGTCGACTACTTGTCCGGATTCGAAAATCTCGGGGCCGACTTCCTGACCCAACGTGTATTGGTCAGCGTCGCCCGTGCGCAGCTCAAGTACGTGGCGGCGAGGAGTGACACCAGCCTTCGTGAAATGACCAGTCAGTGGCTTGGTTACCTTGCGTGGGTCAATCGCACCGAAGGCAAGTTGGACGGCAACATAGCCATCGCTTGCCTCTGTACGGACCTGGGTTACGACGCATGGACCAGCTTTGACGACGGTAACCGGAACCATCCGGTTGTTCGCGTCGAAGACCTGAGTCATACCGAGCTTCTCGCCCAGCAAGCCCTTAATCGTCTTTGTCTCGGTTTTCATGGCTACATATCTCCGATTAGAGCTTGATCTCGATGTCGACGCCGGCCGGAAGATCCAGACGCATAAGCGAGTCGACGGTCTTCGGGGTGGGGTCGAGAATGTCAATGAGGCGCTTGTGGGTACGCATTTCAAAGTGCTCGCGACTGTCCTTGTACTTGTGAGGAGAGCGGATTACACAGTAGGTGTTCTTCTCAGTAGGCAGCGGAACGGGACCCGCGACCTTGGCCCCCGTGCGCTCTACTGTCTCGACGATCTTCTTTGCCGAGGAGTCGATCACTTCGTGGTCATAGGCCTTGAGCCTGATGCGGATCTTCTGTCCCGCCATGGTTCCCCTTCTCTACTGCTATCGAAACTTCTCTTGAGTTAAATAAAACTAAATCTCAGTTGTTGCCCTAAATATTTAATTGTGTTCCGGTGGTGCAGGAGTTGACCCACACCACCGGAGTCACTACTACTTGTGGATCTTGGTTACTCGACCAGCGCCAACGGTGCGGCCACCTTCGCGAATTGCGAAGCGGAGACCTTCTTCCATCGCAATTGGCTGGATGAGCGCTACGCGCATTTCGGTGTTGTCGCCTGGCATGACCATCTCGGTGCCTTCTGGCAAGGTGACGACGCCAGTTACATCCGTGGTGCGGAAGTAGAACTGTGGTCGGTAGTTGTCGAAGAACGGAGTGTGCCGTCCACCTTCATCCTTTGAAAGGATGTAGACGTTTGCATCGAATTCCGTGTGTGGAGTGATTGAGCCGGTTTTGCAGACAACCTGCCCGCGCTCAACTTCTTCACGCTTGGTTCCACGAAGAAGGAGACCGACGTTCTCACCGGCGCGGCCTTCATCGAGAAGCTTACGGAACATTTCGACACCAGTGACGGTGGTCTTGATCGACTTCTCGTGAATACCAACGATTTCAACTTCCTCGTTGACCTTGACGATGCCGCGCTCGATACGACCGGTGACGACGGTGCCACGACCAGTGATCGTGAATACATCTTCGACTGGCATAAGGAATGGCTTGTCGACTTCACGCTCTGGTTGCGGAATGAACTCGTCCACCGCGTCCATAAGCTTCATTAGCTGCTCTGACCAGTGAGCGTCGCCTTCAAGCGCCTTGAGCGCTGAGACGCGAACAACCGGCAGATCGTCGCCTGGGAACTCGTAGGCAGAGAGAAGTTCGCGAACTTCCATTTCAACGAGCTCAAGGATTTCCTCATCATCGACCATGTCGGACTTGTTGAGCGCGACAACGATGTAAGGAACACCTACCTGACGGGCGAGAAGCACGTGCTCCTTCGTCTGTGGCATTGGCCCGTCAGTGGCAGCAACCACGAGGATCGCACCGTCCATCTGGGCAGCGCCAGTGATCATGTTCTTGATGTAGTCAGCGTGACCTGGGCAGTCAACGTGCGCATAGTGACGCTTCTCGGTCTGGTACTCAATATGAGCGATCGAGATCGTGATTCCGCGCTGACGCTCTTCAGGAGCCTTATCGATCTGGTCGAAAGGCGTGAAGGGGTTCACGTCTGGATACTTGTCGTGAAGCACCTTGGAGATCGCCGCGGTAAGAGTGGTCTTGCCGTGGTCAATGTGACCGATGGTGCCAATGTTTACGTGCGGCTTCGTCCGCTCGAACTTCGCCTTACCCACTTGGGGCCTCCCGTTTTTCTAGTCTGACGCCGTTGGTTATGCAGGTGGAATTCGGTTGGACTTACTCGCCACGAACTTTGGCGATGATGTCCTTGGCCACGTTTGCAGGAACTTCTGCATACGAGTCGAACTGCATGGAATAGCTTGCACGCCCTTGCGTACGACTCCGAAGATCTCCGACATAGCCGAACATCTCCGAAAGCGGCACAAGAGCTTTTACGATTCGGGCACCGGCCCGCTCGTCCATGGCCTGGATCTGGCCACGACGCGAGTTCAAATCGCCGATGACATCGCCCATGAAATCTTCAGGGGTGGTGACCTCGACCAACATGATCGGCTCCAGAAGGGCCGGATCGGCTTTACGTACAGCCTCTTTGAACGCCATTAAGCCGGCGATCTTGAAGGCTAGTTCAGAAGAGTCGACGTCGTGGTAAGCGCCGTCGAGCAGCGTGAATTTCACGCCAGTTAGTGGGTAGCCAGCAAGTGGACCCGACTGCATACCCTCTTGTGCACCCTGGTCGACGGCTGGAATGTATTCACGTGGAATACGTCCGCCGGTGACCTTATTTATGAATTCGTAAGTGCCTTCTGCCTCTGGCCCAAGTGGAGCCATTGCGATTTGCACCTTAGCAAACTGACCAGAACCACCAGTCTGTTTCTTGTGCGTGTAGTCGTGGCGGTCCACGTCCCGACGAATTGTTTCGCGGTAGGCAACCTGAGGCTTGCCAACGTTTGCCTCAACCTTGAATTCCCGGCGCATCCGGTCGACCAGAATTTCTAGGTGAAGCTCACCCATTCCGGCGATGATGGTCTGGCCAGTTTCTTCATCGGTGTGAACTTGGAAGGTTGGGTCTTCTTCAGCTAGACGCTGGATCGCGGTGCCAAGCTTCTCTTGGTCACTCTTAGTCTTTGGCTCAATCGCGACCGAGATAACTGGAGCTGGGAAATTCATTGATTCAAGAATGATCGGCTTGGCGATATCGCAGAGAGTCTCGCCAGTAGTCGTATCTTTGAGCCCCATTACAGCAACGATCATTCCCGCGCCAGCGTTGTCGCGCTCTTCGCGCTTATTGGCGTGCATCTGATAAATCTTGCCGATGCGCTCTTTGCGGTCTTTAACGCTGTTCAGCACAAAAGATCCGGATTCAAGAACACCCGAGTAGATCCGAATGAAAGTGAGTTTGCCTAGGTGAGGATCGCTCATGATCTTGAAGGCAAGGGCGGAGAACGGCTCTTCGTTGCTTGGCTGGCGCTCCATCTCAATGCTCTCGTGGCCCGGCTTGTGACCGACGATTGAAGCAACATCAAGCGGGCTAGGAAGGTAGCGAGTAACGGCATCTAGCATCGGCTGAACGCCCTTGTTCTTAAAAGCCGAACCGCAGAGAACTGGGGTGAGTTTGTCGGCAAGCGTCGCGCGACGAATTCCAGCGATGATTTCCGCTTCGGTGAGTTGGATGCCCTCGAGGTACTTCTCCATCGTCTCATCGTCACCCTCAGCAAGGGTTTCGATCAACGCAAAGCGGGCGGCATCAGCCTTCTCTTTGAGATCGGCAGGGATCTCTTCGATCAGGTAGTCGTCGCCCTTCTTGGTTTCACCCGGCCAGACCAGCGCCTTCATAGCAATCAAATCAACAACGCCACTGAAATCCCCCTCAGACCCGATTGGGATCTGGAGAACCAGCGGCGTCGCGTTGAGCCTTGAGACGATCATGCCGACACACATGTCGAAATCTGCGCCAGTGCGGTCCAACTTATTGATGAAACAGATGCGTGGGACTTGGTAACGGTCGGCTTGGCGCCAGACGGTCTCTGACTGCGGCTCCACTCCGGCCACGCCGTCGAACACCGCAACCGCGCCGTCAAGGACGCGCAGCGAGCGCTCGACCTCGACCGTGAAATCAACGTGGCCTGGGGTGTCAATAATATTAATGAGGTGGTCTTTCCAGACGCACGTGGTGGCCGCAGAGGTGATCGTGATTCCACGCTCTTGCTCTTGCTCCATCCAGTCCATCGTGGCTGCGCCTTCGTGAACTTCACCGATCTTGTAGTTGATGCCGGTGTAGAAAAGAATGCGCTCGGTCGTGGTGGTTTTGCCCGCGTCGATATGAGCCATGATCCCAATGTTGCGAACCTTGGCCAGGTCAACTGCAGTATCAATTGCCACGATGCGTTCTCTCTTCTTTCTTTTCTCTGAGGTCTATTTGGTCTTGGACTTACCAGCGGTAGTGCGCGAATGCCTTGTTGGATTCGGCCATCTTGTGTGTGTCCTCACGACGCTTCACAGATGCACCAAGGCCATTGCTGGCGTCGAGAAGTTCATTCATCAGACGCTCTGACATTGACTTCTCTCGGCGTTGACGGGAGAAGCTAACTAGCCAGCGAAGTGCGAGAGTGGTTGACCGGCCAGCGCGAACTTCAATCGGCACCTGATACGTGGCGCCACCAACTCGGCGTGAGCGGACTTCAAGAGCTGGCTTGACGTTATCAAGCGCGCGCTTAAGCGTAATTACGGGATCTGCGCCATTTTTTTCGCGGCAACCTTCAAGTGCGGTGTACACAATGGCTTCGGCCGTTGAGCGCTTGCCATGAAGAAGAACTTTATTAACGAGCGCAGTGACGATCGGTGAGTTGTATACCGGGTCTGCTACGACTGGTGATTTCGGCGCCGGACCTTTACGTGGCATTACTTCTTCTCCTTCTTAGCGCCGTAGCGGCTGCGAGCCTGCTTACGACCCTTAACGCCCTGGGTATCGAGTGAGCCTCTGATGATCTTGTAACGCACACCAGGTAGGTCCTTAACACGACCGCCACGGACAAGCACGATTGAGTGCTCCTGGAGGTTGTGGCCAACACCGGGGATATAAGCGGTGACTTCGACGCCACTGGTAAGACGGACACGCGCGACTTTGCGCAGCGCTGAGTTCGGCTTCTTCGGGGTCGTTGTGTAGACACGCGTACAGACACCGCGACGTTGAGGACTGCCCTTCAGTGCGGGCGTCTTAGTCTTCGCGACTTTGTCCGCACGGCCCTTACGGACCAACTGCTGGATCGTTGGCACTACATCTCCGCTCGTTCAGATCGATCTTGACGGCCTAACTGCTCTCTTCCGACCCACGCGGTCGGGCGTGTCGCCCATCCCCCACGACATAATGCAAATTTCTCAGCACTATGGGATTTCTTGCGCATACGCGCAGAACTCCAAGGCCCGCATCAAGTTGCCAGGCAGAGGTGAGAGTAGCCGAGGTGAGCCAGCAAGGTCAAAACGGGGCGGTATCTAACTCCTGCGAGGGCCTCGATGATGCCAATCATGGTTTCGACACGCCGAGCCGTGATCTTCCGGTGCGCAGGCACCCTCCAAGAAGATATCTCAGATATGAGATATCTTCTGTCCATGGACGATCTTTACCTGAAGCAACTGGGCAAATTAGTACGAGATGCTCGGAAAAGGCGGGATTTAACCCAGGAGCAGCTGGCTGAAGCTCTCAGCACGAGCCAGAGTGCAATCGCCAGGATTGAACAGGGCCAACAGAACCTCTCTTTGGAAATGATTTCCCGCATTGGGGCGGTACTCGAAACAGGACTCGTGGAATTGGCGCCCAAGGTTGGACCGACTCACCTGCGCGTAGAAGGCGGCCATCCGCTCTCCGGGTCGATTGAGGTTAAATCCAGTAAAAACGCCGCGGTCGCGCTGCTCTGCGCTTCCTTGCTCAACGATGGCTCCACGATTCTGCGCGGGATCGCCAGAATCGAAGAGGTAAATCGGATCATTGAGGTGCTCAAGAGCATCGGCGTGACGGTTTCCTGGATTGGCGATAGCGACTTGAAGTTGCAGCCGCCGGCCTTCTTAAAATTGGATTCACTGGACGTAGATGCGGCGAGACGAACCCGCTCAGTCCTACTGCTGCTCGGCTCTCTGATGCATAAGGCGTCCGCATTTGCCCTCCCCTATGCCGGCGGTTGCAAACTTGGCACTAGAACCGTCGAACCTCACAAATCGGTTCTACGTGCGTTTGGGATGAATATCTCCGCTACTGAAGGCAATTATCAGGTCACGCGAGATCGCGGCGTCGCTCCCACCCGTCCGATTGTCCTCATCGAACGAGGCGATACCGTCACCGAAAATGCCCTAATGGCGGCCGCTCGGATTGACCAAATAACGGTAATTCGAAATGCCAGCAGCAATTACATGGTCCAAGACCTCTGCTTCTACCTAGACAAACTTGGGGTTCGGGTTGAAGGCATCGGCTCAACCACGTTGACCGTTCACGGGCGCTCTCAGATAAATGTGGATGTGGAGTACTGGCCGTCGGAAGATCCGATTGAGGCCATGTCGCTGCTGACTGCTGCGATCGTCACCGGTTCGGAAATCGAAGTAACGCGCGTACCTATTGAGTTCCTCGAGATTGAATTGGCGATTCTGGGCGAAATGGGCTTCAGGCACCATCGCACGGAGGAATATGCCGGCACCAATGGCCGAACCCGATTAGTTGACATAAGAACCTTGCCGTCAGCGTTGCATGCCCCGATCGACAAAGTTCACCCGATGCCATTTCCTGGCTTGAACATCGACAACATTCCATTTTTTGCCGTGATTGCCGCGGTCGCCACCGGACGCACCTTGATTCATGATTGGGTCTTTGAAAATCGCGCCATTTATTTAACTGAGTTGAATCGTCTTGGCGCGCAGGTGACTCTGCTTGATCCGCACCGGATCTGGGTAGACGGTCCGACCCATTGGTCTGGCGCCGAGGTGATCTGCCCGCCAGCTCTCCGCCCGGCCGTAGTTCTGCTGCTTGCAATGCTTGCGGCCAAGGGAACATCGGTCCTTCGTCACGTCTATGTAATCGACCGCGGCTATGAAGATCTCGCCGTTCGCCTATCCGCACTGGGTGCGAGGATCGAATCGTTCAGCGACATCTGATTGCGTTAGTGCATCTGGCACGATGAGACCATGACGGCACCCACCCTCTACGGCAAAAGAGTGGTCTTGCGCTCGCCTAAACGGGAAGACGCGTCGGCAAGGCAAAAATATGGATGGCATGCCGACATTGAGCTTGGCTTCGGGCATTTGAGCGAAACAAGAGAGATGACCGCCGCTGAAGCCCGCGAGTGGTACGAAAACGTCGAAGCTGAATTAAGCGACACGTACTGGGCGATCGAAGTTGCCGGAGAACTTGCAGGAGTCATATTCCTTCATTCTCTGAAAGAGAAAGATCGCAAGGCGCGATTGGCAATTGGATTGTTCGCACCAAGCCTCACTGGCCAAGGATTCGGAACGGAAGCGACCCAACTTGTGCTTGGTCATGCCTTCTTAACTCTTCAACTTCATCGAGTCGACCTTAGGGTTCTAGCCTTCAATGAGATGGCGATCGCCAGTTACCGTAAATGTGGCTTTATAGTCGAAGGTCGAGAACGAGACAGTTGTCGAATCGAGGACACGTGGCATGACGACCTCATGATGAGCGTTCTTGATCGCGAATACCGAAACGATATTTAGCACTCCGAATTTCTGCGACAAACAAATTCATCTTTTGTCTCTATCCAGGGAGGCAAGGCGCCGCTCACGGGAGGCAAGGCGCCGCTCACGGGAGGCAAGGCGCCGCTCACGGGAGGCAAGGCGCCGCTCACGGGAGGCAAGGCGCCGCTCACGGGAGGCAAGGCGCCGCTCACGGGAGGAGTTAGCGACGCCCTCGGCGCAGCAACCCAAAGGTCATAGCATCCTCTAGAGCCATAGCCGAAGCGGCGATGACGTTGGCATGCACCCCTAGCGTCGTCCATTCGCCTTCACCGTCATCAGTTCCAACTAGAACGCGGGTAATCGCACCTGTGCCGTGGCGACCTTCAAGGATTCGTACCTTGTAGTCGGTTAGCGCAAAAGCCGTGATCTCCGGGTAAATCTTTTCAAGGCCACGACGCAAGGCCGTATCTATGGCATTGACCGGACCATTTCCTTCACCGGTCGAAAGAATCTCCTCATCTCCTGCGCGAATCTTTATGGTTGCTTGGCTCAGGACTTCGCCGCTAGGCAACTGCTCGACAATAGTTCGCCAGGATTCAATCGTGAAAAAACTTGGCCGAGCGCCTTCAATTTCTTCTCGCAGCAACAACTCGAATGAAGCATCGGCTGCTTCAAAGGTCCAGCCCTGTGCTTCCAATCCCTTAACCCGGTCTACGACCCGGCCTACTGCGGCGCGATCTTCGCTGAGGTCGATCCCAAGTTCGGCACTCTTGAGCTCGACTGATGCACGACCTGCCATCTCAGAAACTAGCATTCGCATATCGTTGCCAACCGCACTCGGATCCTCGTGCTGGTACAGCGCCGGGTCAATCTTGATCGCGCTGGCATGAAGTCCGGCCTTATGGGCGAATGCAGATAAACCCACATATGGCTGGCGTGCACTGGGAGTCACATTTGTCACTTCAGCCACTGCATGCGCAATTCGGAACGACTCACGCAACGCACCTTCCGGAAGGACTTTCTGGTTGCGCTTCAATTCCAAATTTGCGATGATCGCGATTAGGTCTGCATTTCCAGTGCGCTCACCGTATCCGTTAAGCGTGCCCTGGACGTGAGTGACTCCAGCTTTGACTGCCGCTAGCGAATTTGCGATTGCGCAACCCGTATCGTTATGACAGTGAATACCGAGGCGAGCGCTGCTCTGACCCAACACATCGTGAACAACATCTGCCAGTTCGTCTGGAAGCATTCCACCATTGGTGTCGCAGAGAGCGACAACGTCTGCTCCAGCCTCCGCCGCAACCCGAACCACTTCGAGGGCATACCCGCGATTGGCGCGGTAACCGTCAAAGAAATGCTCGGCATCAAGGAATACACGCTGGCCTTCTGCACGAAGGTGCGCCACCGTGTCTCGAATCATGGCCAAGTTCTCGTCAAGCGATGTTTTGAGCGCAAGATCCACGTGTCGGTCATACGACTTTGCCACCAGGGTCACCACTGACGCTCCCGATTCGCGGAGCGCTGCAACTTGAAGATCATCTGCGGCGGCAACTCTTGGGCGGCGAGTCGAACCGAAAGCTGTCAGCGCCGCACTTTTCAGATCTAGTTCTTTCTTAGCTCGGGCAAAGAACTCAGTATCTTTTGGAATCGCGCCTGGCCAACCACCTTCAATAAAACCAACACCTAAATCATCAAGATGGCGCGCAATGGTGAGTTTGTCATTTACCGAAAGGTTTAACCCTTCCTGCTGAGCACCATCTCGCATCGTCGTGTCATAGACGTGAAATCCATCCCCCTGAGGCATAGCAGGAACTGAGGGAAGTGGCGACAGCATTAGATAACCCGTTCCATCCAGCCATGCACATCTGGAATTAGCCCACCCTGAATTCCTAGCAGAGTCTCACGAAGTTGAAGTGCGATTGGGCCGCATTCACCATTTCCGTGAGTCCACTCCCCGGTCGCGCCCTTAACGGTTCCAACCGGCGTGATGACGGCTGCAGTTCCACAGGCAAATACTTCGGTAATTTCACCATCTGCAACGCCCTTGCGCCATTGATCGACGGTGATCGAGATTTCGTCGACTACATAACCAAGATCTGCTGCCAAAGTGAGAATCGAGTCGCGCGTAATCCCGGCCAAGAGCGTGCCGGTAAGTTTTGGCGTCATAACCCGAGCATTAGCTCCAGAGCCCATGACGAAATAGAGATTCATTCCGCCCATCTCTTCGACATATTCGCGGTGAACGGCATCCAGCCAGACAACCTGATCGCACCCTTGTGCAGCAGCGGCCTGTTGGGCGATAAGTGATGCGGCGTAGTTTCCGCCACACTTCGCTTCTCCGGTTCCGCCAGGAGCCGCACGAACGTACTCCGTCGAAATCCAAACGGTTACCGGACGAACTCCACCCTTGAAATAAGCGCCAGCCGGGGAGGCAATGAGTATGTACTCCGCTTTGCTGCTCGGGCGAACGCCAAGGCCAACTTCGGTGGCAATCATCATCGGTCGCAAATAAAGGGATTCATCGGCCTGCACCGGCACCCATTTCTGATCCTCGCTCACAAGAGCGCGCACGCTTTCCAGAAAAAGTTCTTCCGGCAGTTCTGGCAGAGCCAGTCGATTCGCACTTCTTGCGAATCGTCTTGCATTCTGTTCTGCTCTAAAAATTGCAACTCCGCCATCGGGCTGCCGGTACGCCTTAAGGCCCTCGAATACCTCTTGCCCATAGTGAAGAACCATGGTGGCCGGATCAAGCGAAAGCGGGCCGTAGGCCGTCAGGCTCAATTCACTCCAACCGCTGGTCGAGCTCCAGTTGGCAGTGACCATATTGTCGGTAAAGTATTTGCCAAATCCAGGTTCAGCCAGAATCGCCTCGCGAGCGGTATCAGAAAGTGGAACCTTGCTGGGATTTACTGAAATGGCCATAGCCAGCCCCTTACTTTTCAATGGTGGCGCAGATAGCGTCACCAATTTCGCTTGTACTGCGGTGTGTCACACCTCGGGAAGCAAGATCTTTGGCAACAGCACCCTGAACTTTAAGCGCGGCGTCCGCTAGCCCGATGTGATCTAAGAGCATCGCAACCGACAGGATCGTCGCCGTTGGATCGGCAATTGCTTTGCCAGCAATGTCCGGTGCTGAACCGTGAACCGGCTCAAACATGCTCGGATAGGTGCCCAATGGGTTGATGTTGCCACTAGCGGCAAGGCCGATTCCACCGCAGATGGCGGCTGCAATATCGGTAAGGATGTCACCAAAGAGGTTATCTGTTACGACTACATCGAAACGGGATGGATCAGTTACGAAGAACATGGATGCTGCATCAACGTGTAAGTAATCTGTTGAAACGGATGGGTAATCGGCTCCCACCTGTTTGAATACTCGCGTCCAAAGATCACCGGAATGGATTAAGACGTTGTTCTTGTGTACCAAGGTCAGATGCTTCCGGGGCCGAACTACCGCACGCTCGAAGGCGTTGCGTATGACGCGCTCTACTCCTACTCGGGTATTTAGGCTCTCCTCCGTTGCTACCTCGTGTGCAGAGCCTCTGGCAAGGACCCCACCAGCTCCTACATAAGGGCCCTCGGTTCCCTCGCGAACCACAATGAAGTCAATATCGTTTACCCCAGCGAGTGGCGAAGAAACTCCAGGGAAGAGTCGTGCCGGACGTAGATTCACGTACTGATCGAAAGCGAACCTAAGCCTGAGTAAAAGTCCACGTTCAAGGATTCCGCTTGGAACTGTTGGATCTCCCACCGCACCGAGCAATATGACATCAGCTTTTGACATTTCAGCAAGCACTTCGTCAGTGAGTGTTTCGCCCGTCTGATGCCACCTGCGTGCGCCTAGGTCGTAGTGAGTTTTGACGAAAACAGTATCGAATTGGGCGCCAATAACGTCAAGGACCTTCAATCCTTCGTCGACGACCTCAGGTCCGATTCCATCTCCGGCGATAACTGCCAGGTTTATCGTGCGTGACAAGTCGACTCCTAAACCAGATTGACGAAACGGACGATGCGGGCGTTAGTTTCTTTTGAGATGTTGGCAACTAGTTCGTTTCCAACGGTCGAATCAATGGTCAACACCATTAGGGCTTCGCCGCCAACTCGATCGCGAGCAACCTGCATTGCGCCAATGTTGATTGATTCAGAACTAAGCAGTCGCCCAACAATCCCAATGATTCCAGGAGCGTCCGAGTAGCGAAGGAAGAGCAAGCTCTCGCTTGGGATCAGGTCCAGGGTGAGATCGTCAATCGCCACAATCTTCTGTACACGCTTGAGACCAACCAGCGTGCCGCTCACTGATAAATGGGAGCCATCACCGAGGGCCGCCCTTAGCGTGATCACATTTCGGTGATCTTCGCTTTCAACATCCGAAGTCACGCTGGCAACAAGTCCGCGCTCCAATGCCAGCATTGGCGCATTCACATATGAGACGCCATCTCCGACAACGCCGAGGAGTAGTCCTTTTAGGGCGCTGGTCGCAAGAATTTCGCAATCGCTGGTCGCAATTTCACCTCGAACCTCAACGACGACACTCGATGGGGCGCCGCCAGCAAGGCCGGCAACGATTTGGCCCAGGGTTTCAACCAGTGGAAGCGCGGGCCGCACATCTTCGTCAATCGTTCCGCCGCGAACGTTCACCGCATCTGGAACAAGTTCGCCAGCGAGCGCCTTCCGAACTGACCGAGCCACTGCGATTCCCGCGCGCTCCTGCGCTTCGTCTGTTGACGCGCCAAGATGCGGCGTCGCAACAACATTGTCCAATTCAAAAAGAAGTGAGTCTGTGCATGGCTCGGTGGCATAGACGTCCACGCCGGCACCAGCCACCCGGCCGACTTTCAATGCCTCGTAGAGCGCCAACTCATCTACGACGCCGCCTCGAGCCGCGTTGATGATGTGAACGGTCGGCTTGACCTTGGTGAGTGCCTCAGCTCCGATCAGGCCAGCGGTCTCCTTGGTCTTGGGCAAGTGGACAGTGATGAAATCGCTCTCGGCAAGAAGTTGGTCCAGTTCAACCAACTGCACGCCTAACTGAGCCGCACGTTGGGGAGCCAGGTATGGATCGTAGGCAATCACTCGCATGCCGAAGGCTTGCATGCGGTGCGTTACTAACTGTCCGATTCGACCAAGGCCAATTACCCCAAGAGTTTTTTCGTACAACTCAGTACCTGTGTACTTTGATCGCGCCCACTTTCCACTTCTAAGGGCGGCATGCGCAGGCGAAATATGGCGCGCTGAAGCAAGAAGTAATCCGATAGCCAACTCCGCTGCACTCACGATGTTGGATGTTGGCGCATTTACAACCATCACACCGGCCTGGGTGGCCGCATTGACGTCGACGTTGTCCAACCCGACGCCAGCCCGAGCGATGACGCGAAGTCCCTTTGCGCTCGAAATGGCCTCGGCGTCCATTTTCGTGGCAGACCTAATCAGAATCGCATCGACACCCGACGAGAGTGCGGCTAATAACTCTGCCCGATTGGCTCCATCGCAGGAACGAATTTCAAAATCAGGCCCCAACTCACTCACTGTTGCCGGGCTCAATTCTTCTGCGATTAGGACTACAGGCTTAGTCATTATCACGCCTCTCTGGCTGTTGATTTGGGTTCGGAATTAACTTCTGACAATTGCGCTTAACGCGCCGCGGTGCCTTCGGTGTAATCGTCTTTGGATCCGCGAACCCACGACATCAGTTTGCGAAGGTCGCGGCCAACGCTTTCGATGATGTGCGATTCGCCCTTTGCACGCAGGGCCTTGAATTCTGGGGCGCCAGCATCTTGATCGGCAATGAATCGGGCGGCAAACGAACCGTTCTTGATATCGGCCAGAACTTCTTTCATGTTGGCCTTAACGCTTGGGTCGATGACCCGTGGGCCGGAAATGTAGTCGCCGTATTCGGCGGTGTCTGATACCGACCAGCGCTGCTTGGCAATTCCACCTTCGTACATGAGATCGACAATGAGTTTGAGTTCATGCAAGCATTCGAAGTAGGCAACCTCAGGCTGGTATCCGTCTTCGACGAGGGTCTCGAAGCCGTATTGGACGAGCTGAGACACCCCACCACATAAAACTGCTTGCTCTCCGAAGAGATCGGTCTCGCACTCCTCTGTGAAGGTGGTTTTAATACCGCCGGCTCGTAATCCCCCAATCGCCTTTGCATAGGCAAGAGTAAGTGGCCAGGCGCCGCCTGTTGCATCTTGTTCGACGGCTACCAGTACGGGCACACCACGGCCGGCCGAAAATTCGCGACGTACTAGGTGGCCTGGGCCCTTTGGGGCGACCATGCAGACGTCAACTCCGGCCGGTGGGCTGATGTAACCAAAACGAATGTTGAATCCATGCCCGAAAAAGACCGCATCGCCGTCGACCAAGTTAGGTGCAACTGCTTCTGTGTACAGATGGCGCTGCACGTGATCTGGCGCCAGGATCATGATTAGGTCGGCTTCTTCGCAGGCCTCGTACGGTGTTAGAACGCGAAGACCTTCTGCTTCTGCTTTAGCCCGGCTCTTCGACCCTTCTGGAAGCCCCACTCGAACATCGACGCCCGAATCGCGCAGGGAGAGCGCATGAGCGTGACCTTGAGAGCCGTAGCCAAGAACCGCAACATGGCGACCCTGGATCAAAGTTAAATCAGCGTCATCGTCGTAGTACATCTTTGCCACTGTTCTCTTCTCCTTCGTAGATGGGTACGAGCTAACGGCTTGGTCGTTCGGTGATGGCGCGACCGCCACGCGACATCGCAACAAGTCCAGATTGAACTATCTCTTTGATGCCATAGGGATCCAGTGCAACTAGTAGTCCAGCGATTTTCTCGGCCGTGCCAGTCGCTTCGATGACCACAGAATCGAGACCAACGTCAACAACTCGAGCGCGGAAAAGCTGAACTACCTCGAGAACCTGCGACCGTGACTTGGAATCAGTTCCAACCTTGACCAGCAGTAGTTCGCGCGCCACGGACGCATCCGAATCCATCTCGACGATCTTGATGACATTGATTAACTTATTGAGTTGCTTAGTCACTTGCTCGAGTGGACTTTCCTCCACGTTTACGACGATTGTCATGCGGGAGATGGAGTCATCCTCCGTCGGACCAACCGCCAGGGACTCGATGTTGAATCCGCGGCGGAAGAAAAGTGAGGCGACGCGGGCGAGAGCTCCAGGACTGTTTTCAACCAGAACCGATAGCGTGTGGTGGGTCATTTCACAACTCCTGTGAATCCCAGTCGGGCGCTAGTTCGCGCGCAACCATAATGTCATCATTGCTTGTGCCTGCGGCCACCATCGGCCAGACCATCGCATCCCGGTGAACGCCGAAGTCGATGACTACAGGCTGATCGTTTATGGCCATTGCTTGCTCGATTGTGCTGTCGATATCTTCGCGTTTATCGCAGCGTAAGCCGATACAGCCCATGGCATCGGCAAGCTTCACAAAGTCGGGAATTCTCTTCGAGTGCAGATCGGTATGGGAATAGCGCGAGTTATAGAACAAGGTCTGCCATTGACGAACCATGCCAAGACTCTCGTTATTGATAATTGCCACCTTGATTGGAATCTGGTTGATGGCGCAGGTGACTAGTTCCTGGTTCGTCATCTGGAAGCAGCCGTCGCCATCTATGGCCCATACTGCGGCTTCCGGACGGCCGACCTTTGCCCCCATTGCAGCGGGAACCGCGTATCCCATGGTGCCAAGTCCGCCCGAGTTGAGCCACGACCGTGGCTTTTCGAAACCAAGATATTGCGATGCCCACATCTGGTGCTGTCCTACACCGGCAACGAAGATGCCATCCGGTCCGACTAGTTGACCAATTCGCTGAATAACGTGTTGCGGCGAAACCGATCCGTCTTCCGGTTGGTCATAGCCGACTGGAAATGTGCGCTTCCAAGATTCGCACTGCTTGACCCACGAAGTGATGTCAATCTGATGCCCTGCAACAAACTCGGCGGATATAGCGGGAACAAGTTCGTTGATGACATCGAGGAGATCACCGACAATCGCAATGTCCGCAAAACGATTCTTTCCGATTTCCGCAGGATCAATGTCAACGTGGATGACCTTCGCCTCTGGCGCGAAAGTCGAAAGCTTCCCGGTGACTCGGTCATCAAACCGCGCACCTAGGGTGACCAAAAGATCAGCCTTCTGCAGAGCCGTAACAGCCGCGACGGTGCCATGCATTCCCGGCATGCCCAGGTGTTGCGGATGACTGTCCGGAAATGCACCCCGTGCCATCAGGGTGGTTACCACTGGAGCGCCGGTCAACTGGGCCAATTTCAAGAGCGCTGCCGAAGCGTTTGCCTTAATGACGCCGCCGCCGACATAGAGCACTGGCCGCTTTGAATCAGCAATGAGCCCAGCTGCTTCTCGAATCTGCTTTGAATGCGGCTTGACTACAGGGCTGTACCCCGCCAAATCAATGTGTCCTGGCCACTCGAACTCGGTCATTTTCTGCATCGCGTCCTTGCTGATATCCACCAGCACAGGTCCGGGGCGTCCGGTCGAGGCAATATGAAACGCTTCGGCGATGGCTCGTGGAATCTGAGCCGGATCGGTGATCAAGTAATTGTGTTTGGTTACTGGCATCGTGATGCCGCGAATATCTGCCTCTTGAAATGCGTCGGTACCAATGAAAGGAGATGAGACCTGTCCAGTGATGGCAACCATCGGAACTGAATCCATGTGAGCATCGGCCAACGGTGTGACCAGGTTGGTAGCGCCGGGACCCGAGGTGGCGATGCAGACTCCTACCCGGCCAGTGGCCTGGGCATATCCGGTAGCGGCATGACCGGCGCCCTGTTCGTGGCGGACCAGGACGTGTCGGATGCTGCTGTCAAAAATTGAGTCGTAAGCAGGAATGATCGCGCCACCGGGGATGCCGAACATAACTTCGACGCCTGCGTGCTCCAGGGAGCGTACGAGGCTCACTGCTCCAGTAATGCTCTTGCTCATCGTTACCCCCTTCTAATGCGAAACCCCCCGTGCCGTAAAGGCACCGAGGGGTCGCACGCGTTGAGCTATCTGCTCAATTCGCGCGCTCCATTACTACGGTAATTCGTCTGTCCACGTAGATAGCGTCGCCCTCACGCGAAAATGCGTCAACCTGAACACTCTTCTGTCTCAATATTTGAGACAGCCATCTCAATCACAGACGGCACCCTTGGAAGCGGAGCCAACCAACTTCGCGTATTTGGCTAGAACTCCGCGACTGTATTTGTGCGGAACTACTTGCCAACTCTTCTTACGCTCCAACAACTCCGCATCGTCGACGAGGAGATCAAGAGTTCTAGCGAGGATGTCGATCTTGATGATGTCGCCATCTCGTACAAGAGCGATTGGACCACCATCGACGGCCTCGGGGGCCACGTGCCCAACGCAGAGCCCAGTGGTTCCGCCGGAGAAACGACCATCGGTGATCAGAAGTACCGATTTGCCAAGGCCGGCACCCTTAATCGCACCGGTAATCATCAGCATCTCGCGCATTCCCGGGCCGCCCTTAGGCCCTTCATAGCGAATTACAACTACGTCGCCAGCATTGATCGTGCCGTTCTCGAGCGCTTCCATGGCGCTTTGTTCACGCTCAAATACCCGCGCTGGACCTTCAAATACATCTACTCCAACGCCAGCCGTCTTGGTGACCGCGCCGTCTGGAGCAAAGGATCCGTTGAGAATCGTGATGCCGCCACTGGTCCCGAACGGGTGTTTCACCTCGTGCAGGATCTGGCCATCGGCTACCGGCGGAGCAATGTCAGCAAGATTTTCGGCCATGGTCTTGCCAGTGACCGTTAGGCAGTCTCCGTGAAGCAGGCCAGCGTCGAGCAGTGCCCGCATCACCACCGGAATTCCACCGACCCGATCGACGTCGGACATCACGAACCGGCCGAACGGCTTGAGATCGCCAAGCAGCGGAACCCTTGATCCGACTCGATGGAAGTCTTCGAGAGTGAGATCGACGTCGGCCTCGTGCGCAATAGCTAGCAGGTGGAGAACGGCGTTGGTTGAGCCGCCGAGGGCCATCACAACCGTGATCGCGTTTTCAAAAGCCTTCTTGGTGAGAATGTCACGGGTGACAATTCCCTTGCGGATCATTTCGACCACCGCTTCGCCGGCAGCACGCGAGTAACCGTCGCGACGGCGATCAACGGCGGGCGGCGCAGCAGAGCCAGGTAGCGACATGCCGAGGGCTTCAGCGGCGCTGGCCATCGTGTTCGCGGTGTACATGCCGCCGCAAGCGCCTTCGCCCGGGCAGATCGCCCGTTCGATCTCGTCAACCTTCTCGCGCGTGATCAGCCCACGGGCGCAGGCACCCACCGCCTCAAAGGCGTCGATGATCGTGACGTCCTTGCCGTCAACTTGGCCCGGCAACGTGGACCCTGCGTATACGAGGACGCTGGCAACGTTGATTCGGGCGGCGGCCATCAGCATTCCGGGCAGCGACTTGTCGCAGCCGGCGAAGGTGACCATGCCGTCCAGGCGCTCGGCCTGCATGACGGTTTCGACGGAATCGGCAATGACCTCGCGGGAAACGAGCGAGAAGTGCATTCCCTCATGACCCATCGAGATGCCGTCGGAGACGGAGATGGTTCCGAATTGGAGCGGGAAGCCGCCCGCCTCAAAAACACCCTCCTTAGCGGCTTTGGCCAACCGATCCAAGGAGAGGTTGCACGGGGTGATCTCGTTCCAGGACGAGGCAATTCCAATCTGGGGCTTTACCCAATCGTCATCGCCCATGCCCACCGCGCGGAGCATTCCGCGAGCGGGGGCGCGCTCTAAACCGTCGGTCACCAACCCAGAACGTGGCTTCATCGTCATGGGTCAGATCTTATTGCGTCTTGCTGAGTTGCTCCTTGCCATAACTCCTGGTCCTAACCCCCGTGAGCGGCGGCTCCCCTCCCGTGAACGGCGGCTCCCCTCCCGTGAACGGCGGCTCCCCTCCCGTGAACGGCGGCTTGCCTCACCCAAACTCCGACTAATCTCGACGCATGAACTTTCGGTCTGGGTTTCTAAGCGCACGCCTCGGACTCTTGGTTGCACTCACAACAATCGTGCTCACCGGTTGTTCGAATTTTTCGGACGTTTCCGCTCAGGCATCCAATGACGTTTCGAAAGCGATGGCATCCAAGACCGGAAAAGAAATCGCAAAAAGGATCACAGAGGGCATATCTTCAAAAACTGCCAAGCAAATCACGGACAAGATTTCAAAACTGATCGCAGACAAAGTCGCGAGCAAACCTGAACAGAAGCGGGTGGCTCGTGCCTTTACCGAAATCTTCTCGAAAGCCGCTCAGACCGATGGCTTCCGTTCATCGTGGACCACGCCAAAACTGGCTGGCAGAACATCGCTTTCTGACGGAACTAAAATTGCACTCTGGGCCGCGAGCCAGGTATCAAACGGAACTCCAACCGTCGGTTACTACCTTGATCAAGTTCAAATAAATGCTGGCAAACCGACGGGCCTCTCTGCATGGGGCCAACAGATTCCACATCAGGCCTCGCTACGGCGGGTGCTCGGTTCAGTTGTAATTGGCGACATCAATTCCTTAGCGGTGGACAAGGTTCGCCTATCATCAGGCAGCAAGAATGTGCAGCTTCCAGTGGTGTATGGATATTTCTTAGTCCCTGCCGATTTTGCAACTGCTGCATCTCAGAAATTCACCATTGATTTGCTCGGCCCCGACGGCCATACCGTCGGAACTGCAACAGATGTGCCCGTGCTTGACGCCGGCGTTCCGACTCCTAGCCCAACGGTCAGCACAAGCGCCGCCGCTAGTCCGCAACCCTCTGCCACCCTTACGCCATGCCCAGTCGCAAGCGACCGTCCGGTTCAGCCGGTTACCGACGATGTTCGCGCAGCTGCGTCTTCTTATTACGAAAAGCAGAACCTGCTTCCAATCACAATTACCGACAACGCCGAGACTGTGCTGATTCTTGCACAGCAACTAGCAGGATTACATCAATGCGATAGCGGAAATGGTGTTGTTAGCCAATACACGGGCTTCGTCCCCTCAGATGCGACCGCAGCGGTAGTCGTTGAGGTATTTCACCCAACCACCTCTGGCAATAGCTCGACTGCTTCAGACTTCTTGACGATTGCGACGATTCCTGGCCAAGGCTTGCAAGTCGTGGATGAGACCGCCACTCCGTAATTTCTCTCAGTCAGGGTATTGCTTTACTTCCCACGGCGACCGTCCAGTTCGCCAGTTACTCCGGTGGGGGTTGCATGTGAGGTTTGCTGATCATCGCTTGAAGACGGTGGAGCGAGACTGACAAATTCTCCATTCCGCCATCGAGGAAAATTGTGTTGCCCTTACCTTCCTTGGCTGTGTCTCGAACCATTTCAGTCCACATGGAGAACGCAATAATTGTTGGGTCAATATTGTGTTTTTCCAGTAGGTCCGCAGATTCTCCAAGGCCCTCGGCAAGCGCCTTACGGAATTTCGCTAACCCTTCGCCGCGCAATCTGGCAGCTTCCGCCTCGTTCGTCGCCGTAATTCTGATTGCGGCACCTTCTGCTTCAGCTTTCTTTACGAGTGTGATTCGTAAGGCCTCGCCTTCGAACTCCGCCGCCCGCTGGGCGTTCGTCGCCGCAACTACTCGAGACATTGAGGTCATGACCTCAGAATCAAAGGCAATGTCATTTACAGTTAGATCAACCAAGGTGTAGCCCCACGACGCCAGCTGCTCATCCAGAGTGTGTTTGGCGTGAGCGACTATGTCTTGACGGAGACCAAGAACCTCCGCTTGCTTTTTCGTCGCGACGAACTCTCTAACACTGGCCTCCACCGTACTCGTAAGTGCAGTGATAAAAGACTCCGGATTAATGAATTTGAAAGCCACCAATTTGACGGTCTCTTCCAGATGGTCTGCGACCGTATAGATGATTGTCGCGGTGAAGTGAACAGCTGCCTGATCGCTTGTTATCGCTGAGAATTTTAATTGATCGGTTCGATTCTGGATTGAAACAGTTCGTTTTACCGTTTCTACAAAGGGAATCAAGAAATTCAGACCGGGGCTCAACAGCCGCCGATATTTTCCAAACATGGTCACAACGCCGACGGTGGCCTGTTCTACGGTTGTGAAACTCAAATAGAGCATCCAGAGAACCAACACAACAGCGACGCCGGAACTGAGCAATGTAAGAAAACCGGATGTAGTGCTTGCTGACATAGCAACATTCCTTAAATCAAGGGGCTTGAAAATGTGAGAGCCGCCTCAATCTATTCCTATTTTTCTCTCACAGCACTCTAAAAGAGTTCTAGTTATCTCAGGCTGAGGGATTTTCAACATCTAAGTTAGAGGCGAGCCGCCGCTCACGGGAGCGGAGCCGCCGCTCACGGGAGCGGAGCCGCCGCTCACGGGAGCGGAGCCGCCGGTCAGCGAAAAGAGAACTACTGGGCGAGGTGAGCCAGCAGAAGCTCTCGGACCTTTGCCGCGTCCGCTTGCCCCTTTGTCTCTTTCATAACCAATCCGATCAACGCACCAGCCGCGGCAAGGGTGCCGTTGCGCACCTTTTCGGCCGCCGCGGGCTCTGCGGCGATCGCACGTTCGATGGCAGCCATCAACTCACTGTCGTCGGAGACAACCTTGATTCCCCGTGAGGCAATGACCTCATCAGGTGTGCCTTCGCCGGCAATGACGCCATCAATAACTTGACGCGCAAGTTTGTCCGTTAGCTCCCCCGCTGCAACCAACTCGACAATCCGAGCGACATCATTTGGTGCAATCGGAAGGGCGCTGGCTTCAATTTCGCGCTCGTTAGCGATCCGAGCAATCTCACCTAGCCACCATCCGCGGGCTCGGGCCGGATCGGCACCAAGTACAACTGTTGCCTCAACCAAATCAAGAACGCCCGCATTAACCATTGCCGCCATCTCAAGATCGGGCACATTCCAATCCGCCTTGAGGCGGGCACGACGAAGTGAGGGACGTTCGGGCAGAGTCGCCCGTAACTCCTCAATCCACTTTGCATCCGGTGCAACCGGAACCAGATCTGGCTCCGGGAAATAGCGGTAATCCTCAGCAGTTTCCTTCGACCGTCCCGGCGTGGTGATGCCGGTGTCTTCGTGGAAGTGGCGCGTCTCCTGATGCACTTTCAGGCCAGCTTCTAGCCTTGCGCCGTGGCGCTGCATTTCGCTCCTGATTGCGCGCTCTACCGAACGGAGAGAGTTGACGTTCTTGGTTTCACTGCGGGTGCCAAGGATTCCAGAACCTCTTGGCGAGAGCGAAACGTTCGCATCACAGCGCAACGAACCCTGTTCCATTTTCACGTCGCTTACGCCAAGGGAACGAACGATGTCGCGCAACTCGGCGACATACGCCTTGGCAACTAGCGGCGCATACTTCTCGGTGTTAGGCACCATCTTGGTGACAATCTCAATAAGCGGAATCCCGGCTCGGTTGTAATCCAGCAACGAATAGTCCGCGCCTTGAATACGGCCAGTCGAGCCGCCGACGTGGAGAGACTTTCCGGTGTCTTCTTCCATGTGAACTCGCTCGATCTCCACGCGAACAGTTTTCATGCCCTCGTCTGTTTCGATCTCCACGTCGAGATACCCGTTGGTGCAGAGGGGTTCGTCGTACTGAGAGATCTGGAAGTTCTTTGGCATATCCGGGTAGAAGTAGTTCTTCCGGGCAAATCTGCACCAAGGGGCAATATCACAATTAAGAGCAAGCCCGATCAGGATTGTGGCCTCGATGGCTCGCTCATTCACAACTGGCAGCGCACCAGGAAGTCCCAAACAGACTGGACAGACCTGAGTGTTTGGCGCCGCACCGAAAGTTGTTGCACAACCACAGAACATCTTTGACTGAGTCCCGAGTTCGACGTGAACTTCCAAGCCAAGGGTCGGCTCAAATTTCTCAATTACCTCTGGGTAATCCATCATCGGCTCACTCATGCGACACCACCTTGAGCTAGCGCTGATTCGAGGTTTGGAACTTGTGAGATCAGCGAACTCCCCCACTTCTCGTGGAGGGCCGCTTCGAGCGCACCGCCAACCCGGTACATCAAATCGTCTCGCATGGCCGGCGAGATGATCTGGAATCCGACCGGCAGACCATCTTCTGGAGCCAGTCCGCAGGGGATGCTCATGGCGCCGTTGCCGGCCAGGTTTACCGGAATAGTCGCGATGTCATTTAGATACATGGCGATTGGGTCGTTTGCCTTTTCGCCGATCTTGAACGCAGTTGTCGGCGAGGTTGGTGAGACGAGAACATCGACTTTCTCATAGGCCGATTGGAAGTCCCGCATGACCAGGGTGCGAACCTTCTGAGCGCTGCCGTAGTAGGCGTCGTAGTAGCCGGAGGAAAGCGCATATGTACCAAGGATAATTCGGCGCTTCACCTCGGCGCCGAAGCCGGCGTCGCGAGTCAGGTTCATGACTTCCTCAGCGCTTCGAACATTGTCGTCGCCAACCCGCAGGCCGAATCGCATCGCGTCGAAGCGGGCCAAGTTCGACGAACATTCGCTCGGCGCGATCAAGTAGTAGGCAGGAAGCGCATACTCAAAGTGCGGACAAGAGACCTCGACGATTTCCGCGCCAAGTTCGGCCAAGAGCGCGACCGATTCTTCAAACCGCTGACGAACTCCAGCTTGATAACCCTCGCCGCCGAGTTCCTTAACAACCCCGATCCGCATGCCCCTTACATTAAGCATTTTCGCGGCTTCAACCACCTGCGGAACAGGTGCGTTAATGCTTGTGGCATCCATCGGATCGTGCCCGGCGATGACTTCGTGCAGGAGCGCTGCGTCGAGAACTGTCCTGGCGCAAGGTCCTGCTTGATCAAGGCTGGACGAAAACGCAACCAGACCATAACGGGAAACTCCGCCGTACGTTGGCTTCACTCCGACGGTTCCAGTAACCGCTGCTGGTTGACGAATAGAGCCGCCGGTATCGGTTCCAATCGCAAGCGGTGAGAAAAATGCAGCAAGTGATGCACTTGACCCGCCACCGGATCCGCCGGGGATTCGAGATAGATCCCACGGGTTATGGGTTGGGCCGTATGCGGAGTTTTCGGTGGAAGATCCCATTGCGAATTCGTCCATATTGGTCTTGCCTAAAATCACCACACCCGCGGCCTTTAGCCGCGAAGTAATGGTCGCGTCGTACGGCGGTCGCCAGCCTTCAAGAATTTTTGAACCGCACGTCGTCGGCACGCCTTCTTGCACGATCACGTCTTTCAGAGCAAGCGGGATGCCAGCCAACGGCGACAACACTTCCCCGTCGGCCCTTGCCTTATCCACTTTGGCCGCTTGGGCTAATGCTCCCTCGTGGTCTAAATGAAGGAAAGCGTGAACCTTCGAATCAAGCGCTTCGATCCGCTCGTAATGAGCATTGGTCAATTCGACGGCGGAGAGCTTTCCTGAATTTAGAAGTCCAGATAGTTCAGAGGCACTCTTATGCGTTACGTCGTTCATGCTTCTTCACCCAAGATCTGTGGAACTTTGAAACGCTCTTGGTCACTATCAGGGGCACCCGAGAGGGCTTGTTCGTTGGTCAGGCTCTGCCGGACTACATCCGGACGGGTCACGTTAAGCAATGGCAGCGGGTGCGAAGTTCCCGGCACGTCCGCCGTGGCCACCTCCTGCACTCTTGCGACAGCGGAAAGAATCGCACCCAACTGATCGGTAAGTTCGGCAATTTCGTCTTCACCCAACTTAATCCGGGCCAGATTTCCAAGATGGGCGACGTCTTCGCGCGTTATTTCAGCCATTGTCCGAGCCTACCTGGAATGAGATTGCGCCTGCGCCCTGGCTGCGTCCGGCCCCCGGTCGAGCAAGATTTCAAAAGCCGGCTCATCAAGAATTGGGACCCCAAGTTCTCGAGCCTTATCGAATTTCGACCCAGGCGCCTCGCCGACGACCAGGAAATCTGTTTTCTTACTGACTGAGCTTGTGGCTTTTCCGCCGCGTTCAACAATCGCCGCTTCGGCTTGATCGCGGGTGAACCGGTTAAGCGATCCAGTCACGACGATTGACATTCCGGCCAACGGCCTTGGCCCTTCTGCGGTCTTCTCATCGGCAAACTTGACGCCAGCCGCCCGCCACTTTTCGATGATGCTCAAGTGCCAAGGCGTCTTAAACCAGTCGATAACCGACTCGGCAATCACATCGCCAACGCCTTCGACGGCCGCCAACTCCTCAGCACTCGCGGCAACGATTGCATCGAGGTCACTAAAAGTGCGGGCTAGGGCTTGTGCAGCAGTTGGCCCGACATGCCTAATCGACAGCGCAACCAGAACCCGCCAAAGCGGCTGCGTCTTAGCCTTGGCCAACCCCTGGATGAATCTTTCAGTGATCGCTGATGGGCTGCCGTCTTTCTTCGTGAAGAAAGACGACTTCGCCAACGCCTCGGCATCAAGATCGAACAGGTCACCTTCGTCGCGAATCAGTCCATCGTCCAATAGAGCGGTCGCGGCTTCGTACCCGAGCACATCTATATCTAGAGCGCTTCGCGAGCCGAGGTAGTAAAGGCGTTCGCGAAGTTGGGCCGGGCAACTCTGCGAGTTGGGACAGCGAATATCAACGTCACCTTCTGACATTGCCCGCAATTCGGAACCGCACTCCGGGCAATGGGTTGGCATCACAAAAGCACATTCGTTGCCGGTTCGAAGGTCAACAACGGGGCCGACGATTTCTGGAATCACGTCACCGGCTTTGCGAAGGACCACAGTGTCGCCGATCAGAACGCCTTTGCGGATAATTTCGCTGCCGTTATGCAAGGTTGCGGACGAGACCGTTGAGCCCGAAACATGGACCGGTTCCATGATGGCGTAAGGAGTAACTCGCCCAGTACGCCCAACATTCACCTCAATATCAAGAAGTTTTGTAGTCACTTCCTCCGGCGGGTACTTGAAGGCAATCGCCCAGCGGGGGGCGCGAGAGGTGGTGCCGAGTTGCTGCTGAATCGCTACCTCGTCGACTTTAACGACGACGCCATCAATCTCGTGCGTCAGGTCATGCCGGTGAACCTTGTAGTTAGCGATGTAGTCGTAAATGCCCTGAAGAGTGTCAACGACCCTGACCTGATCGCTGGTTGGCAGTCCCCACTTCTTGAAGTGATCGTAGGCATCGCTCTGCCTTTCGAAGCTGATTCCTTCGCAGGCACCAACACCATGAACGACCATCCGAAGCGGTCGGCTAGCACTAACTCTCGGGTCCTTCTGACGGAGCGATCCGGCCGCTGCGTTACGCGGATTGGCAAACGGCGCCTTGCCAGCGGCGACTAACGAAGCGTTCAACTCGTTAAAAAGAGCCACCGGAAAAAAGACTTCGCCGCGAACCTCCATCAAACTCGGGAAATTCGATCCTTCCAACTGATGCGGAACACCTTTGATAGTGAGCACATTCAAAGTGACGTCTTCACCAGTAACCCCATTGCCGCGAGTGAGCCCGCGTACCAAACGACCCTTTTCGTAAAGCAGATTCACGGCGAGCCCGTCGATTTTCAATTCACAGAGCCAGTGCGGCGAAATCTCAAGGTCTTTCGTTATCCTCGCGATCCACTCATCTAGCTCGGAATCTTCGAAGGCGTTATCTAGGCTCCACATCCGCTCCAGGTGATTTACCGGAGTGAATTCGGTTGAAAATCCACCGCCAACGGTCTGAGTTGGCGAATCTGGAGAACGAAGTTCGGGGTGTTTTTCCTCAAGCGATTGAATTTCCTTTATGAGTTCGTCGTACTCGGCGTCGGCGACTATTGGTGCATCCAGAATGTAGTAGCGGAACTGCAAGTCTCTGATCTGCTCGCTCAAGGCAGCAATTCGATGGCGAACCGTTTCGCTCATGACAACTCACCAATCGAATCCACCATCTCTGCAAGCCGCTTGGCGCTTTCGCGAACATAACCCTCACTTGCGCCGGCGTATCCGCACGTCGCAGTCAGGCCAAGGGGCGTATTGCCCTGAGCAAGACTCGCGAAGTCAAAACCTAGAGAGACCAAGCGTTGCCGCATATCGCCGACGGTAGCCGATGCCTTTGGCAGCGGCGCGTCAACCCCGCTCACCACGCCGAACCAGGCGCCCCGGCCACTCTCAAGCCAGCGGCCCCACATATCGTCGATGGAGAACTGCTGGTAATCGATTGACACAATGTTTACGCCAGCATCCTGCAACACATCTAGATCAAGTCCCGGCGCGCAACAGTGGAGCACAAACTCATCAGCAACCTCCGAAAATGCTCCGACAGCGCCGACAATTTCGCTTCGGCTTGGCTTTCTAATTCGCGAAAGTCCGCTCACAGAGGATATTTCGCCAGCCGCAACCCTCGGCAGCATCGGTTCATCAATTTGCAAGAAAATCTTGGTTGCGCCGGGGACGCGCTTCCGCAATTCGGCAACGTACGATCGCGCGCCTTCGACTAGCGATTGGACGATGTCCCGACAGGCCCCTTGATCTGCCAAGACCGCGCCGCCACGTGAAGTATTCAATTGTGCTGCCAAAGTCCATGGCCCCGTCAACTGCGTTTTGATTGATCCTTGGTAGCCGTTGAGCGAATCCTCAAATGCATCCAAATCTCTGGCGAAGAAACTTTTTGCTCTCCGCTCGTCGCTCCCGGCGCGATCAACCAGGCGCCATCCCGACGGTTGCAAGTCGAAGTGCAATTCGGCCAAGTGTGTAGCGGCTCGGCCGATTAGATCGGAACCTGCGCCACGGTCGGGCAGTTCGACTAAATAAGGCAAGTCCGGAAATACTTCGCTGACTAAAGAGTTGGAACGAGCCGGATCATCGCCCGGGAGCGATCCAATACCGGTTGAAATAATTCTGGCCGAAGAGTCCATTAGCGCTGGGTATGTGAGATCGTCGCCGCGCCAACAACTTGATCACCTTCATAGACCACTAGCGCCTGTCCGGTAGCAAGGCCAAGGAGAGGCTCATCGAGCTTGGCGCTGATGGTTAATTTGGTGCACTCAAATGAACAAGGAAGCGGCGTGCCATGAGCACGAACTTGAGCAAATCCGCGGCGCACACCCTCCGGTCTAATCCCGTTGTAGCGTGGACGCTCACCCACAATTTCACTAACGGCAAGAGCCTCCCGCGCACCAACGACAACAGTGTTGCTCACCGGCTCTATCCGCAGGACGTAGCGCGGCCTTCCATCTACTGTCGGCTGCTCAACGCCAAGACCTTTTCGTTGGCCCACGGTGTAGGTGAAAGCGCCATGGTGCGTCCCGATGACCTCGCCCATTTCATCGACGATAGGGCCATCGTGGGTGCCCAAGCGATCGCGCAGCCAGCCGGCGTTATCACCCGATGGAATGAAACAGATGTCGTGGCTATCGGGTTTGTTCGCGACTGCCAATCCCCTCTTCTCCGCCTCTTTCCGAACCAATTCTTTGGTTGTGTCGCCTAGCGGAAAATAGGCATGCGCTAACTGCTTCTCATCAAGGACCGCCAGTACGTAGGACTGATCTTTTCCCTCATCCACGGCGCGGTGAAGAGTCCGCCCGCTTGGACCGT
The DNA here is from genome assembly GCA_035530875.1 of Candidatus Nanopelagicaceae bacterium. Classification (GTDB taxonomy): domain Bacteria; phylum Actinomycetota; class Actinomycetes; order Nanopelagicales; family Nanopelagicaceae; genus JANXYY01. Next base: position 47,290 of record DATKUB010000044.1, read on the forward strand.
CGACAATCTGCGCATAGTGTCCGGTTGCTACTGCATCGAAACCCATCGCTAAGGAACGGTTCAACACTGCCTCGAATTTGATTTTCTCATTGCAACGCAAGCACGGGTTTGGAGTGTTACCCGAGGAATATTCCGCAATGAAATCTTCGACAACCTCCGCACGGAACTCCTCTGCCATGTCCCAAATGTAGAAAGGGATTCCGATTAGGTCCGCTGCCCGGCGCGCATCTCGTGAGTCTTCGATCGTGCAACAACCGCGAGCGCCTGAGCGATAGGCCTGTGGGTTGGCAGATAACGCCAGGTGCACTCCAACAACCTCGTGCCCCGCGTCAACGGCACGCGCGGCCGCAACGGCGGAATCAACTCCACCGCTCATAGCTGCAATTACCCGCATTGAATCCGGACCACCAATTCGCTCATCGGGCTGCCAATCTAGCGCGTTCGATGACCGGAACAATGGCCTGGGCAACCGCATCCACATCGGCCTGCGACGAGGTGCGGCCAAGTGAAAAACGGAGTGAGGAACGCGCCTGACTCTCCGACATGCCCATTGCCACCAGCACATGGCTTGGCCTGGGCACTCCAGCGCTACAGGCAGATCCGGTCGAGCACTGGACGCCCTGAGCGTCTAAAAGGAGCAACAAGGCGTTGCCTTCGGCACCAGGAAAAGTGAAGTGGGCGTTTCCAGGCAGACGGCCGAGCGGATCATCGTCTCCATTCATGCGCGCATCTGGAATCAGCTCGGTGATTTTAGCAACCAGGTCATCTCGTAGCGATCGCAATCTTAGGTCTTCGTCGGCCATCTGCTTGATTGAGTCTCTGGCGGCCGCGGCAAATGAGGCGATCGCCGGGGTATCTAGCGTTCCGCTTCGAATATCGCGCTCTTGGCCACCGCCATGAAGCACCGGAATTATGTCGAGGCCGCGCTTGACGAGAAGAGCCCCAACACCGATTGGACCGCCGATTTTGTGAGCGCTGATGGTGGCGGCCGCCAAGCCACTGGCGTCGAAATCAAAGGGCATCTTTCCAAAAAGTTGAACCGCATCGGAATGAACGGGAATCCCGAATTCATCCGCCAGCGCCACGACTTCGGCAATTGGCTGAACAGTGCCTACTTCATTGTTGGCCGCCATTACCGTTATCAAAGAAATCGAATCTGGGTCACGAAGTATTTCTTGGCGAAGCGCGGCTATCTCAATCCGCCCTTTTGCATCAACTGGTATCCAAGAAACTTCAGCACCGTCATTACTGGCTAGCCACTCCACCGGATCTAGCACTGCATGATGTTCAACAGAGCTGGCCAGGATTCGCACCCGTCTAGGGTCGGCCTTACGGCGCGCCCAGAAGATGCCCTTTACTGCCAGATTGTCGGCCTCGGTCCCACCACTAGTGAAAATCACATCATTTGGTCTGGCACCAGCCGCTTGGGCTAGGACTTCGCGCGCATCTTCGACAACTTTGCGCGCCCTACGTCCGGCCGCATGAAGGCTCGATGCATTCCCGCTCCGACCGAGTTCTTCAACCATGGCTTCAATGGCACCCGGGGACATCGGCGTTGTTGCTGCGTGATCTAAATATGCACCCAAGTGAATTACGCCTTACGTGCATTAATTGCCGTGGTGGCCTGCGGAAGCACCGCAAAAAGATCGCCTACAACCCCGAAATCGGCAATTTCAAAAATAGGAGCATCCGGATCCTTATTGACCGCCACGATTGTCTTACTTGTCTGCATCCCGGCTCGATGTTGAATCGCACCCGATATTCCGCAAGCGATATACAACTGCGGACTAACACTTTTCCCGGTCTGGCCCACCTGATGCGTGTACGGATACCAGCCTGCATCGACGGCTGCACGTGATGCCCCGACGGCAGCCCCAAGAGCGTCGGCTAGTCCTTCGACCGCCGCAAAATCGCCATTCGTTCCGCGACCGCCCGAGACAACGATCGACGCCTCACCAAGATCTGGCCGTCCGCCCTTCGTCGCCTGTTCGCGCCCGGTTACTCGAGCCGCAGTCGTAATTTCGCCAAAAGAAACGACCAGATCTTCTACGGAAGGTTCCACCGGGGAGGCAGTCGGTTCAAGTGCGTTGGGGGCCAGGGTGATTATTGGTATCCCCTCCGTCACTTTGGAATGAACGACTGTCGAACCACCGAAGATCGATTGCGTAGCCACAAACCCTTCAGAAATATCAACTGCATCGGTGATCACTCCTGAGCCGACTCGAATTGCAAGTCGGCCGGCAATCTCTTTGCCTTTGGCGCTCGAAGCAATGAGAACTGCTTCTGGAGAAAGTTGGGTGACCAGCGCGGCAAGCGCGTCGACCCACGGAGCAACTGGGTGAAGGTCATATTCCGGGGCGACGCCTCGGAAAACTTTGGCCGCACCATATTGGCTAACTTGAGCCGAGACGTCGTCGCCAACGATAAAAGCGATTGGCGTTCCAAAGCGTCGCGCCATGGTCAGCAATTCGGTCGAGGCCCGCGTAATTTGGCCGGAGAGTTGCTCGACAAGGACAAGTACTTGATTCATGTCAGACCAATTTCTTTGCTGCAAGGAATGCGACCAACTGGTCTCCGCCTGTGCCGTCATCGGTAACTTTCACACCCGCAGCGCGCGGCGGAAGGACCGCAAAATCCACCACCGTCGTACGTGATCCAGCACTTCCTACCTGATCGCTTGCGATACCGAGATCGGTTAGCGACAGAGTCTCAACTGGTTTCTTCTTGGCCGCCATGATGTTCTTAAACGACGGATAGCGCGGCTCGTTGATCTGCTCAACCACACTAATGACACATGGCATTGGCGATTCCATGCTTTCGACGCCATCATCTGTCATTCTCTTAATTCGCACGATCCGCGCCGTGGCATCAACCTCGATCTCGCCAGCAAACGTCAGTTGTGGCCAACCCAATCGCTCGGCCAGCATGGCTGGTATGACCGCCATTCGGGCATCCGTTGATTCGGTGCCGCAGAGCACAAAATCCACCTCGCGGTCGGCGATCACCGTGGCGAGTACCAAGGAGGTTGCCAAGGCATCGCTTCCAGCCAGCGCTGAATCAACCACGTGAATCGCATCGTCGGCGCCCATCGAAAAGCCTTTACGAATAGCTTCGGTGGCACGTTCGGGACCCATGGACAACAGCGTTATCCGGTTAGGAATCTCGGATGTTTGAGCCTCGGAAAATTGAAGCGCCGCCTCTATCGCGTACTCGTCGAGGTCGTTGAGGACCGCATCGACACTGGCTCGATCAAGAGTTGAGTCCGATTCCTTCAAGTTTTTCTGGGCTACTGAATCAGGAGCCTGCTTCACGCATACGACGATATTCAAACCAATGCTCCCTTGCGATTCACCTTAAAACTTACCCTGGCGCGCCCGATGTTACCGACCGGTAGCGCCGAAGGCACTTTGAGGGATTCCCGGACGCCTTTTCCGGCCCCCATTTCGCCCAGCGGCGGCTCCGCTCCCGTGAACGGCGGCTTGCCTCCCGTGAACGGCGGCTTGCCTCCCGTGAACGGCGGCTTGCCTCCCGTGAACGGCGGCTTGCCTCCCGTGAACGGCGGCTTGCCTCAAATCGAAGGTTCAATTCCGGTAAAGCGCATCTGACGGGATGGAGTTGGGCACTGAAATTTAACTGTTTTGGCGTCGGAACAGAGAAAGCGACCGGCAGAGTGAACGTTTAGGGATTCGGCATCAAATAATTGAATTCCCCTGACGGGTAACTTGAAAGTACAGATTCTTTCATTCCCGTATGTTTACTCTCGATATATTGCCGCGGTAGGGACCGCCAAGAATTAGTAGTGCACCTACACCACCGACAAAAACGAGTCGCTCGCCAACAAGAATTACGGCAGGGATCTGCGAAATACCGACTGGATTGCAATCCAAGATGGGTTCCCACGTTTCTCGAATTTAAACTGGGAAGAGGCTCTCGGCTCTCCGCTAAATTTTGTTCATCGCATCGACGAATTCTTGGTGGCTCGGGAACTCGTTAGTTCAGAGAATTTGTTAGCGTTGATACCCAGCGTTACCGCGAAGCCACCAATCGGATCCGACGTCGCACGGCGAGGTGAGTGGCGTTCGAATCGGTAGAAACATTGATGTGCTCGACCGTCCAGAAGTTATGCACCGGAAAGCTCTCAAAACGGTTCTGAAAGCGATATGCCTTCTTCCTGGAAAGCCCATAGAGGAGGCAAGGCGCCGCTCACGGGAGGCAAGGCGCCGCTCACGGGAGGCAAGGCGCCGCTCACGGGAGGCAAGGCGCCGCTCACGGGAGGCAAGCCGCCGCTCACGGGAGGCAAGCCGCCGCTCACCAGAGGCAAGGCGCCGCTCACGGGAGCGGGGCCGCCGCTCACGGGAGCGGGGCCGCCGCTCACGGGAGGCAAGCCGCCGCTCACGGGAGCGGGGCCGCCGCTCGGCGGAAAGGAACTATCGGCCGACGAACTTCGCTTTGCCCGGACCTTCGGCACGAAACGAGGCCATTCCGATTGTCTGATCTTCGGTGTCGAATACGGCGGAAAAATAGCGAGTTTCGATTTCGAGTCCGGCTGGCAGCGACGTCTCGAGGCCGCGGTCGATCGCCTCTTTGGCGACGGCGAGCGCCACTTTCGGGCCTTTAGAGAACTGGCTGGCCCAAGCCAAAGCCTCGGCATACACATCCTCGGGAGCGACTAATCGATTGACCAACCCAATTGAAAGCGCCTCGTCGGCAGCGACAATCCGGCCGGTGAAAATCAGATCCTTAGCCACTGACGGCCCAACCAGGCGAGGCAGACGCTGGGTACCGCCACCACCCGGGATTATTCCAAGCAGGATTTCCGGCTGACCCATCCGAACGTCGTTGCCCGCAATTCGATAGTCGGCACAGAGGGCAAGTTCGCATCCGCCGCCGAGGGCGTATCCGGTTACTGCGGCCACCACCGGCTTTGCGATCCGAGCGACGGCAGAGAATGCATCTTCAATTGCCGCCCCCTTGGTAACCATCTCCCCGGAAGTAAGGCCTTCCATCTCCTTGATATCTGCTCCGGCCGCGAATGCTTTCTCCCCGCCATAGATCACAACCGCCCGCACGTCAGCACGGCGATCGCACTCTTCGGATGCTTCCTTGATCTCGGCCTGCATTTGAAAATTGAGCGCATTAACCGGGGGCCTGGCCAATTTGATGGTGGCGATTCCCTCGACCACCTCTAATTCGATGAATTCCATGACCTCAGCGTAACCGGGCCAGATCGGGCAGGATATCGGCATGCGCCCGGCCAATCCTTTGATTCTTGGCGCCAATTTCGATGGCGAAGGGACCGGATTTGCCCTCTGGTCGGGTTCGGCCGGCGAAGTTGAGGTCTGTCTTTTCGACGACCAGGGAGCTGAAACGCGGTACTCCCTCTCACACCGAGAAGGTGCGGTCTGGCACGGATATTTGGCCGGTATTTCGCCCGGGCAGCGCTATGGGTACCGAGTCCACGGGAAATGGAACCCAAGTCACGGTCAGTTTGCCAACGCCAAGAAACTCTTGCTGGACCCGTATGCCCACCGCGTATCCGGCTCCATCACCTACGATCCTGCGATTTACGCCCATGTCGCCGATAACGCCTGGGGTGGCGGGGACGTAAGTCAGATCGATCGTCGCGACTCGGCGCCTTACGTCCCGCTGGGTGTGGTGACCAAAGACAGAAGAAGAGATGTTTTTCGGCCCAAGACCCCGTGGTCCCAGAGCGTTATTTATGAGGCACACGTCCGCGGCCTTACCGCTCGCAACCCGCACATCGACCCCTCGATTCGCGGCACTTACGCAGCGCTCGGGCACCCGTCTGTAATCGCACACCTAAAGCGGATCGGGGCAACAGCGATTGAGCTCCTGCCGATCCACCAATTTCTGACCGAGCCATCTGTAGATCGTCGAAACCTGCAGAATTACTGGGGCTACAACCCGATTCTTTTTGCCGCGCCGCACGCTGCATATGCGGCGACTGACGACCCGATTTTAGAACTACAAATTGCCGTTGATGCTCTGCACGAAGCGGGGATAGAAGTGATTCTCGACGTGGTACTCAACCACACTGCGGAAGGAGGAATCGATGGGCCGATGCTGTCGCTGCGCGGAATAGATAACCGTGCCTATTACCGAGTCACCGACGGAGGACAGTACGACGATGTAACCGGCTGCGGAAATACCCTAGATGCTCGTAACGCACATGTCGTTCGATTTCTCGCAGATTCTCTCCGTTGGTGGGCCGATGTGATCGGCGTAGACGGCTATAGGTTCGATTTAGCGGCAGCCCTGGCCCGCTCGGCGCGACGAGTGAAAACAAATTCCTCTTTTTTTACCGCACTGAGCCAAGACCCAACTCTTCGCGAATTGAAATTAATTGCCGAACCTTGGGACGCCGCGCCCGGTGGCTACGCCTTGGGCGGATTCCCAGAGCCGTGGCGCGAGTGGAACGATCGATACCGTGACAGCGTCAGGACTTTCTGGTTATCAGATCAGGCCGGCAATCATTCGAGCGGAGTTCGAGAGTTAGCCTCTCGGATCTCGGGCTCAAGTGATTTTTTTCCTACCCGAGGTCCAAGTGCATCGATCAATTTCCTTACTGCGCACGACGGATTTACGTTGGCCGATTTGGTTTCCTATCAAGACAAACACAACCTTCGAAACCTTGAAGAGAACCGCGACGGAAGTGGAAATAACAATTCTTGGAACGTCGGGCATGAGGGATTAACTCATGATGAGCACATAAATTCCGTACGCCAAAAACTGCAGCGTTCGCTGATGGCAACGACCCTGCTGTCGGCGGGTGTCCCCATGATCACCATGGGAGATGAGATTGGCCGAAGCCAGAAAGGCTCCAACAACGCCTATACGTTGCCAGTTAATGCCACAAATGCGGAGAACGACTTGGCGCTTTCGTGGGACTGGGAACCGTGGCAGCGCGATTTACTCGAGACTACGGCGCTACTCACCTCACTTCGGAGAATGAACCCACTTCTTACAAGACCAGATTTCATTACCGGTGCCGTCAACCGCGCTACGGCGCGAAAAGATTTAGCCTGGTTTGGCACCGACGGAACCGAGTTGGATGCTAATCAGTGGCAGGACGAGTCACGACAGACACTTTCGTATTACATCGAGAACCGGAGCGGAAAGGATCACTCACTGTTGGTGATTTTGCACGCCGGGAAGAAGAACATCACTGTGTATCTTCCCGGGCCAGCTTGGATTAGTCGTGCCTACCTTGTTCTTGATACGAACGTAATTGGCTCCCCAGACCAGATTGATGCATTCGGAGCCGGCGCCCCGACCGTGCTGGCGCCCCACAGCGTGCAAGCCTTCCTCGTTCAGCGATAGCGCACTACCGTCGCGGTATGAAAAAAACTGCGGCAGATCAACTCGCCAAGAAGACCGGAGATTTGGCGACTGCCGCGATAACTCGAATGGAAGAGCAACTCCCTTGGTATTCAGCGCTCCGTGCCGAGGACCGTTCCTGGGTGAACTTGGTCGCTCAGCGCGGAATCTCCGCATTTGTCGAATGGTTTGCCCACCCAGGTGAGCGGCCACAGGTAACCTCAGGTGTTTTCGGAAATGCACCCAGAGAGCTGACTCGGTCAATCACGTTGGAACAGACAGTTGAATTGGTTCGACTCACTATCTCCATCGTCGAAACACATGTGGCTGATCTCAAAACTCTAAATGACGCTGCCGCCGCCGATCTTGAACGAGCCATCCTCATCTATTCCAGAGAGATCGCCTTCGCAATTGCCGTGGTCTACGCCAAAGCGGCGGAGGAGCGAGGAGCTTGGGATGCCAGGCTCGAGGCTCTCATCGTCGATGGGCTCTTGCGAAGTGAACCCGATGCTGGCGCTCTTTCAAGAATTTCGGCGCTTGGCTGGCGCGGGCAGACGCCGATAGTCGTGGTGGTTGGCAGCACCATTCCAAATGGCCACGAATCGGACGAATCGCACGCCACGGCGCCCGCCTCACACCTTCGCCGAGCGGCCAAGAAGCGAGACATTGATCTCATCACCGCAGTTGCCGGCGATCGCCTAATTGCGATTCTCGGCGGAGTGTTAGATCCACTTGCCACCGTGAGCGCACTTGCCGATAGCTTCGGCGCCGGACCACTGGTCATTGGTGACTCCGTTGATTCAATTGCTGAAGTGCACGATTCGGCCCAGAGTGCGCTCTCGGCTCTCAAGGTGATTCAAGCCTGGCCGAGCGCGCCACGGCCGGTTCAAGCCGACGATCTGTTGGCCGAGCGGGCACTAACCGGAGAACACGAGGCCGTCCGAAAACTCGTGGAGAAGGTTTATGCCCCACTCCGCGGCAACTCGGATCTGCTGGCAACCGCAGAAGCCTTGGCAAATCACACTGGAATTGAGGCAGCTAGTCGGGCTCTGTACGTCCACGCCAACACCATCCGATACCGGGTACGACGGATCGCCGAACTCACTGGTTACTCACCCACCGAGCCGAGGGAGGCGTTTGTGCTAAATATTGCGATCCGGCTCGGTGCGCTGGAGGCTTAACCGCTTTGGTAATAGAGAATGTTTTGGGAGACTTGTAGGATTCCCACAAAGAAAAGGTCCAGACTCGGTCATTACCTAGCGCGAGAATGGCACACCTCTACAGGAAGGCTAGGCGAGTGCTCGCAATCGTGGCTCCCGGTCAGGGCGCTCAAACTCCCGGATTCTTAACCCCTTGGCTGACTGACGCCAGATCCATTGCATTAATGGATTGGTGGTCAGCGGTGAGCGGAATCGATCTTCGCTTCTATGGAACCGAAGGTGACGCCGACCAGATCCGCGACACTGCGATCGCCCAGCCGCTTCTGGTTAGTGCTGGACTTCTTGCTGGCTTAGCGCTTTTCCCCCACCCATCGGATTCAACAAACAAAGTCGGCGTTGTCGCCGGTCACTCCGTTGGAGAATTGACTGCGGCAGCTGGTGCCAGGGCAATCACCGCCGAGAGCGCAATGGTCCTGGTTCGCGAGCGGGGTGCCGCAATGGCCGCAGCTAGTTCGGTGACACCAACCGGAATGACTGCAGTGCTAGGTGGCGATCGCGATGAGGTTCTTGCTTCTATCGCCGCACATGGCCTCACCGCTGCCAATGAAAATGGGGCTGGGCAGATCGTCGCCGCTGGAACGTTGGCGCAATTGGCGCAATTTGCCGCTACTCCCCCGCTGGGCGCTCGACTTCGGGAACTCGCAGTTGCTGGTGCATTTCATACCCAGCACATGGCCCCCGCCGTCGACCGACTCAACCACCTTGCCAAATCAGTTACGGTCAAAGATCCGGTCATTCGCGTGATTTCAAATAAGGATGGCGCAGTGGTCCATCACGGGCGTGAAGTTCTCGACCGCATCGTCGGCCAGATCGCAAGTCCAGTGCGTTGGGACCTATGCATGCGAACTCTCTCCGATCTAGGAGTTACCGGGGTCATCGAAGTACCGCCAGCGGGAACGCTAACCGGTCTGATCAAGCGCACGCTCCCAAACATAGAAACCTTGGCGCTAAAAACGCCGGACGACCTACCTGCGGCACGAGACCTGATCGCTCGCCATGGTTCTCCGTCGAGCTTCGAAAGCGAGCCAACCTGGCGCCTGATTGTGGCGCCGTTTAAGGGAACTTTTCACTCTTTGGACATTACCTTGGGATCAACGCTGTCCAAGAATGCGGCGATCGGACAGATAGAATCGCGAAGCGAATCAGTGACTATGACCACCGAACACGGTGGCGTGCTGATTGAGTGGTTGGCTGAGGACGGAGATCCAGTCTCACCTGGACAACCATTGGCTCGTCTCCACCCAAACAGTCAAGAAGATCACTAGGGAGCCTGAAGAAAAGATGCCAGTAGCGATCGAAGATCTGCGCCCCTTGCGCGCCGAAAAATTTGCCCGAATTCTTGGAGTGGGCGGATACCGGCCTCCACGCGTAGTAACCAATGCGGAGGTCTGCGAACACATTGATTCCACCGACGAGTGGATTCGGGAGCGTTCCGGCATTGAAGAACGGCACTGGGCGGATCCTTCAGAATCTGTCGTCGACATGGCGGTTCAGGCGGCTCAAAAAGCGATTGTTCGAGCCAATATCTCTCCCGAGCAAATAAGCACAGTTATCGTCGCAACAATTTCCTACCCGTACCAAACACCCAGCGCTGCAACCGATGTTGCACTTCGGATCGGTTGTGCCACCGCAGCCGCTTTCGACATCTCGGCGGCTTGTGCCGGCTTTTGCTACGGGGTCGGTTTAGCAAACGACCTAATTAGCGCTGGCAGTGCGGAATATGTTCTTGTCATCGGTGTTGAGAAACTCACCGATTTCGTCGACATCAATGATCGTTCGGTTGGGTTCCTCTTTGCCGACGGAGCTGGCGCGGTAGTGATCGGACCATCTGCAACCAGAGGGATTGGGCCAACGGTCTGGGGCTCAAATTCTGAAGCCCGCGAGGCAATCAATCAGAAGTCCTCTTGGTTAGCACTGAAAGAAGGCGACCCGCACTATGAGCCGGAACTGGCTTGGCCGAATCTTCAGCAGCAGGGCCAGTCGGTTTTCCGCTGGGCGGTTTACCAGATGCCGAAAATCGCGAAACTAGCGCTCGAGGCTGCTGGGGTGGCGGCAGCCGACCTTGATGCCTTCATTCCGCACCAAGCCAATGTCCGAATCATTGATTCGATGGTGAAAGTTCTCGAGCTCCCGAGCAATGTGCCCGTGGCCAGAGATATCAGGCGGTCAGGAAATACCTCCGCCGCCTCTGTTCCGCTGGCGATGGAAGCAATGCTGGAAAGCGGTGAGGCAAAAAGTGGTGACACCGCCCTCCTGATCGGTTTTGGGGCGGGACTTGTCTACGCTTCTCAGGTCGTACAACTTCCATAAAAGTCCCAAACACGTTTAACAAAACACAGAAAAGAGAAGCAGATGGCTCATTCAGCCGAAGAAGTACTAGCAGGACTAGCAGGCATCGTTGAAGAAGTCGCCGGAATTCCAGCATCCAGCGTCCTAATGGACAAGTCCTTCACCGACGACCTCGACGTTGATTCACTCAGCATGGTCGAAGTTGTTGTTGCCGCAGAAGAGAAGTTCGGCGTCAAGATTCCAGACGATGAGGTTAAGAACCTGGTCACAGTTGGCGATGCCGTCAACTACATCGTTAAGGCTGGACTCTGATCAGAATGCGAACGCGTCCCAATTCTGTAGTTGTCGTTACCGGCCTCGGCGCCACAACGCCACTTGGTGGCGACGTAGCTTCGACTTGGTCCGCACTTTTAGCCGGAAAATCGGGAGTCAGCACGATTGAAGCTGAGTGGAGAGAACTGCTGCCGGTGCACATCGCGGCGTCGGCGGCAGTGGATCCCTCTCTTCAGATGGATCGTGTTGAGGCTCGCAAGCTTGATCGAACCCAACAGTTCGCCCTTATCGCAGCAAGAGAAGCCTGGGCTGATGCCGGAGCACCCGAGGTAGCCAGCGAGCGGTTAGGGG
>DATKUB010000045.1:0-9261 GCA_035530875.1 Candidatus Nanopelagicaceae bacterium
AGGCTCATGGCTCTGCACATCGGCGCCGATGCCTACGAGAAGTCCGGAGTCGCATCGTGAGTTGGCTCAGGGGGGCTTTATGACTCGCCTATACCTGATCAGACATGGTCGAAGTACTGCCAACGCTCAAGGACTTCTGTCTGGACGCCTGCCCGGTATCGATCTTGACGAACATGGGATAGCTCAGGCTAAAGCTCTGGCTAAACAATTTGGCGCCACTGACTTGAAAGCAATCGTTTCCAGTCCCGTTAGCAGATGCCAACAGACCGCGAATTTTCTATCTGAAGAAAAGTCAATGGGAATTGTGAGCGACGAGCGATTCACCGAAATGGATTTCGGTCTCTGGCAGGGACGCTTCTTGGCTGACCTGGCCAAAGAGCAAATGTGGACCGCCGTGCAGCGTGAGCCGTCTTCGGTTCGTTTTCCTGAGGGCGAGACCTTTCAGGAAGTTGCAAATCGGTCAACCGAAGGTATTCGTCATTGGAATGATCTGCTCGGAGTCGGAAGCTACGCCGTATTCACGCATGCTGATGTCATCAAAGTTGCAGTGGCTCAAGTACTGGGGCTGCCACTTGATAATTTTCAAAGAATTTCAGTCGACCCTTGTTCGATAACGATTGTTGATTACGCTGATGATAAAGCCACACTTCGGGCCTTGAACGTGCGGGTCGAATTCTCAGACTCTATGGTTGTCGCGTGAGCGGACTCGTGCACAGATTTAACCCGCCAACTCGATGCGTCGTGGGCACCGTAGGAGAGCCCGGTGATCGAACGTTTTTTCTGCAGGTTCAAGATGATGACCGAATCATCAGTGTAATTTTGGAAAAAGATCAAGTACGAATACTTGCAGAGCGGATTCAGGATATTTTGGATCAGGTGGCACCTGGAGTGGTATCTCCACTTCCCATCGACGACGCTCCGCTTGCCCAACCAATCCTTGCTGATTTTCGGATCGGAGTTTTGGGACTCGCCTGGGATGAGATGGGAAGTCGGATTGTGATCGAAGCAGGATCACGCATTGTTGGTGTTGAAGAACCCGACGAAATTCCGGAGCTAGAAGTCGAAAATGATTCCGACGAGAACGAGATGCTCGATATCCGGTTAACTGTTGAATTGGCAAGAGGGTTCGTCGAGCGAAGTCTTCGTGTTGTACGAGCGGGTCGCCCTCCCTGTCCTTTCTGCGGCAACCTTCTTGATCCAGCGGGGCATATCTGTCCTCGGGCAAATGGGTATCGGCGTTGAAAGAGCAGAACCGCACTGTAATCCGCGAAGGTGAAATTGAAATAGCTGGCCGCCTGGTGGCTGCGTCAAATGCGACTTTATTTGGCTATGCCACTTTGGACCTTCACCGAGTTTCCATAATATATAAACCAATCGCTGGTGAAAGGCCACTCTGGGATTTCACTTCAGGATCTCTCGCGGGGCGTGAGGTTAGTGCTTTTCTGATTAGCGAAGCGCTGGGCTGGGATCTAGTTCCATTCACCACTTTTCGAAATGGACCATTCGGCGAAGGGATGGTCCAACAGTGGATCGACATTGATGAGGCGGTCGATCCGCTGGCTCTTGTGGCGCACGCCCATCTGGATCTTCGAAGAATGGTGCTATTTGATGCAGTAATCAACAACACAGATCGTAAGTTTGGCCATCTGCTCCCAACTGCTGATGGGCGAGTACGAGGTTGTGATCACGGAGTTTCATTTCACATTGACGACAAGTTACGAACCGTATTATGGAATTGGGCGGGGGAAATCATTGCGGAGAACGATCTTGCAGACTTAAAAGCTCTGGCGCAATCCATCGCAAAGGTAGATCTTCACGATGGATTGAGCCAATTTCTGACCGAAGAAGAAATTTCCCTAACCGAAAATAGAATCAGAAAATTGCTCGAAACTGGATGTTATCCCACGCCCGGAACTGAATGGCCGGCAGTACCGTGGCCTCCGTTCTAATCAGTCATTTACACCGCTAAGGAAGTAGGGTCAGCACGTGCACTCATGGCCAACAAATGCGATTCCGATGGTTGTCGACGGCAAGCGGCCTCAATCAATCATGATTTTCGACAGCTCCTCTGAAGCCCTCTCCGTGGCGGCAGTATCGAAGATAGTCCGGATGTATGTCTGTGGCATCACTCCTTACGATGCAACTCACATGGGGCATGCTGCTACTTATGTGGCTTTCGATCTCCTCAATCGAATTCTGCGGGATCAAGGACATGAGGTTAGGTATGTACAGAACATCACTGATGTAGATGATCCCCTTCTGATCAGGGCCCGTGAGCGAGGACAAGACTGGCAGGAACTCGCTACCAGTCAGATTGATCTATTTCGAGAAGATATGGCTTCGCTTCGGGTGATTCCACCGGATAACTACATTGGTGCCGTGGAAGCTATTCCACTCGTGATCGAAGCGGTCGAAATATTGCTCGCGAACAAGTCTGCCTATTGGGTCGATAAGGATGTTTATTTTCGAGTGCATAGTGACCCGGACTTTGGAAGTCGCTCGCATCTTGACCAGACTGCCATGCTGAACATCTTCGCCGAACGAGGTGGTGATCCAGATCGGTCAGGTAAAGACAATCCGTTAGATTGCCTTCTCTGGCAAGGTGTACGACCGGGAGAGCCGGCTTGGGATTCTCCGCTTGGACCGGGTCGGCCGGGCTGGCATATCGAATGCTCGTCGATAGCCCTTCACTTTCTCGGTGGCGGTATCGATATCCAAGGTGGTGGATCCGATCTGTTGTTTCCGCACCACGAAATGGGTGCGGCCGAGGCTAGAGTCCTGAGTGGCGCTCCTTTCGCCAGAAACTATGTGCATGCCGGAATGATGCAATTAGACGGCGAGAAAATGAGCAAGAGTATTGGTAACTTGGTATTTCATTCCAAACTCCAGGCATCTGGAGTAGACCCGATGGCGATTCGGTTAACTTTGCTCGCCGGTCATTACCGGCAGGATCGAAACTGGACTGATCAGGGCCTTTCGGAGGCTACGGCTCGACTGGATAGGTGGCGAAGCGAGCTCTCACGCCCAGCGGGTCCAGATGCGAGTGAAACAGTCTGGGCAATCCGAAGCGCCTTGGCCAACGATCTAGATTCACTAACGGCCATAAGAGCGGTCGACAAGTGGTGTGCCCTGCCAAGAAGTGACAGTGATCAACCGGGCCAACCTGGCGTAGTTGCCAGGGCGGTCGATGCTTTGCTTGGCATCGCTGTCTAATGTTTAGGTAGAACGAGGCGAGTCACTTGTCGTCGCGGCGGCGAAGGTAACGTTCGAACTCCCGGGCAATTGCGTCACCAGAGGCCTCTGGAAGATCCGAAGCGTCCTTAGCCTGTTCTAGGTTTTTTACATATTCGCTTATCTCGTTATCTTCGCGAGCTAATTCGTCAACACCGAGTTCCCAAGCTTTTGCTTCTTCAGGCAGGTCGCTCAGTTCAATGGTGAAATCCAACAGGTCTTCAAGACGATTAATTAACGCTAGCGTCGCCTTGGGGCAAGGTGGTTGCGATACATAGTGTGGTACGGCAGCCCAGAGCGATGCTGCTGGTATTTCGGCTCGCTGACAGGCATCTTGGAAAACGCCAACTATCCCCGTCGGACCTTCGTAAGTGCTTGTATCTAGCCCAAAGCGAATTGTTGATTGCTGTCCACTAGTGGTGCCCGTTACTGGTATCGGGCGAGTATGAGGAGAGTCGGCAAGCAGTGCCCCAAGGGTGACTACTTCAGTGATCTCAAGATCATGGGCGAGAGATAGCAACTCTTCGCAGAAAGTGCGCCATCGCATCGATGGTTCTATCCCACGAACTAGAACAACGTCACGCTCTTCCATTGGAAGTCTGGCGACACTAATTCTTGTAGTCGGCCATCTAATTTCGCGATTGACAACCCCTCTATCGTCGGTCAAATGCACCGTGGGACGGTTCACTTGAAAGTCGTAGTAATCCTCAGGGTCGAATGCCGCGATCTCTTCCGCCTCCCAAACTTCGAGTAAATGTTCAATCGCTCCAGTTGCGGCATCCCCGGCGTCGTTCCAACCTTCAAAAGCCGCCAGCATTAACGGCGAGCGCAATTGGGGGATGGCGCTAACTTCGATCACGTAACGATCTTACGTGGTGAGTCAGGTAAACTCCGACGGTGAGCGCCCAAACAGTTTCTCGAATCTTGCCCCATGCCGTTTTCTTTGACATGGATGGGCTCTCAGTAGACAGCGAACCTCACTGGCTCCTAGCCGAGACAGAAATTGCCGACGACCTTGGATTTGCCTGGGATTTAGCGGATCAGGCTCACTGTCTGGGCGGGCCGCTGCTCAGAGTGGGCCAATACCTTGCCACTCGCGCTGGATTGTCGATTGAAATGGGTGCCGAACTCGAAGATCGGTTGATTTCAAACATGGTGACGCGAGTGGGCCGTGGAGTTCGGACCATGCCTGGGGCGGGTGAGCTCATCGCGGAACTAAAAGAATCCGGCATTCCGGTTGCGCTGGTCTCTGCCAGCCCACGACGCCTGGTCGAGGCCGCCCTTAGCGGGTCTGGGCTAACTGGGTTCGACACGATTGTGGCAGGGGATGAGGTGAGCCGAACCAAGCCCTTTCCAGACCCATACCTAGAAGCGGCCCGACGCTTGGGCGTTTCGGCGTCGGCGTGCATTGTGTTGGAAGATTCGGCTACCGGGGTTGCTGCCGGACTGGCCAGCGGTGCCACTGTCGTGGCTATCCCGCATCTGGTTCCGATCTCTCCAGCTGAACGACTCAAGGTGGAAAGATCGCTCCTGGACGTCACCGTTGGGTACTTAATGAACTGCTTCGATCTTTAGGTCGACGCCTCGCCAGCAGTCGTAGGTAGGGGCAGGAGCGTGCCCCCAAATTCCGGACAGAATTGTTTGAAACTGCACCAATCGCAGAGGCGTGATGGAGTCGCCGGCCAGGTCTCGCTGAGGTGGTTCTTGCGAATGGCTAGCCAGATGGCCGCAATGGAGCGTTCCGTTGCTAGCAGATCTGCTTCATCAATTTCTTTGGGCAGGGTCTGACTATCGCCGAGGTAGATCAATTTTAAAACCTTAGGAATCACGCCGCGAGATCGCCAAATTACCAGTGCATAGAATTTGAGTTGAAAAAAAGCTTTCTCCGCATACGCTTGCCTTGGCGAGCGCCCAGTCTTGTAATCAACAATTCTAATTTCTCCGGTTACCGCCTGGTCGAGACGGTCGACAAAGCCATGGAGAAGAAGGCCGTTGGGTTGCTGATATTGAACATGTACTTCCCGTTCGGCCGGTTCAAGTGCATTGGGATCTTCGAGTTCGAAATAACGATTGATCAACTCTCGTCCGCTTGCCAACCATGTTTCGAGTTCCGCTGCATTTTCGAAAAGATCTACGACGCTCCCATCCTCGATCACAGCGTTCGACCATGCGACGGCCATGAAATCATGGGCGTGATGCAAAGTCCGAGAGCCCTTCGGAAAGTCGTAGAGGCGATCAAGGGCCTCATGAACGATTGTCCCTCGGAGAGCGTCAGAACTGGGAGGTTCTGGTAGACGATCGATCGTCTTATAGCGATACATGAGGGGGCAGGTCTTGAAGTCGTTAGCTCGAGATGGCGAAAGTGAGTTGATCCGCTGCTGAATATCTGACATGTCTATGAGCGTATGCCACCGCACCGACGTTGCGCCTAGACTCAAGTCTCGTGTCTACTCCTCAGAATGAAACTCAGCCAGAGCCTGCTGTTCCCTACGGTCTTTTTGCCGTGGGTGATCGAGCGCAATTGACCGATTCTAAGGGGAAATTGCACACCATCACCCTCTTAGACGGGGCGCAGTGGCACACGCATAAAGGCTGGATCGAACATAGTGATCTGATTGGTCAACCAGAGGGAATCGTCGTTAAAACCAATCAGGGTGTGTCATACCTTGCGCTTAAGCCCCTCTATGCAGATTACGTATTATCAATGCCTCGTGGAGCCACCATTGTGTATCCAAAGGACTCTGCTCAGATTGTTGGCTTGGCTGACATATTTCCAGGCGCGCGAGTCATTGAAGCCGGTGTTGGTTCCGGTGCTCTCACCATTGCTCTTTTGCGAGCAGTAGGAGAGCAGGGCAGCGTCAAGTCATTTGAAAAGCGGCCCGAATTTGGCGAAATTGCCACATCGAACATCACTAATTTTTTTGGAGTGCGACCACCAAATTGGAACCTAACTATTGGAGCATTGCAAGACGTGCTCGACGATCGGGGGGTGGATCGAGTTGTACTAGACATGCTCGCGCCCTGGGAATGCCTAGCAGTATCCGCCGAAGCTCTTAGACCCGGAGGAGTAATCGTCTGTTATGTGGCCACCACGACTCAGTTGTCTCGAACAGCGGAGGCGATGAAGGAAAGTGAACTTTTTACCGAACCGATTGCTTGGGAATCAATGGTTCGAGGTTGGCATCTAGAAGGACTCGCCGTGCGGCCTGAGCACCGAATGATCGGTCATACCGGCTTCCTGATCCAGACTCGCCGGATGGCGCCCGGATTTCCTGCGCCCGTGAGGCGCAGGCGACCAGCAAAGGGTTCTTACGGCACTCCGCTAATCGAAGATTGACCAAACGCTGCCATAGCAGGGGTATCTTGTTTAGGTGAGTATTTCTTCCTCAGGGTCCGGTCAGGGATACAACTCCAGCAGGTCTAGCGACGAGTTGATTGCCCAGAATGAGCGACTTGTCACGCTATTAAAGGATGCAAGGGATCAGTTGGAAAGCCTCCGAGGCGAAATAGATCGCTTAGCCTCGCCTCCGTCAGGCTATGGAATAGTGCTGGAAACTCATGATGAACAGACGCTTGATATTTTCGCTGGTGGCCGAAAGCTACGGGTGAAAACCAGCCCGAATCTCGATATTGAAAGCTTGCGACCGGGTCAAGAGGTGATGCTCAACGAGTCAATGAACGTAGTAGCCGCCTTTGGATACGAAAGCGCAGGCGAAATTGTCACTCTTAAGGAAATTCTGAGCCATGGCCGCGTTCTAGTGGTCTCAAGAGCCGACGAGGAGCGCGTTGTCAGACTGGCCGATTCACTTCTGAGTGAGCCCATCAAGCCTGGCGATGCGTTACTTCTTGAACCTAAATCACTCTTTGTTTTCGAACGGATTCCCCGGGCCGAAGTTGAAGAACTCGTTCTAGAAGATGTTCCTGATGTTTCTTACGAAAGTATCGGCGGATTGGCCAACCAGATTGATCAAATTCGCGATGCGGTTGAGTTGCCATATCTGCATGCCGATCTTTTTAAGTCATATCATCTTCGCCCGCCCAAAGGTGTTCTTTTATATGGACCACCTGGCTGTGGAAAGACCCTGATCGCCAAGGCTGTGGCCAATTCATTGGCCAAACAAGTCGCTCTGAAAACGGGCATGGGCGAAGGACGTTCCTATTTTCTCAATATCAAAGGACCGGAACTGCTTAATAAATATGTGGGTGAATCCGAAAGACGAATTCGACTGGTTTTTCAACGTGCCAGGCAGAAGGCGAGTGAAGGTTCACCGGTGATCATCTTTTTTGACGAGATGGACTCGCTTTTCCGCACTCGGGGGAGTGGGGTGTCAAGCGATGTTGAAAACACGATTGTTCCTCAGCTGCTGAGTGAGATCGATGGAGTCGAGAAATTGGAGAACGTAATCATCATCGGCGCCAGCAACCGTGAAGACATGATTGACCCTGCAATTCTTCGGCCGGGCCGGTTGGACGTCAAAATTAAAATTGATCGCCCAGATGCAGAGGGTGCCATTGATATTTTTTCAAAGTACCTCACAGCCGGCGTCCCACTTCACCGAGACGACTTAGCCGAACATTCAAACGACATTCAGGCGACCTTAAACGCCATGATTCAGACCACGGTCACGCGAATGTATTCGGAACAAGATGAAAATCGCTTCCTTGAGGTCACCTACGCAAACGGGGATAAGGAAGTTCTTTATTTCAAAGACTTCAATTCCGGTGCAATGATTTCTAATATTGTTAGTCGTGCCAAAAAAATGGCGATCAAGTCTCAGATCAGTGGCAGCGAAGGCGGAATTAGAATCTCCGATCTCATAACTTCCTGTCTTGACGAATTTCATGAGAATGAGGATCTTCCTAACACGACTAATCCAGATGATTGGGCGAGAATTTCTGGAAAGAAAGGCGAACGCATCGTCTTTATCCGCACTCTGATAACGCGGAAACCAGGAGACGACACTGGGCGAGCTCTAGATGCAGGCTCCACCGGTCAGTATCTGTAGTCATGACTCAGCAGTCATCGATTGGCGTCTCCAGGGTCATGGGGATAGAAACCGAGTACGGGATTAGCCTTGAAGAATCTCCTGGCGCCAACCCTATGCTCCTTGCAAATGACCTGCTGAACACTTATTTGAAAAACTTTCTACCACCCAATGATCGGGCCCGATGGGATTATGAGCAGGAGTCCCCGCTGAGGGACGCTCGTGGGTTTGAGCTAGCCCGGGGACTGGCGGATCCCGGTTTGTTGACGAATGAAGACTTTGGGCTTGCAAACGCGATCCTGCCTAATGGTTCCAGACTCTACGTTGACCACGCTCATCCAGAATATTCCGGGCCTGAAGTCATCAGCCCAAAAGATTTGTGTCTATGGGATCAAGCTGGCGACGAGATAATGCGTACGGCGTCCGATCTTCACTTTACGGAGACTGGTAAACGAATTCTGCTTCATAAAAATAATACCGATGGTAAGGGTTCGTCGTACGGATGCCATGAAAACTATCTCGTTCACCGCAAGACTCCCTTTTCCCATCTGGTCAGGTATCTCACTCCTTTTTTTGTGACTCGACAAGTCATCTGTGGAGCCGGTCGAGTGGGCCTGGGCCAGCACAGCGAAAATTTAGGCTTTCAAATTTCTCAACGTGCTGATTTTTTTGAAGCAGAGGTCGGTCTCGAAACCACAATTAATAGGCCCATAATCAACACCCGCGACGAGCCCCACGCAGACCCAGAAAGATTCCGCCGGTTGCACGTCATAATTGGCGATGCCAATATGAGTGAATTTTCAACCTACCTAAAAGCAGGGAGTACAGCGCTTGTACTTTCAATGATTGAGGATGGCTTTATCACTGATGATTTGGCGCTTAAATCTCCAGTAGCCGCCTTGCGCGCAGTGAGCCATGATCCCGAATTAAGGATTCCGATTCGTCTTCGCGATGGCCGACGCCTTACTGCCTTGGAGATTCAGCGAATTTATTTTGAAATGGGTGTTCGATACTTCGAACAGCATTGTTCTAATCACCTACCGAC
>DATKUB010000046.1:0-9849 GCA_035530875.1 Candidatus Nanopelagicaceae bacterium
ACGGTCTTCCCCCCACAACTGTGAGCCGAGTAGGCAGACAGAATAGATAAAGAAGAGTTTTCGGCAACAAACAAGAGTTATCATTCGACGAACGGCACGGAGAGGTTCCAAGAGTGGCGACAACAACAGGTATCTCTAAGAGCAATAAGAGTCATGCTGTCTCGCGAACCGAGGCGAGGCACCGTCTCGTCGAGCGCAGCGCGGCGGTAGTTTTTTCAGCAATCGCCATAGTCTGGCTCGGCGCAAACCTGATGAAATCCCCGACACAATTCTTTCAAGCGGCCATCGGCGGTCTAAGCAACGGTGCCCTTTACGCGCTAATAGCTCTTGGGTACACGCTGGTTTATGGGATTATTGAGTTGATCAATTTTGCCCATGGCGACCTATTCATGCTCGGTGGGGTCTTCTCTGCCTATTTCATTTCAGTCTGGTTTGGTCAAGTCAAATCTTCACCCAAGGCGTGGTTGATCTTTCTTCTCTGCCTGTTGATGGTGATGACTTTTACTGCCTCCATAAATGTCGCAATAGAGCGGTTTGCTTATCGACGACTCCGTCGTGCGCCAAAACTGGCTCCGCTGATTACCGCGGTGGGAATGTCATTTATCCTCCAATTCATCGGCCTAACTTGGAATGGATCAGGGCCAAAGAACTGGAACAGTGTTCTACCTGGCGGCTTCTTCCTGGTTGGCGGAGTAAAGATTTATTACGTCACTCTTATTCTTTTTGCTATCACTGCTCCGCTGCTGCTGCTGCTTACTTTCATCATTTCAAAAACCAGACAGGGCAAGGCAATGCGGGCCACGGCTCAGGATCAAGATGCCGCTCGCCTAATGGGCATTGATGTCAACCGTACAATTTCTCTCACTTTCGGCATTGGCGGCGCCCTAGCTGGCGCGGCTGGCTTGCTATACGTAGAAATCATCGGAACTACGAGTTATAACCTGGGCTTTCAGTTGGGGCTCATCGCCTTCACGGCCGCTGTTCTTGGTGGCATTGGCAATCTGACTGGTGCTGTTCTGGGCGCGATGCTGATTGGTCTTATTCAAGGGCTCAACGATGGGCTGCCGATTGGACTCGGCCAGCAATGGTCGCAGACGGTCGTCTTCTCGATCCTGATCATGCTCATGGTATTCAAACCTGAAGGCATTTTGGGTAAGCAAACGACAGAGAAGGTATGACGATGGCGAAGCGAAACAAGCGGGTCGTCAAGGAGCATTCGCAGAAGAAATGGGCAGTTGGATTTATTCTCGTGGCGGTGACCGTTTACGTGCTCTATGCGTTCGTGCTCCAGCGCCTGCCCTACGGATTCCAGGACTTCGTCAATACTTGGCTTCCACCAACATCCATGAACGAAGCGTTGGTCTGGGTGATCTGTGCCCTTGGCCTAAATATCGTGGTCGGATACGCAGGGCTACTCGATCTTGGTTATGTCGCCTTCTGGGCAATCGGCGGATACTCAGCTGGCTGGTTCATGTCTGGCTTCTTCCAGCAGGTCAACATTCACTTTGGCGGAACTTCGGTCGTGCAGACGCGAGGCATCCATATTTCGTTCTGGGGAGTACTAATCCTTGGGTCGATTATTTGCGCATTCTTTGGAATTGTTATTGGTGCGCCAACTCTCCGGTTGAAGAGTGACTACCTCGCTCTGGTCACGCTGGGTTTTGGCGAGATCATTCCTCAAGTGTTCGTCAATGGACAGAACATTGCTGGTTTCAATCTTTCAAATGGAACCAAGGGGATTACGCCTCTAGACAACATCAACCTTTTAGGAAAACAACTGGGGCCTTTCGACTTGAGCCAGAAATACATAATCTTTGTTTTTCTGGCGGCGGTCATGGTCTTCGTTTCGCTTCGACTCCGCGGTGGACGGCTCGGGCGTGCCTGGCTGGCGATTCGTGAAGACGAGTTGGCGGCCAGCATGATGGGTGTTCCTTTGATGAAGACGAAGTTGTCTGCTTATGCGGTTGGAGCGATGGCGGGCGGCATGGGCGGTGTTGCCTTTGCTACTCACGTAAATGGAGTCTTCGCAGACCGTTTCAATTTCTCCATTTCCATCATCTTGCTGGCCATGGTCGTTCTCGGTGGTATGGGCAATGTCTGGGGCGTGATCATTGGCGGGCTCGTGGTTGCCTGGGTCAACTCAACTGGATTGCCCGCCGGCGGGGATGCGCTCAACAGGGCCTTGGGAACGAATATCAACTTCCCTTCCTACAACTTCCTTATTTTCGGATTGGTCCTTGTCTTGATGATGCTATTCAGACGCGAAGGTTTGATTCCAGAGAGTCGATTGAAAATGGTTCTCCATGAACATGACGACGATGTTGACGAGACTCTAAAGGTAGGTGGCTGAGATGTCTGGGTTGAACCCTGCGGACGTTGCGCTTTCTGCCGAGTCAATCTCCGTACAGTTTGGCGGCCTAGTCGCGGTCAATGAGGTTGATTTCACGATTCCTAAGAAGTCGGTGGTAAGCCTGATTGGGCCAAATGGTGCCGGCAAGACCACATTTTTTAATGTGTTAACTGGCCTTTACAAGCCAACTAGCGGACGAGTGATGTTCGGGGAGAAAGAAATTACAGACCTTGCGCCGCATAAGATCGCCGCTCTGGGGGTTGCGCGCACGTTTCAAAACATCCGTCTGTTTGGTCTGATGACCGCCGAAGAGAACGTAATGGTGGCAATGCACTCCCACCTCAAGGCAGGAATTCTGTCCACCATCCTGCATACAAAGGCACAACAGCGCGAAGAGCGGGAATCACGCGAACGCGCCCGTGAGCTTCTTGAATTTGTTGGCATCGGAAATTGGGCCGGTGAATATGCGAGGAACCTGTCTTACGGCGATCAGCGCCGTCTAGAGGTAGCCCGTGCGTTAGGGCTCAAGCCGGAAGTCCTTCTTCTTGATGAACCGACTGCTGGGATGAATCCGCAGGAGTCTGCGACCTTCGTCGATTTTGTTCACCGGGTTCGTGATGCGCAAGATGTCGCGATTCTTTTGATTGAACACGATATGAGCGTGGTCATGAAAGTTTCGGAAAGAATCACGGTTTTAGATCGCGGCGAGAAGATTGCAGAAGGATCGCCTGCTGATATTAAGTCGAATCCGCGAGTCATAGAGGCTTACCTTGGAAAAGCGGCAGGCAAAGGAGCCCAATCGTGAGCGTCATGTTAGAGGTAACCGATCTCAATGTTGCCTATGGCAAGATCCTGGCGGTCAAGGGGATATCGCTCACAGTAAACAAAGGCGAAATCGTAACCCTGATCGGTTCCAACGGGGCGGGAAAATCCACCACGCTGCGGACCATATCTGGACTTATCCACCCGAAATCTGGGGAGATTATTTTTAACGGCGAGAAGATTTCTGGGCGGCAGGGCCATGAAATCGTGGCCAAAGGCATCTGCCAGTCTCCCGAAGGCCGTCGAATTTTCCCCCGCATGACCGTGTCAGAAAATTTGGATTTGGGGGCGTTTCTTCGTAAAAATAAAGTCGAAATCGCCCAAGACCGTGAGAACGTACTAGAACTTTTCCCACGTCTTCGTGAGCGGTTATATCAGCAAGCTGGAACAATGAGCGGCGGCGAACAGCAGATGTTGGCTGTGGGGCGAGCAATGATGGGACGTCCCGAACTTCTCCTCCTGGACGAACCTTCAATGGGTCTTGCCCCGGTTCTGGTTGAGCTGATTTTTGAGACTATTGAAAAAATTAGAGACCAAGGCACAACGATTCTTCTAGTCGAGCAGAATGCTCTAGCAGCCCTGGATGTGGCGGATCGTGCCTATGTCCTTGAATCTGGCTTGATCAAGTTGAGTGGAGACGCCAAGGAACTTCTTGCCGATGATGAAGTGGTAAACGCCTACCTGGGTGGCTAGTTTTTCTGGTCTCTAATTAGGCAGGTGATCCGAGCCGTGCAGATCCGCTGTTCGGCCTCATCTGTTATAACCACTTCGTAAGTCACTACAGTTTTACCAACACTTATTGGCGTTCCAATTCCGGTCACCAGCCCACTGTGAGCCGATCGATGGTGGGTGGCATTTATATCCAGGCCGACAACAATTTTGTTTTGGCCCGCGTGTAACGCCGCGCCATATGATCCCAATGTTTCTGCCAGCACAAGTGAGGCGCCGCCATGCAGGAGGCCGTGCGGTTGAGTATTGCCCGCCACCGGCATGGTCGCTACCACCTTTGCGCGGGTGGCGGAGACTAACTTAATTCCAACTTTATCGCCGAGCGAATTTGGTCCAAGTCCGGCGAGAGCTTCCAGGAATAGCGCGTTTTCGTCCGTCTGATCGTTGGTAGTCATGGCATAAGCCTAGGATCTTGGTCATGGCGCGCAACCGACTATTGCTTCTCGATGGACACTCTCTTGCCTATCGAGCTTTCTATGCGCTCCCGGTCTCCTCTTTCGCTACGGCAGATGGACGACCGACGAATGCGGTTTATGGCTTCACTTCCATGCTCTTAAATCTGATCCGAGACGAGAAACCAACCCATCTGGCAGTCGCCTTTGACGTCTCGCGACAAACCTTTCGAACCGAGCGGTTCAGTGAGTACAAGGCGAACCGGGCCAGTTCCCCAGATGAGTTCAAGGGGCAAGTCGAACTTATTAAAGAGGTGCTGATGGCCCTTAATATTCCCGCGCTTGAAGTTGCTGGGTTTGAAGCCGACGACATAATCGCCACCCTGGTTCACGAGGCTAAAGCGGGTGACTATGAAATCTTGATCTGCACTGGAGACCGGGATACCTTCCAATTGGTTGATCACACCACAACAGTTCTATACCCGAAAAAGGGCGTCAGCGAAATGGCTCGGATGACACCGACGGCAATCGAGGAGAAATATAGCCTGACTCCAGAGCAATACCCAGATTTCGCCGCACTGCGTGGAGATCCCAGCGACAATTTACCCGGCGTTCCTGGTGTAGGTGAGAAAACGGCCCAGAAATGGATAGTTCAGTATGGTTCTTTAAGCGAACTAGTCCAAAGAGCACCTGAATTGACTGGAAAAGTCGGAGACTCGTTTCGCAAAAATTTGGGACAAGTTCTGCTTAACCGCGAGCTGACGCAGTTGCGGGTCGATGTCCCACTTTCGTTGACGCCAGCACAGTTGGTACGACAAGAGGCGGAGGCAGCGACCGTCAACAAAGTGTTGGACTCCCTTGAGTTCCGTTCTCTTAAGAATCGAATTGCACCTTTGCTCGGCACAGAGATAATTGATCGTGTCCCGCTCGAGGTTGAACAGATCAAGAATTTAGGACCCTGGCTTTCTCGCCACGAAGGGCCGACTGCATTAGCGATCGATGGCATCGGAAACATCGCATTTGCGAGATCTAGCAAAAATGTTGGCTGGATGAAGGTGGATAGCGTTCGCGACTGGCTTCAGGATTCGACGGCCGAGAAGATTGCCCATGATGCCAAGACCGTGATGCACTCTCTTGGACTCCAGATGGGCGGCTTGGTTGGCGATACTGCCGTAGAGGCATATCTGATCGCTCCTGGGGTTAGGGGAAATTCACTTCCCGAGTTGGTTGAGCGGTATTTGGGATATGAAATCTCTGACCGAACAAGTCCCGATTCGACTCAAATCATGTTGGAGCTGCCGACCGGTGAAGATTTATCTGGGCTGACCGAGAGTGCTGCTGCGATTTATGAACTTGACCAAGATTTAAAGGCGCGTCTTGCTGTGCAGGGAGGGAATGACCTGCTGCTAAAGGTTGAATTGCCGCTCATTTCGTTGCTAGCAAAGATGGAACTGTCAGGCATTGCGGTGGACCGGAAACTTCTCCAGAAATTGGTGGAAGGGTTTGAGCGAGATGGCAATGCAGCTATCCGGGCGGCGCATGAGGCGGTCGGTCACGAATTCAATTTGGCATCCCCTAAGCAATTGCAAGGCGTTCTTTTTGACGAATTGAAGTTACCTAAGACCAAGAAGATTAAGAGTGGATACACGACCGATGCTGAGGCTTTGACTGAATTATTTGCTAAGACTGAGCATCCGGTTCTCGCGCAAATATTGCGTTTTCGCGACGTTACGAAATTACGTACCACGATCGAGGGTTTGCAACGCGCAATTGCTTCCGATGGCCGGATTCATACGACATTCCAACAAACAGTAGCTGCAACTGGTCGACTCTCTTCAACTGATCCCAACTTGCAAAATATCCCGGTCCGTAGCGAGGAGGGTCGGCGCATTCGCGAGTGTTTTATTGTTGGGGAGGGATTCTCCACACTTCTCACCGCCGATTACTCGCAGATCGAAATGCGGATCATGGCTCACTTGTCTGAAGATGAGGCGCTTCTTGAGGCATTTCATGGGGGAGAGGATCTGCACACGACAGTTGCTGCGGAGGTGTTTGGTGTTGAGCCAACTGAAGTCGATGCTCGTATGCGCAGTCAAATCAAAGCGATGTCATATGGCTTGGCTTACGGTCTTTCGTCCTATGGTCTCTCCGCCCAGCTGGGGATAGGCGATGCTGCTGCACGCGACCTCATGGACAGATATTTCGAAAGATTTGGAAAAGTTCGCGATTATCTTCGCCGAGTGGTGGAGGAAGCGCGCCGCACCGGTTATACGGAATCGCTGCTTGGTCGGCGCCGATATCTGCCCGACTTAAACAGCGATAACCGACAACGGCGTGAAACAGCGGAGCGTATGGCACTAAATTCGCCTATCCAAGGCTCCGCGGCAGACATCGTAAAAGTGGCGATGCTAAAAGTTGATGCAGAATTGAATTCAAGAGATTTGAAGTCTCGAATTCTTCTTCAAGTCCACGACGAACTTGTTCTCGAAGTGGCCGAAGGTGAACTTGAGAAGGTTCGATCCATCGTTGAAGACAAGATGGGTTCGGCCTACCCACTCAATGCGCCGCTTTCGGTGAATATTGGAATTGGTAGATCCTGGGATGATGCCGCACATTAAATCTCTCGACGTCAGGTCGCAGGGTTTTCGATTATCGATATGGCAATCTCGTCACTTTCGGGGCTTGGTCGGCGGTCTGCCTTTGCCAGCTGGCCACGTCCAAGAAAGACGACGCAGAACCCAATAAAGATCGCCAGTGGGGTTATCGATAACGACCATCGGGCGCCAAAGCGATCGGCAATGCCGCCGCTAAGCGCAGATCCTGCGGAGGCAAAGGTTCCTTCGACGGCCCAGATCCAGGCCAGTGCAGAAACGGCGGCGCCAGCCGGACGGACCGCTTCGATTACCTCCCAATAAAAGATCTGGAGCGGACCGCCGGCGATTCCGATGAGTAGCGCAACTGCGATCAGCAGCCCGCTGGGTTTGACCAAGAGCAGTGGAAGCGCTGAGAGAGTCCAGGCAGAGTAGGAGAGCAGCATTCCCTTCAGTGATGACATTCGCTTTGAGGCCAACCCACCAATCAGACCCCCGACGACGGTGCCTAGTGAGAGTGCCGCGAAGATCGGACCGCTAAGCGATTGGCGATGTACCAGAGTGGTGGCCGCCGGAACTCCCACGTCGAAAGAGCCCCAACCAAATCCGATGACTGCGCCCTCAATCATAAGGATGCGGATGGCTCTGACTTTCCAGAGCGATAGCGTGCCCGGCGGTTTGCTCTCAGGCTGCCAGCGCCTGGAGATGGCTTGGGATGCAAGCGACATGCCGCCGCTGAACAGCAGCAGTGCGCAGAGTCGCAGGGACCACTCGGCGCCGATCGTCAGCGAAACCCAGGTCGCGATTACTGGACCGAAAATCGCAGAGCCATTTAGTGCCGTTGCATCTATCGCATACGCAACGCGGAGAATCTTTTTCGGCACCGCGTATTTCCAGAGCGGCCGCGCTGAGAGGTTGATTGGGGGTGCGCTGGCTCCCAAGATGGTCGCCGCGACCAGCAGGCTTGTGCGTTCGGTAACGAATGAGAAACCAATGAGCGCCATCGCATACGCGGGTACGAGTATCCAGAGCGGCCAGCTCTGGCCGAATCGATCCATCACGGATCCCCGAATTCCGGCAGTGATGGCGCCAGCGAAACCATTTAGGCCGAGGGCAATGCCGGCTGAGGCAATTGAACCAATTGAATGTTGGACGTGGAAAAAAATTGAAAGACCAACCATCGAATAGGCGACTCGGGCTGGAAGAGTGCTGAGAAGTAGATTTCGAGCTACCCGAATTCGTAATACTTCCAGGTAACCGCCCATTGCTTGAGAGTAGCGCTTAGCCAAGGCATAGCATCGGCAGTTATTGGAGCCTAAATGGGGTGGCGGCAGATAAAGATTGCGGTTCCAGGTAGGTGGGCGCCCCTGAGCGGACTCCAGCCGCCCCAGATCTTGGTATTGCCTGGTTTCCACTCGGGTTCGATTAGTCGGAGAAGATGTAGGCCAGCAACTGCGATGGCAGCTATCCAATCGCCCATGGTTCGGTGGTGTTCGGTGTATTCGATGGACCCATCTTCAGCAATCTCAACATAAGCCCGTCGATCGAAATAGGAGCCGGAGGCGGTGAGCCCGTCTTTCTCGGGAGAATCCGGAAATGCCCAGCGGATCGGATGAGTAACGGAGAAGACGAGCAGTCCGCCGGGTTTAATAACTCGACTCCATTCAGTTAATACCGCTCCGGCTTCTGGTAGGAACGGCAGAGCCCCATATGCGGAGAAACCGAAATCAAAGATCCCGTCCTGGAAAGGCAGAGCTCGGGCATCGCCTTGAACCAATAGGTCGTGATCGCTTCCGGTCAGCATCTTCATGGAAATATCAACCGCAATCACCTCGACGCCCAGGGAAGAGAGGTATTTGGCTCCTTGAGCTGCTCCCGAGCCGATTTCAACCGCTAGCGCCCCATCGTAGGGAGCGAGGAGCTCCAGCTCGCGTTCGGTGACCCCTTCTGGCCCCCAGACCAATTCGGCGGCTAGAAAGTCACCATGCTCGGCCAAATACCCGGCCGCATTGGCATCCCACCAGGTCTGGGCGGCGCGGGCGGAGGATTCGGCGCTCACAGAGTCTCGCTTCGGCCCGGCGGAACCACTTCTGCTCTCGGTCATGAACTCACCTCAAATTGACGCTGGTTTAGCCCGAACCGTATCGTTCGCACTTCACGGGGTGATACGCACTCCACCAATTTCATGTCCACCATCGGAGAATTTTGTCTACAAGTCCAGTAGTGGCCGTTAACGACATCGGAACGGCCGAAGATTTTCTCGCCGCAATTGACGGCACCATCAAATATTTCAACGACGGAGACATCGTCGCAGGCACCGTAGTCAAGGTAGACCGCGACGAAGTACTTCTCGACATCGGCTACAAGACTGAGGGTGTTATCCCCTCACGCGAACTCTCCATCAAGCACGACATCGACCCCAATGACGTAGTTAAAGTCGGCGATCAGGTTGAGGCGCTCGTGCTTCAGAAGGAAGACAAAGAAGGTCGACTCATCCTGTCTAAGAAGCGCGCCCAGTACGAGCGCGCTTGGGGCACAATCGAATCGAAGAAGGAGAATGACGAAGTCGTCACTGGAACGGTCATTGAGGTCGTTAAAGGTGGACTTATCGTCGATATCGGGCTCCGCGGCTTCCTGCCAGCATCTCTGGTTGAGATGCGTAGGGTGCGCGATCTTGCTCCTTATATTGGGAAAGAGATCGAAGCCAAGATCATCGAGTTGGATAAGAACCGTAACAACGTGGTTCTTTCCCGTCGTGCCTGGCTAGAGCAGACCCAATCCGAGAGCCGTACGACTTTCTTGAACCAGTTGCAGAAGGGTCAAGTCAGAAGTGGTGTTATCTCTTCCATCGTCAACTTCGGTGCTTTCGTAGATCTTGGCGGCGTAGATGGTTTGGTCCACGTATCGGAACTGTCCTGGAAGCACATTGATCACCCGAGTGAAGTAGTCGAAGTCGGGATGCCGG
>DATKUB010000047.1:0-40071 GCA_035530875.1 Candidatus Nanopelagicaceae bacterium
GCGCCGGCCTCGCGGAGGTCGTCAAGTGCGGGTTTATAAAAGATCCGGGAATCCTAGATTTAATTGAAGGTGACCCGGTCGGAGCCATGCGCTGGGATAGTGAAGTTCTCCTAGAATTGATCGAACGGTCAGTACGAGTCAAAGCTGAAGTTGTCGGTGCTGATTTTAGAGAGGGCGGTTTACGCGAGATATTGAACTACGGGCACACCTTGGGTCACGCAATTGAGCGGAATGAAAAGTACCTTTGGCGCCACGGAGAGGCCGTCTCCATCGGTCTGGTTTACGCCGCCGAGTTGGCCACTTTGGTCGGTCGGTTGGATACCGAAACGGCCGATCGACATCGACGAATTCTCGAATCGCTGAACCTGCCGGTCACTTATCGGCGCGATGCCTGGCCAAAATTGTTGGAGAGCATGTCTCTTGATAAGAAGGCCAGAGCCAGAATCCTCCGCTTTGTCATACTTGACGGGCTCGCTCTTCCGATCAGATTGGAAGATCCTGATCGCACGATCCTTGAGCGTGCTTATGAGAAGGTTGCCCGATGAAGAAAGTACTAATTCTTAATGGACCTAATTTGGGTCGGCTGGGCAGTCGCGAACCAGAGATTTACGGTTCTACAACTCATGACGAACTTCGAGAACTCTGCGTTTCGGCCGGCCTGGCCCTGGGCCTAGATGTCCAGATGCGCCAGAGCGACGACGAAGCTGAACTTATCCATTGGCTCCATGAGGCTGCCGATTCAAAGATTCCGGTGATCCTCAACCCGGCCGCCTTCACTCACTACTCATACGCCTTAAGGGATGCGGCTGCGACCCTCGTCGCGCCGCTGATTGAAGTTCACCTATCCAATCCCCACACCAGGGAAGAGTTCAGACATATCTCGGTGATATCAGGCGTGGCGACCGGCGTAATTGCCGGCTTTGGTGTCGATTCCTACCGACTGGCCTTAAAGGCGTTAAGTGCCCTGCTGTAAGAGGGTAGAATTCGCAGCCTGAACTAGCCTTTGCAAGGCAATCAAAAATAACCCCAGGTCGAATGTGGCCTACTTTTTAGGAGTGCGTCACGTGGCAAGTACAAATGAACTTAAGAACGGCATGACCCTCGACCTGGATGGCCAACTGTGGAATGTTGTCGACTTCCAACACGTCAAGCCAGGTAAAGGTCCAGCCTTTGTTCGCACTAAGTTAAAACATGTTCTAACCGGCAAGGTGGTTGAGAAGACTTTCAACGCCGGGATCAAAATTGAAACTGCCATTGTTGAAAAGCGGGATATGCAATTTCTCTACAAAGATGGCGACGCTTTTGTATTCATGGACAACGACACTTACGACCAAATCAACATTCAGCCAGCGACGGTAGGCGATGCCGCTAACTTTATGCTCGCAGACACCAGTGCGGTGGTGGCCATGCACGAGGGCAACCCGCTTTACGTGGAGTTGCCAGCGTCAGTGGAACTGACAATCACCTATACCGAGCCAGGACTGCAAGGCGACCGTTCCTCCGGCGGCACAAAGCCTGCAACACTCGAAACCGGCGTGGAAATCCAGGTTCCGCTGTTCATCGCACCCGATGAGAAAATCAGGGTCGATACCCGCGATGGCTCCTATCTCGGTCGCGCGTAAGTGTCCGCTCGCACCAAGGCGCGAAAACGCGCACTAGATGTTCTTTTTGAGGCAGATATCAGAGGGTCTGATCCACTACAGGTCCTCATAGACCGCCGAGACCAAGCCGATCCACCGATCAACGTCTATTCAGAAGAATTGGTCACCGGGGTACAGGCCAATCGAGGAAGAATTGATGAACTCATTGCTACTTATTCGCAGGGTTGGGATTTAGATCGAATGCCGCCAGTCGATCGGAATCTCCTTCGAATCGGCATCTACGAAATGATGTGGTCAGAGGATGTGCCAGTCGCCGTGGCGATTGACGAAGCAGTTGAGCTTGCCCGCACGTTATCTACTGAAGAGTCGTCAAGTTTTGTCAACGGAGTCCTCGGCCGGATTGCAAAACTGAAAGAGAAGTCCAACTCCTAACGCCATCTCTCAACGGATGTGAAGAACGCCCAATTCGACGCATCGCTGCGCATAGGCGCTAGGTGGATAGTCGGCCAACATCGCCAGCAGGGTCAGATCGGTTCGCCGGAGTGAAAGTACTTGACCGTTCCAATCGTTTCGGGCCCGTTCTAAGGCACCAACCAGCCGTTTCATTGTTCCGGTTATTTCCGACGGGCAAATCCGTAGGGCGGGCAGATCGACCAGGGTTCGAACCACGCCTGAACTCTTGCTCGGAATACCGGCCATCGCGCCAAAATCACTAATTAAGGCAGCTGCTGGCACACCATAGAACTCGGCTAAAGCCATCAATTTATTAGCACTGATTGCTCTGTCGCCTCGTTCATACGAGCCGACCACGACTGCTTTCCAACGCCCTTCTGATCTGGCTTCTAATTCCAACAGGGTCATACCTTGCTGTAGCCGGATGGTTCGAAGTCTTGCGCCAACATCTTTCCCATACTTGTTCCGTGGCGGATTTTTAGAACTGCGTGGGGGTCCAGATTCTGGAATTTGATTCATCCTCGAAGCATCGTGGGGTTCTGAGTCCAGAGGAAGAGGCACTTCTTGGCTGTGAACACCAGGGCGAAATTCGAGACACGCCGGGAAATCGCAATCCGACCCACATGGCTGTAGATTACGAGTCGTTCCGAACATCCTTTAACGACCCGTCCATGAGAGGCGGGGAAGGAGGTCGGCCGATGGCTAGTACCCAAGGTCGCATGGTGCTCGATGAAGGTGATCTCTCTCGAGCTTTAACCCGTATCGCACATGAAATTGTTGAACGGAATAAGGGCGCGAAGGAACTTGTTCTGCTTGGGATTCCAACCCGTGGCGTCCAATTGGCCAATCGCCTAGCCGGTCTTATTTCAGCCATAGAGGGCATCTCGGTTCCGGTTGGCACCCTCGACATAACCCTTCATCGAGATGATCTTCGATTACGCCCCGCGCGCGCACTGACGCCGACCCTAATGCCCCTAGGCGGAATAGACGGCCGGACGGTTATTCTCGTCGACGACGTACTTTTCTCAGGGCGAACGATTAGGGCTGCCCTTGATGCGATCGGTGAAGTCGGTCGGCCGGCAACTGTGCAGTTGGCAGTCCTCATAGATCGTGGTCATCGAGAACTTCCGATCCGAGCGGACTATGTGGGAAAGAATCTGCCCACTTCAATGCAGGAAGCCGTGAAGGTATCGCTGGCTGAAATCGATGGAATTGATCTGGTAACGATCAGCGAGGTGCAGAATGCATAGACACTTGCTCTCTGCCGCAGATCTGAGTCTGGAAGATGCCATCCTGGTCTTGGATACCGCTGAAGAAATGAGCCGCGTGTCCGAGGCGCCGGTTAGAAAACTTCCGACCCTGCGGGGACGAACAGTCGTAAATCTATTTTTTGAAGATTCAACGCGGACGAGAATATCGTTCGAAGCGGCGGCTAAAAGGCTCTCAGCCGACGTTATCAATTTTTCAGCCAAGGGATCGAGTGTTAGCAAAGGGGAGTCGCTGAAAGACACGGCGTTGACCCTGGAGGCGATGGGTGCCGACGCGGTCGTCATACGACACTCAGCCTCTGGTGCGCCGCACCGGCTCGCCCATGCCGGCTGGTTACAGGGCTCGGTGCTAAACGCGGGAGACGGAACTCATGAACATCCAACGCAGGCACTCCTCGATGCTTTCACGATGCGCCGGCATCTTCGCGGTGGAAAGGGTGATTTAAGCGGAGTCAGAGTTGCCATTGTGGGTGATGTGCTTCATTCACGCGTCGCGCGAAGCAACGTTCTTCTCCTTAGCACCCTTGGCGCAAGTGTCACTCTCGTCGCGCCCCCAACACTATTTCCGGTTGGTGTCGACAAATGGCCTTGCTCAATTTCCTACGATTTGGACTCGGTTCTTGCCAAAACGGATGTGGTGATGGCGCTCCGAGTTCAATTGGAGCGGATGAGTGCCGCCTTTTTCCCCTCGGCTCGTGAGTACTCCCGCCGCTTTGGTCTTGATTCAGAGCGGCTGGCGAAGTTGCCTGAGAAGGCAATAGTGATGCACCCGGGGCCGATGAATCGAGGACTGGAAATCAGTGCAGGGGCGGCCGATGGTCTTAGATCGGTAATCGTCGAACAGGTGGCAAACGGCGTGAGCGTTCGAATGGCAGTTCTCTATCTCCTTCTTGGTGGGGCGCCCCAAGCCGATATCGAGTACCGGACGCTGGTGGAGGCATGAGCGGATACCTAATTCGTGGCGTCCAGCTTCTAGGCAACGATCAGGTTGATCTGCATCTGGATAACGGAGTCATTGCCGAAATTTCGGAACCAGACAAACGGCTGAAAGTAACTGGTGCAAAAACTGTAGATGGTGGCGGCCTTATTGCATTACCTGGATTGGTAGATCTCCACACGCACCTTCGTGAACCTGGGCGCGAAGACGCAGAGACGGTCGAATCCGGAACTAGGGCTGCTGCTCTTGGCGGATTTACCGCCGTTCATGCAATGGCTAATACCGATCCAGTTGCAGATACCGCCGGGGTGGTGGAGCAGGTGTGGAGGCTTGGGAAAGAGGCTGGCTTCTGCGACGTATTTCCGATCGGGGCAGTGACCGTTGGTCTTGGTGGAGAGCGGCTGGCCGAACTTGGGGCGATGGCCGATTCTGCGGCTCGAGTACGAATATTTAGCGACGATGGAAAGTGCGTGAGTGATCCCATTCTGATGCGTCGAGCCCTCGAATACGTCAAGAGTTTCGGCGGTCTGATCGCCCAACATGCTCAGGAGCCTCGTTTGACCGAGGGTGCCCAAATGAATGAAGGCGAGGTCTCGGCAGTGCTCGGGCTACGTGGCTGGCCGGCCGTGGCCGAAGAGGCGATCATCGCTAGGGATGTGCTCTTGGCTGAACACGTCGGCTCGAGGCTCCATATCTGCCATGTTTCTACCGCCGGAAGTGTTGAAATACTGCGCTGGGCAAAATCTCGAGGTATCGATGTCAGTGCCGAAGTCACCCCACACCACCTTCTCCTGACCGACGAGATGGCGCGCAGTTATAACCCCTTGTACAAAGTGAACCCACCCCTTCGTACAGCCAACGACGTTCAAGCACTTCGAACGGCGTTGGCAGATGGTGTGATCGATGCAGTTGCGACCGATCATGCCCCACACCCGATTGAAGACAAAGACTGCGAGTGGCAGGCAGCCGCTTTCGGCATGTTGGGTCTGCAGAATGCGCTCTCTGTGATTCAGCAGACCATGGTTGATACCGGCTTGCTTTCTTGGACTCAGGTAGGGGTCAGGATGTCGACGGCGCCGGCAAAGATTGGGCAGATTTCCGGACATGGCCGCCCTCTTTCGCCAGGGGAGCCGGCAAACCTCACGCTTTATGATCCGTCGGTCAAGAAAGTGGTCGCGCAGTCAGATATGGCCTCTAAGAGTTCCAATACGCCCTACTTGGGGATGACCCTTCCTGGCCAAGTTCAGGCAACATTCCTGCGCGGCTACGCCACGGTGCTCAACGGGAGTCTGACCAGATGAGCCAAGCTCGTTTAGTACTCGACGACGGAACCGTCTTTCAAGGCCGCAGCTGGGGTGCAACCGGGAAGACATTTGGCGAAGCCGTCTTCTCGACAGGTATGACGGGATACCAAGAGACCATTACTGATCCGTCGTACCATCGCCAGGTAGTGGTGATGACGTCTCCACAGATTGGAAATACCGGATTCAATTCAGAAGACTACGAATCCGACCGGATCTGGGTATCGGGACTAGTGGCACGTAATCCTTCTCCGGTATCGAGCAATTGGCGATCAACGGAAACTCTTGACGATGCCCTTGTTAGAGAAGGCATTGTTGCAATCAAAGAGGTTGACACTAGGGCGCTCACTCTCCTCCTGCGAGAGCGAGGTGCAATGCGAGTTGGTATTTTCTCTGGCGCGGCAAATGAGGCAAGTGAAGACGAACTTCTCGAATTCGTCCGAGCGAGTCCGGAAATGATCGGTGCAAATCTTTGCGATGAGGTGAGCACCAGAAATAGGTACTCGGTAGCAGCCGACTCCGGATTAAGAATCTCGATCCTAGATCTTGGCATTAAGCGAAATACCCCACGCCTTTTTGCAGAGAAGGGGATTGCCTCTGAAATCTTTCCGGCCTGGTCGACTATCGATGAGGTTCTGTCGGTGAACCCAGATGGAGTTTTCCTTTCAAATGGCCCCGGCGATCCATCCACTGCACACCATGCGGTTCGGCTAGCCCAAGAGGTAATCAGGCGCGAGATACCTCTGTTAGGAATCTGTTTCGGACATCAGGTTATCGGTCAAGCGCTCGGTCTTGATACATACAAGTTGCGATACGGCCATCACGGCATTAATCAGCCAGTACAGGATCTGAGAACTCGCAAGGTTGAAATCACGGCTCACAACCACGGATTCGCGGTAAGCGCGCCAGTCGGCGATGCGTTTGAAACAGCCTTTGGATTTGCACGAGCAACTCATGTCTGCCTTAACGATGGAGTGGTAGAAGGCCTCGAATTAGTCCAGCATCCAGTTCTTAGTGTCCAGTACCACCCGGAAGCTGCAGCCGGTCCGCACGATGCTGCACACCTATTCACGAATTTCAAACAATTGCTGCTGCGCGCGAGAGGTCAGAATTAATGCCAAAGCGTGAAGATATCGGCAGTGTTTTAGTAATTGGCTCAGGACCAATCGTGATTGGTCAGGCTTGTGAGTTTGACTACTCAGGAACTCAAGCCTGTCGGGTGTTAGCCCAAGAGGGGATTCGAGTAATTCTGATTAACTCAAATCCAGCCACGATAATGACCGATCCCGAATTTGCAGACGCCACCTACATTGAACCGATCACGCCAGAATTCGTAACCATGGTCATTGAACGCGAACGTCCAGACGCTTTGCTGGCAACCCTTGGAGGGCAGACGGCACTCAATGTGGCCATGTCTCTTGCTGAATCGGGAGTCCTGGATCGATTCAACGTCAAGTTAATTGGTGCGAACATCGAAGCGATTAAGAAGGGTGAGGATCGAGAAAGATTCAAAGAAATCGTGGAAAGTGTGGGCGGAGAATCTGCGGTCTCCATCGTTTGTCACTCGGTTTCCGACCTCGCCGAGGCCGCAGGCAGAATCGGGTACCCAGTGGTTATTAGACCGTCTTTCACGATGGGCGGACTGGGCTCCGGAATCGCCTATGACTGGAGTGATCTTTCGCTCATTGGAGGAGCAGGACTGCAACACAGTCCCACATCTGAAGTGCTCTTGGAAGAGTCCTTGATCGGTTGGAAAGAGTACGAGCTCGAATTGATGAGGGATGCCGAAGATAACGTTGTCGTTGTCTGCTCCATCGAAAATGTTGACCCGATGGGCGTGCATACCGGAGATTCAATCACTGTTGCGCCAGCGATGACCCTCACCGATGTGGAGTATCAAAGGCTTCGAGACCTTTCAATCGCAATCATCAGAGCGGTAGGTGTTGATGCTGGCGGCTGTAACATCCAGTTTGCAGTCAATCCCCTTACGGGACGCGTGATCGTGATCGAAATGAATCCGCGCGTTTCGCGGTCTAGTGCGCTGGCGTCTAAGGCGACCGGATTTCCCATCGCTAAGATTGCCGCCAAGTTGGCGCTGGGTTATTCACTCTATGAGATCGTTAATGACATCACAGGCATAACGCCGGCTTCCTTTGAACCAAGCCTTGATTACGTGGTTGTTAAAGTGCCACGTTTTGCATTTGAAAAATTCCCCGGTGCCGACACGACCTTAACGACAACCATGAAAAGTGTCGGTGAAGCTATGTCCATTGGCCGATCCTTTCCCGAGGCACTTCAGAAGGCGCTCCGCTCGCTGGAACGCAAGGGTGCAAGTTTTGATTGGGGCGACCTTTCAATGTCCGAGAGCGAAGTCCGCGAACTTATTAGCCATACGGCGATTCCTACTGAAGACCGGCTCAATCAGGTGCAACTTGCTATTCACGCTGGCGCTTCGATTGATTCACTCCATCAAGCAAGCGGCATTGATCCCTGGTTTCTGCAGCAGATAGCAGCGCTTAGTCTCGAAGCCAAAACGTTGTCTATGGCGAGCAAATTGGATAAAGCAACCCTTACATCAGCCAAGCGAATGGGCTTCTCTGACTTCCAAATAGGGCAGATTCGAAATATTACCGAGACGTTAGTAAGGCAACAGCGTCAGGAGCTCGGCATCAGACCAGTGTTTAAA
The DNA here is from genome assembly GCA_035530875.1 of Candidatus Nanopelagicaceae bacterium. GTDB lineage: Bacteria > Actinomycetota > Actinomycetes > Nanopelagicales > Nanopelagicaceae > JANXYY01. Next base: position 8,247 of record DATKUB010000047.1, read on the forward strand.
ACGGTTGACACTTGCGCTGGCGAATTTGCGGCAAGTACGCCTTATCACTACGGAACCTACGAAACCCACAGCGAGGTCGCATCAAGAACGAAACCAGCGGTGCTAATTTTGGGAAGCGGACCGAATCGGATCGGACAGGGTGTTGAGTTCGATCATTCCTGTGTTCACGCAGCTTTCGCGCTCAAGGAGGCCGGATATGAGACGGTCATGGTCAACTGCAACCCGGAAACCGTTTCTACGGACTACGACACTGCAGATCGCCTATATTTCGAGCCACTAACTCTTGAAGATGTACTAGAAGTGTTTCACGCCGAGAGCCTGGCTGGCCCAATCGCCGGCGTGATTGTCCAACTTGGTGGGCAAACTCCGCTTGGGTTGGCTAAGGCGTTGGAAGCAGCGGGGGTACCAATCGTTGGCACTAGTCCGTCTGCGATCGATTTAGCCGAAAATCGCGAGGAGTTCTCGAAAGTGCTCCATAAAGCTGGACTTTTAGCTCCAGCGCATGGTCTAGCCATGAATGCGGATGAAGCGCTCGAAGTTGCACATCGAATCGGGTATCCGGTTTTGGTTCGCCCATCTTACGTTCTCGGTGGCCGAGGCATGGAAATTGTCTATGAGGACGACTCGCTTGTAACTTTCATTGGTAAAGCAACCGAAATTAGCCCGAACCATCCAGTTCTCGTAGATCGTTTTCTGGACGATGCAATTGAAATCGATGTGGATGCACTCTTCGATGGCACCGAGCTCTACCTGGGTGGAGTCATGGAACACATTGAGGAGGCAGGCATTCACTCTGGCGATTCCGCATGTGCATTACCGCCGATGACGCTAGGTAAGGGAGAGATCGCTCGAGTCATCTCTGCTACCGAAAAAATCGCACGTGGGGTCGGGGTGCGCGGCCTAATAAATATTCAATTCGCGGTAGCCGGAGATCTTCTCTATGTGCTGGAGGCAAATCCACGGGCATCTAGAACGGTTCCGTTTGTGAGCAAAGCTACTGGCGTTCCGTTAGCCAAGGCGGCAGCTCGAATCGCGCTTGGCACGACCATTCCTGAGCTTCGATCTGAGGGTCTACTGCCTCGTGAAGGCGATGGAAGCACGCTCACGAGTGAACACATCGCAGTGAAGGAGGCAGTGCTTCCGTGGAATAGATTCCGTCGGCCGGACGGTGAAAATGTTGATGCAACTCTTGGACCCGAAATGAAATCGACTGGCGAGGTAATGGGACTTGATCGTAGTTTCGGGGTCGCCTATGCCAAATCGCAAGCGGCTGCATACGGATCACTGCCACTGACCGGATCGCTTTTCGTATCTGTGGCTAATCGAGACAAGCGAGCGATGATTCTTCCGATCTCAAAGTTCGTCGACTTTGGTTTCAAAATCTATGCGACGGAGGGGACTCGTGAGGTACTAGCCAGAAACGGCATCGAATCCCACTTGGTAAGAAAAGAATCGCAAGGTGCCGACTCGGAAATATCAACCATTGGTCAACTGATCAGTTCTGGCGTGATCGACTTGGTGATCAATACCCCAGTCGGGTCCGGACCCAGGAAAGATGGTTGGCGGATCAGAGGCGCATCTGTGGCAAAAGGAATCCCTTGCATCACAACCATCGCAGCGCTAAACGCAGCAGTGCAAGGAGTGGAAGCACTTCGTCGCGGAGAATTTGGCGTACGGTCACTTCAAGAGTGGTTGGAGGTGGCCAATTGAAAGCAAGCATTCCTACCCCACTGCAGGTGCGCGGTGAAGTAATCTCTTTGAAACGGGTGGGGGATTACTTCCAATTGTCGATTGCCGCGCCGGGGATTGCCGAGAGAATGAAACCTGGCCAGTTTGTCGCTCTCGCTGTTGGCGGACAACGCTCGTCAATGCTCCTGCGTCGGGCGTTTTCGATTTACACCGCAGACCCAAGAGGCGTTTTTGGCGGCACTGTCGAAATTGTATTTGCAGTGCAAGGCGGTGGCACCAAATGGCTATCTCAACTTCAAGCACACTCACCAGTTGATGTGGTCGGTCCACTTGGCACCCCATTTCCCATTCCAGCTGTACCCGTGAAGGCGTTGTTGGTCGGCGGCGGATACGGCGCCGCTCCACTTTTCTCCCTCGCTGATCTACTTCGCACACGTGGCTGCCGAGTAGAAATGATCCTGGGCGCCGCTACTGGGGCAAGATTATTCGGTGTAGTTGAAGGGCGACGGGCGGCATCGCAACTGATCCTCGTTACGGAGGATGCAAGTTTGGGGCTGAGTGGCAAAGTGACTGACCACCTCGATGCGGTGGTAGAACGCAGCGGAACGGAATTGATTTATGCCTGTGGTCCGATGGGTATGTTGAAGGCGATATCTTTCTATGCGAAGACAAAGGGCATCCCTGCGCAGTGCTTGGTTGAGGAAGAAATGGCCTGCGGTATTGGTGTGTGCATGACGTGTGTTCTGCCGATCAGGGGAGAAGATGGCCTCACCCGAATGACTCGAGCTTGCGTTTCAGGTCCAAGTTTCGACGGTGAGAGTGTTCTCTGGGATTCAATCGGAACGATTCCGGCTGGTACCTATGGATCAGAGGCCTCCTCATGACGTTCAAGGTGATTTCAAAACACCCCGCCGAGGAAAAGTCGAACATTGATCTACACACGAGCCTCGGGTCGCTCAGTCTTCCCTATCCCGTTCTGACGGCGAGCGGTTGTGCTGGCTCGGGAAAGGAATTGTCTAACTTCTTCGACCTTTCCAAGATTGGAGCTGTGGTCACCAAATCGATAATGGCCAATCCTCGATCTGGGAGAGCAACTCCTAGAATGGCCGAAACTCCCAGCGGCATGCTTAATTCCATTGGCTTGCAAGGCCCGGGAGTTGAAGCTTTTATGAACGACGATGTGCCGTGGCTTTCCAAGATGGGCGCCCGAATTATCGTTTCGATTGCAGGTAACAGCGTCGAAGAATTTGGCCGAACAGCTGCGCGAGTTCGTCGTGCCGGCGCTGTGGTGAGTGCAATTGAGATCAACATTTCATGCCCAAATGTGTCAAACCGCGGGCTGGTGTTCGCCTGTGCTCCGCAGTCTGCAAGCGAAGTCGTCAATACGGTGAGACGTGCAGTTGGTCCGCAATTTCCGATTTTCGCCAAACTGTCACCAGACGTAACAGATATTGTTGAAATTGCTAGAGCCTGTGTTGACGCAGGTGCAACTGGCCTGGCAATGATCAATACCCTGCTTGGCATGGTGATTGATACAAAAACTCTTAAGCCGAAGGTCGCTGGTATTACCGGTGGACTTTCCGGTCCCGCAATCCGGCCAGTGGGAGTTCGAGCTGTCTGGCAGGTTCACTCCGCACTGCCCAAGGTCCCAATAATCGGGATGGGCGGCATCATGAGTGGCGAAGATGCCTTTGAATACGTTCTTGCCGGCGCTAGTGCAGTGAGTGTGGGGACAGCGAGTTTTCATGATCCATCCGCGGCGATCAGAATCCAAAATGAGTTGAACCACTTATTGGTACACCATGGTTTTGACTCACTAAAAGAGGCGATCGGCTTCGGCCACCGGCAAACAGAAGAGAAGGAGGATCGTTCTTGAGCGCACCCGTAGCAATCGCCTTGGATGCCCCCGATTTGGCGACCGCAATCGCCTGGGCCCGGCTGGCGGACAGCCAGATTTCGACCCTCAAGGTCGGCCTCGAGACCTACCTTAGAGATGGGTTGGAAGGGGTTAGGCAGATTCGTGAAGCGGCACCAAATGCGGCTCTTTTTCTCGATCTGAAGCTACACGACATACCCAACACGGTGGCGGGGGCGGCAAGATCAATCGGCAAACTCAACCCAGAAATTCTCACCGTCCACGCATTAGGTGGTGCCTCGATGATCTCAGCGGCGGTGAACGCCTTGCCGGAGACTAAAATTGCGGCAGTCACGGTTCTGACCTCGTTGGATCAGTCGGCACTCACCCAACTCAATTTAGGCATTTTGGCGGACCTGACCGTAAGGCTGGCAGAGCTGGCCGTAGCGGCTGGGGCGCGGGCACTGGTCTGTTCCCCACATGAAGTCAAGGCGCTCCGATCGGTGGTGGGGCCAGATATCACCCTAATCACGCCTGGAGTACGTCTAGTTGATGGCCAAGTCGGGGATCAGCGACGGGTGGCAACGCCAATCAAGGCCCTGGAAGATGGCGCCGATTTGCTGGTTATTGGGCGCCCGCTTACCGATTCCTGGGAGAAAGATGGGACCGAGGGGGTCGCGAGGGCGATCCAGAATGTACTTCTGCACCTGCGAAGTTACAATGATGGAGCGGCTAGTTTCTTCCCAACTAGTTAATTGGAACCCATGAAGTAGTCGCCGTGGATTCTCAAGGGAACGGAGGGTCAGATGCCACTTCCCGTGCTAACCCCGGAACAACGAGCCGCAGCGCTACTCAAAGCAGCCGCTGCTCGCGCGGAAAGAGCCGAAGTAAAAGCGAGATTGAAGCGTTCCGCCGTTTCAATTCTTGACGTTATCAACCAGGGTAAGGCCAATGACGCCATCGGCAAGATGAAGGTATTGGCGCTCCTGGAGTCAATGCCAGGGGTCGGAAAAGTTAAAGCTCAGGCGCTAATGGCGCAGATTGGGATTGCCATGAGTCGGCGCATTCGCGGACTTGGGGCCAATCAGATCGAGGCCATTAAACGGGAATTCGGATTCCACTAGTAGGTGCGCCATGATTTGCCCATGAGTCGTGGGCGGTTGATCGTACTTTCAGGCCCTGGTGGAGTTGGTAAATCCACAGTTTTAAAAAACCTCAGAGAGAACGGCTCGCCGTTCTGGCTTAGCGTTTCAGTAACCACCCGAGAGCCTCGCTACGGCGAGGTTCCCGGCGTCCATTATGAGTTCGTCTCGCCAGAAGAGTTTGGTCGAAGAGCAGCTACTGGCGAGTTTCTTGAGTGGGCGAATTTTGCTGGTGCGCTATACGGAACCCCAGCCGCCCCGGTTCTGGATCAACTGATCGCGGGGACCTCGGTCTTGCTGGAAATCGATATTGAGGGCGCTCGCCAGGTAAGAATGAACTATCCGGAGGCGATCTTAGTGTTTCTGGCTCCGCCCAGTTGGGAGGAGTTGGAGCGCCGACTGGAAGGTCGGGGAACGGACTCGCCTGAGCGGCGAGCACAACGCCTAGAGGTGGCAAGGGCAGAATTGGCAGCCGCTGAGGAGTTCGACCAGACCCTGATTAACTCATCGGTCGAGGATGTTGTCGATGCGCTGGTAGCCTTAGCCTCTGTATAGGCTCTCCAAACTCATCCGGGTTCACACCGGAGGGCGACTATCCCACTCAGGGATTACAAGTTAGGGATTAATTGTGACGATCTCCGCCAGCGAACTTGCCCAAGGCATTACTCACCCGTCAATTGACGAGCTCCTGGAGAAGGCCGACTCCAAGTACAGCCTGGTCCTTTACGCTGCCAAGCGTGCTCGCCAGATCAACGCTTACTATGCGCAGTTGAGCGAAGGGCTGCTCGAATACGTCGGACCCTTAGTTGAAACCCACGTGCACGAGAAGCCACTATCTATCGCGCTGCGCGAAATTAATGCCAACCTCCTTACCATCGAGCCAATCGAACCTGCCTAGTTTGAAATAGGTTTGAGGGCCCCGTGAAAGAGTCAACACCACTAGAAATCGTTGTTGGCGTTACCGGTGGCATCGCGGCTTACAAGGTATGCGAAGTGGTGCGTGCCCTTCGAGAAATCGGACATGGAGTCACGGTTGTTCCAACCCAGAATGCCTTAAAGTTTGTGGGTGCCGCGACCTGGGAGGCTCTCTCCGGGCGGCCAGTGAGCACCCAACTCTTTGACTCGATAGATCAAGTCCGACATGTAGGAATTGGCGAGCGCGCAGATCTAGTCATTGTCGCTCCGGCAACAGCCAACTTCGTGGCACGCATGGTTCACGGTGACGCAGACGATCTCCTTACTGGAACCTTGCTCGCGACCACCGCGCCAGTGATCATCTTTCCGGCCATGCACTCGGCCATGTGGAATCACACCGCAACTCGGGCAAATGTCGCCGCTCTCATCGAACGTGGAATATCGGTGGTAACTCCAGCTGTCGGTCGTCTTACTGGTTCTGACTCTGGCATCGGCAGACTTCCTTCGCTAGAGGTGATCTTGAACCTTTCGTTGAATCTGACACGTGCGAAAGATCTAGCCGGCCGGAAGATTCTCATTAGTGCTGGAGGTACCAGGGAAGCGCTGGACCCCGTCCGTTTTCTCGGCAACCGCTCCTCGGGTCGGCAAGGCTTTGCGCTAGCGATAGCCGCGAAATCCAGGGGCGCAGAAGTCACCATTGTGGCCGGGGCGACCGAGGTCGATCCGCCCATGGGTGTCAAGATCGTCCGGGTTGAATCAGCCCTTGAGATGAAAGCTGCGATCGACCAACTAAGCGCGGAGCAGGATGCAATCATCATGGCGGCGGCGGTGGCTGATTTTCGGCCGGCCAGGACCCGAGCCACGAAGATCAAGAAGACTGCTGGCCCGGTGGAACTGGAGTTGGTTGAGAACCCGGACATTCTTCGCTCTCTGGTCCAAACTCGAAATGCGCGAGCCAAGAAGAGGCGATCAACTGGCCAGGTCCCACAGGTCATTATAGGTTTTGCCGCCGAGACCGGCGATGAGAACGGCTCGGTCAGGGAGTACGGCTTGGCCAAATTGGCGGCTAAAGGTGCCGATTTCATGGTGATAAACGACGTGTCCGACAATTTGGTCTTTGGATCTCCAAACAATGGCGCGCTGATCGCCGCCTCAAACGGTGGAATCGTTGAGATACCGTACGGCACGAAAGACACGCTGGCGCATGCAGTTCTAGATGTGTTGGCAGAACGGCTAACCTAACCACGTGTCAATTCGCCTATTTACCTCCGAGTCCGTAACCGAAGGTCATCCAGACAAGATCGCTGATCAGATCTCCGATGCAATTTTGGACGATCTACTTAGACAAGACCGTCATAGCCGAGTCGCGGTTGAAACCCTCATTACCACCGGACAAGTCCACGTCGCTGGCGAGGTAACGACCAATGGATACGCTGAAATAGCTGAACTTGTTCGAGAAACAGTTCTTCGAATTGGCTATGACTCGTCAGATAAGGGCTTCGACGGCAAATCTTGTGGCGTGAGCGTTTCCATCGGGAAACAGTCAAGTGATATTGCTCAAGGCGTTGATGATGCAATCGAAAACCGCCTTGATGATTCATTGGATCCGTTGGACCTCCAAGGAGCCGGCGATCAAGGTCTCATGTTTGGGTATGCCTGCGACGACACGCCAGAATTAATGCCGCTGCCGATCGCACTGGCACATCGGCTTGCTAAGCGCTTGGCCGATGTTCGCCACTCCGGTTTGATGCCGTATTTGCGTCCAGACGGTAAGACTCAAGTCACGATTGAGTACAACGGTGACAAAGCGGTAAAAATTAATACGGTTGTGGTGTCGAGCCAGCACTCGGACGATATCGGGCTCGAATCAACGCTCATCCCCGAAGTTGAACGGCACGTTGTCCTGCCGGTGCTTTCTGAATTAGAACTCGATCACCTGGATTTTGACTTGCTAGTGAATCCAACGGGGCGCTTTGTGATTGGCGGACCGATGGGAGATGCCGGACTTACTGGCCGAAAGATCATCGTAGATACCTATGGTGGCATGGCGCGTCATGGCGGTGGCGCTTTCAGTGGCAAGGATCCCTCGAAGGTGGATCGCTCAGCTTCATATGCAATGCGCTGGGTCGCCAAGAACGTCGTAGCAGCTGGCCTTGCCACTCGATGCGAAGTTCAAGTCGCTTATGCGATCGGACGAGCGCATCCAGTTGGGCTTTTCGTTGAGACTTTCGGAACCGAAACAGTGCCGGTGGCTGAGATCCAGGGCGCCGTTCTAAATACTTTCGATCTGCGCCCGGCGGCGATCATTAGGGATCTCGATCTGCTCCGTCCGATTTACTCGCTCACGAGTGCTTACGGCCATTTCGGCCGCGAACTTCCTGAGTTCACTTGGGAGCGCACGGATCGCGTTGAAAAATTGAAGGCGTCTCTCTAACTCAAGTTCTAGGTTTTGCGGTTGGTTTACCTAAATTCTGGGCCCGACGTGATCACAGCCATCAAAACTACTCATGAGCGAGCGACTATTACCCACCATGGCAAACCTGTTGCGATGGTGTTGTCCACAGAAGACTTCGAGTCCATGGAAGAGACGTTGGAGCTGCTCGCTTCACCTGACAGTTTGCGCGGCCAACTTGTACGACTTCCAGAAGCGGACCTATCCGCCGCGCAGAGTATCAAGTGATTGCGGCGATCGACGAGAAAGTCCCGCCTCGTCGGTTGTTGCTTTACTTCATCGTCGCGACGCTCGCTGCTTGAATCGAGCGCTATGGCCTAGCGCTGACAGCGGGGCAGGGCAGAATGGTGGCATGACCGACAAAGCGCCGCTGAAGTTGATTAGGCAGCGTCAGCTCCGGCGTCCGGTGAAGGTCGCGGCAAGTGAACAGCCGATCGCCCGAGTGAGTGTCGAAACCGGCCTGGCCCACCTTGATCGACTATTTGACTATTTGGTGGACGAATCTCAGAGTCAGCAAGCCCAGCCTGGTGTTCGAGTAAGGGTGCCATTTGCGGGACGAACCTTCGACGGATTCATTATCGAACGCGTCGATTCGTCAGAACACGCTAAAGCATATTTATCAAAGGTTGTGTCACCGGAGATTGTGTTAAAACCCGAGATCGCTCGACTGGCTCGTCAGGTTGCAGACCGCTATGCCGGTTCTTTGGCAGACGTGCTTCGGAGCGCTATTCCGCCGCGACACGCGACCACGGAGATGAAGGCCCAGGCTGACGTTGGCGCGCCGAGCATTAGGGACATGGATGGTTGGCAGTCGTGGGGGCACTTCCCTGGGTACGAGACTTTTTTGGCAGCAATGACAGCGCAGGCAACGCCGCGAATGATTTGGTCTGCAGTTCCTGGGGTCGATCCCATGAAGCAAATTGCTGAATTGGCAAACCAAGTTGTCGCACGCGATCGTGGCGTCCTGATCTTGCTGCCTGATCAGGCAAGCGTTAAACGGTTGAAGGAGACGTTTTTCACGATGAAGTCTGGGGTCGTCCCAACGGTTCTAACGGCGGAAGATGGGCCAAGCAAACGGTATGCCAACTTTTTAGCCTGTTCGCGTGGCATAGCAAAGTTGTGTATCGGTACCCGGAGTGCTGCTTTCGCACCAGTAAAGGATCTAGAACTGATTATCGTTTGGGATGATGTCGACGACTCGTATGAGGAACCGCATGCGCCGGGTTGGCACGCCCGCGAAGTTGCAATCTTGAGATCGCACAGTCAGAAGGTTCCGCTCGCAATCGGCGGCTGGTCGGTCTCGGTCGAAAGCGCAGCATTGGTCGAATCAAATTGGGCTAAAGCGCTACTTCCTGACCGTGAAACTATTCGACTTTCTGCGCCAAAGATCGTCACGGTCGGGGAGAGCGCAACGTATTCCAGATTGCCATCTAGCGCCTGGAAAAGTGTTCGAGCCGCATTGTTAACCGGCCCAGTTCTGGTTCTAGTTCCTAGGCGTGGACATACGCCAGCCCTTCGATGTTCCGACTGTCGGAATGCGGCTCGCTGCGAGTGTGGTGGTCGTCTGGAGTTGCTCTCCACGCACGGTGTCCCTAGTTGCAATTGGTGTGGCCGGCCATTTGCCAATTGGACCTGCTCGTGGTGCCAAGGAACTCGCTTTCGCGCCTCGATTATTGGCAACGAGAGAACTGCCAGTGAAATCGGTCGAGCCTTTCCTGGGGTAGTGGTGCGGACGTCTACGGGGGATGCGCGAATCGAGCGCATAGACAACGAGCCGGCCATCATTGTCAGTACTCCAGGAGCCGAACCGTGGGTAACTGGCGGTTACTCAGGTGGAGTTATTCTTGACGGCTGGGCCTTTTTCGATCGTCCGGTTCTGCGAGCCGCTGAAGAAGCGGCCACCCGATGGTTTCAAGTTGCGGCACTCTTGCAGCCAGGCGCACCCTTATTTCTTGGCTCAGACAACTCCCATCCATTGGCACAGGCCATTGGCAGATGGGACGCGCTCGGGCTGAGCCTGCGCGAACTTGAAGATCGCCAGAAGCTCCAACTGCCGCCAGCCAGCCGGATTGCGGTTTTGCAGGGAGAGATGCCGGCCCTAAGGAGTGCGATCGCCACGATCGAGATAGTCAATTCACAAATTTCTGGGCCACGATTAATTGATGAAATCCGGGGTGAGGTCGTAATTCGCGTGCCAAGAGATAAAGGGTCAGAGTTGGTCAACGCTCTTCGAGTCGTAATCGCCTCGTCAAGTGCGGCTAAGTCTTCCCCGCTTCGGATTCGAGTAGATCCGGTGACCGTCTAGGATTTGGCACGTGGCAATTCAACCGATCCGACTATTTGGCGACCCAGTCCTCACGACCCCCACAACTCCAGTTGTGGATTTTGACAAGGAGCTGCGAACCCTAGTTCAGGACCTCACTGAGACAATGTTGGAGGCCCCGGGAGCGGGTCTAGCCGCACCGCAGATCGGCGTTCCACTCAGAGTCTTTGTCTGGGATGTAGATGATGAGTTGGGTCATCTCATTAACCCGTCACTTGATCTTTCCAGCGATGAACAGGAGGGAGAAGAGGGGTGTCTGTCGTTTCCTGGGCTGTCGTACAACACCAGAAGGGCGCTAAGTGTTGTGGCAAGGGGATTCAACATGTTTGGCGATCCGGTAGAGATCTCTGGAAGTGAATTGCTCGCCAGGGCGATTCAGCATGAAACCGATCACCTCGATGGCATTCTCTTTATCGACCGGCTTGAGGCGGCGCTACGAAAGGAAGCCATGAAGGAAATCCGCTCCTCTACTTGGTTTGGCGAGGCAGTAGCAGAGGGCGTTGATCTGAAAATCAAGGTATCGCCACACTCCACGTTTGGCCTGGGGCTGTAAAACTTGCGGATTATCTTTGCTGGAACGCCCGACAGTGCAATTCCCTCACTGAGGGCGCTGGTGAAATCCGAACATGAGGTTGTTGCGGTAATTACTCGTCCAGATTCGTCCAGTGGCCGGGGTCAAATATCTGCGCCTTCGCCTGTGGCTCAGATCGCGGATGAACTTGGAATTCGAGTTCTTAAACACGCGAATTTGCGCGAGCCGAGAATCCGTGAAGAGTTGACACAATTGAACCCTGATGTGATCGCCGTGGTTGCATATGGTGCCCTTGTTCCAAGCGAGTTACTGACATTACCCAGATTTGGTTGGATCAACCTGCACTTTTCACTGTTGCCTGCCTGGCGCGGTGCAGCACCGGTGCCGTATGCAATTCGTTTTGGTGATGAGATCACCGGGGCTACTACTTTTCAAATTGATGAAGGGCTAGATACTGGTCCAGTGTTCGGGGTCGTCACCGAAACAATTAAGCTCGATGACACTTCCACCAGTCTTCTGGCACGTCTCTCAGTTTCCGGCGCGCGACTTTTGGTGCAGACCCTCTCGGGTGTATCAGGAGGCCAACTCCGCCCTGAACTCCAGCGATTGGATGAGATTTCACATGCGCCAAAAATCACAGCCGACGATTGTCAAATAGATTGGCGCCAACCTGCATTAGCTATAGAACGACAGATACGCGCTTTCACCATCGAACCAGGTGCTTGGACGAGTTATGCAGGCGATCGAATTCAGATCGGACCGGTTGAGATATTACCGACGATTCTTGATGGCAAGCCAGGCGAGATCATTGCTTCTAAACATGAAGTCATGGTTATTAGCGGTAGTCAAACGTTACGTCTCGGCCGCGTTAAGGCTGCCGGCAAACGTGAGATGCTTGCCGCCGATTGGGCTCGGGGTCGTCGCGTTCAATTAGGAGAAGCATTTTCGGTCACCAAGTCATCGGCAAACGATGGCTAAGAGAGTCCGTCCAGATCCGGCACGATTAGTTGCTTTTGAAATGATGCGCGCAGTTTGGGGTTCGGGCGCATATGCAAATCTCGTCATGCCAAGTTTGATAGAAAAGCACGATTTGAATCCCAGGGATGCCGGATTCGCCATAGAACTCGGATACGGAACACTACGCATGCAAGGGCAGTATGACGCCATCTTGAGCACTCTGGTGAATCGCCCATTGGCCAAGATAGATCCACCGCTCCTAGACGTTCTCCGCCTAGGATCTCACCAATTACTTCATATGAGAGTGCCAGATCACGCCGCCTTGAATTCCACGGTTGATCTTGCCCATTTTTGCGTGGGCTCTGCCAGCTCAACATTGGTGAATGCGGTTCTTCGAAAAGTCGCCCAGAAGTCTGAAGCCGAGTGGGTGGAGGAGCTTGCGCCACTAAGTTCAACTCCACTTATCGATCGTTTATCGGTTGAGTTTTCACATCCGACCTGGATCATCTCTGCGTATCGCGAACGAATTTCGAACGAGATTGAACTGCGAAAACTTCTGGCCGCGAACAACACGCCTGCCGCAGTGACTTTGGTAGCCCGGCCGGGACGCTGCACTGTGGCGGGGTTGCTGGCCCAAGGCGCAGAGCCGGGCAGGTACTCGCCGTTTGCCGCCACTTGGACCGGCGATCCAGGCCTCCTGCCGGAGGTTCGGTCGGGACAAGCTGGTGTTCAAGACGAGGGCTCCCAGTTGGTGGCTTTAGCACTGACCAGATTTGGCGACAACGCCGCTGGCCAGAGATGGCTTGACCTTTGTGCTGGACCCGGCGGAAAAGCCGCGTTACTTGGGGCCATCGCTAGAGAATCAGGCGCTCAACTCGTCGCCAATGAAATCAGTGAACATCGGGCCAAATTAGTTCAGAACACGGTTGACGATCAGGTCGAAGTGGTTGTTGGCGATGGCCTCCATCCTTCTTGGCCAGCTGAAAGCTTCGATCGCGTTCTGGCCGATGTGCCATGCACGGGTCTGGGAGCGCTGAGAAGGAGGCCAGAGGCGAGGTGGCGCAAGAGCCCGAGCGATATTGCCAGCCTGCGACCACTGCAACTTGGGCTATTTGAGTCTGCCTACGAATCCCTTCGACCAGGAGGAGTTCTTGCCTACGTCACCTGCTCGCCTCATCTAGCTGAGACTGAAATGCTCGTGGACGAGGGCCTGGAACGTACAGGTGGGCAGTTGCTTGATGCTCGCGAGCTTTTCGTCGGTGTTCCCGAACTTGGTAGGGGGCCAACGGTTCAACTCTGGCCACATATTCATCAGACAGATGCGATGTTCTTCGCCCTGATCCAACGACCTCTGCACTAGGTTTCCGGTTATGGGAATTCAAATCACCCCAAGCATCCTTAATGCCGATCTAGGTAATCTCGTCAATGAAATCCAACGGATACCTAGTGCGGACTGGGTGCATATTGACGTTATGGATGGGCATTTCGTTCCCAACCTGACCATCGGTCTTCCAGTTGTCGAGTCGTTGGCAAAAAGCATTGCCTTGCCAATGGATTGTCACCTAATGATCGAGGATCCAGATAGATGGGCCCCTACCTATATAGAAGCCGGCGCCAAGAGTGCGACATTCCATATTGAGGCTGCTAAAAATCCATTGCAGATAGCCAAGGATGTTAAGTCCGCTGGTGGTCGAGCTGGAATGGCTTTCAAACCGGGCACCTCTTTGATTCCTTACCTTGATTTGATTCCAGCGATGGACATGATTTTGATCATGACCGTTGAACCAGGGTTTGGGGGCCAGAAATTTATGGATGAATGCGTAGTGAAAATTGAACAGGCCAGGAAAGAAATCAATCGTTATGGCGGTTCAATCTGGCTTCAGGTCGATGGGGGATTGAGTCTTCAAACAATTGATCGCTGCGCCAAAGCTGGTGCTGATGTGTTCGTAGCCGGGTCTGCCATTTACTCTGCCCCCGACCCAGAACAGATGGTGGAAGCTCTAAGAAGTAGTGCAATTACTGCTTTCCGCGCCAACAACTAATTTGAGGATAACGATGTCTCTACTGCACTGGCTATTTGCCGCGGAAATCCACTTCGGAAGCAAAGCGATACTGTGGCGCGAGGTCATTGGAAATGTATTTGGGTTAGCGAGCGCGGTGCTTGGTATGCGAAGAAAGATCAGTACTTGGCCAATTGGATTGATCGGAAATGTGCTGCTCTTCACCGTATTTTTGGGTGCGGTCTTTCACGCTCCCCAGAATAAGGATTTGTACGGTCAGGCAGGCCGCCAGGTGCTTTTCGGAGTACTTGCAATCTATGGTTTCTATCGGTGGTCAAACAGTCGCAGAGACACACTTCGGCATGAGACGGTCGTTCCACATTGGACGAGTGGTCGGGAACGAATGCAGATTATTCCCGTCACTATCGTCTTCTTCATTCTGTCGTACACGATCTTGAAATCACTTGGCTCCTGGGGCCCGATGGCCGATGCCTGGATTTTCACTGGAAGCGCCCTCGCCACTTATGGAATGGCGCGCGGCTATGTCGAATTCTGGTTAGTTTGGATAGCTGTAGATGCGGTTGGTGTTCCGCTTCTGGTTAAGGCCGGGTACTACCCGTCGGCGACTCTGTACTTGGTTTATGGAGCGTTTGTGATTTGGGGCTTCATCTCCTGGCTCAAGGTCAGCCGTCAAGCGGGGGCGCTAGGTGCCGCGCCAGCGCAATAGGGAGCCAGCAACTCGGCCATACGCCTAGACTTTCCCGCATGAAGACTTTCGACAATTTGTGGACCGAGTTGGAAAGTGTCGTTGCGGATCGTCCGGTCGGGTCTCGCACGGTTGAATTGCTTGACGCTGGGGTGCATGCCATCGGTAAAAAGGTCGTTGAAGAAGCGAGCGAAGTTTGGCTGGCGGCCGAATACCAGAGTCCGCAGGATCTGGCGCTTGAAATCAGCCAACTGCTCTATCACTTACAGGTAATGATGTTGGCTCGGGGCATCACTCCGGCCGACGTATACGACAAACTCTAAGGGGATCGATGTTAAGAGTTGCAGTACCCAATAAGGGATCTCTCTCCGAGTCTGCAGTGGACATGTTGAAGGAGGCTGGATACCGCCAACGGTATGACTCCCGTGACTTGATTATGCAAGATGTCGAGAACAACATTGAGTTCTATTTCCTGCGTCCCCGGGATATCGCTGTCTACGTTGGCTCAGGCGAACTTGATGCGGGTATAACTGGGCGCGATCTCCTACTCGATTCTGGTGCACCAGCACATGAAATTCTGCCACTTGGTTTTGGCGCATCGACTTTCAGATACGCGACGACGCCAGAGCGGGCCAAAGACATTGCCGGTCTTGCCGGATTACGCATAGCGACCTCATACCCGGTCCTAGTTACGAATCATCTGGCCTCACGTGGGGTGATGGCGCGCGTTGTTCGCCTTGATGGCGCAGTGGAAGGCTCCGTCAGACTTGGCGTTGCCGATGCTATTGCCGATGTGGTTTCGACTGGGACCACTCTTCGACAGGCCGGCTTGGAGATCATCGACGAGCCGATCTTGGAGAGCGAAGCCATTCTCATCATGCGCGACAACGCAGACCCGTCTGCGCCACTTCAACTTTTGATGCGCAGATTGCAAGGGGTAATAATCGCCCGCCAGTACGTGCTGATGGATTACGACGTGCGACAGGATTTAGTTGAACAGGCATGTCAGATGACGCCAGGAATCGAATCTCCGACGGTGTCGCCATTACATGATTCTGAGTGGGCCGCGGTTAGAGCAATGGTCCTTCGAACGGATACGAATCGAGTTATGGATGAACTCTGGGATCTAGGGGCGCGAGGAATTCTGGTAACAGATATTCACGCCTGTCGGCTCTAGGGCGTCGATGAAATCAGGAACTGAGATTTATCGACCACATCTTGGTCGGAAGATCCCCCTGTTTCTGGCTCTGCTAGTTCTAATCCTTTCCGTTTTTGGTGCGTCCGCGCAGTCCGGCGGTCCGGCCTTCTCTTACGTTTGGCTTGTCACGATGCCGATAGTTAGTTCCATCGTGATTATGGCTCTTCTGTTGGTGGCAAGGCCAAGGTTAGAAATTGGCGCGGTTGATCTGGTAGTGGTCAACATTCTTTCTAGGCGCAGGGTCGGTTGGGCTCAGATCGTGGCCGTTAGATTTGCCAAGGACGCCCCTTGGGCCAGCCTTGACCTAGTCGATGGCACAAATTTGAAGATGATGGCAGTTCAGAACTCAGACGGTGCCCGGGCACGTGGAATAGCTCTTGAGATAGCAAATAGATGCATCAGGTAATCTGATGCCTATGAACTCTGGCGAAATTCGGATCGCACTGGCTGCTACTGGTTACGTCGCTGAGGAGGCTAGTGCAGTCGCGCTCTGGTTGGCGATGGAGTTGGAGAAACCGCTTTTTCTAGAAGGTGATCCCGGCGTTGGCAAAACTGAGTTAGCGCGGGCTATGTCTGAAGTACTGAATCTGCCTCTGATTCGATTGCAGTGTTATGAGGGAATCGACGCAGCACAAGCGCTATACGATTGGGATTTTCCGCGACAAATTCTTCATGTTCGGGCAGCTGAGAGCGCGGGACTCAAAGACGTTGGGGTAATAGAGCACGACTTGTATGACCGCCGCTTTCTGATCGCAAGGCCGTTGCTTCGGGCGCTAGAAGAACCGTGCGTTCTACTTATCGATGAAGTGGATCGAGCTGATGACGAATTTGAAGCCTTTTTATTAGAAATTTTGAGTGACTTTGCAATCACTATTCCAGAAATTGGAAGAATTGCTGCCAAGAAACCTCCGCTGACTATCTTGACATCCAATCGAACGCGCGATGTACATGATGCGTTAAAGCGCCGCTGCCTGTACCAATACCTGGAGCATCCGGACCTTGACCGAGCTATAAATATTATTCGTGCACGGTTGCCGGAGATTAGCTTTACGCTTGCCGAGCAGGTGTCTCAGACCGTGGACCGGATTCGAAAGTTAGATCTCATCAAGGCGCCCGGGACGGCAGAGTCTCTTGATTGGGCAGCGACACTTCTTGCCCTTGGCGTCTCGGACATCACTCCGGAGGCAACCGCACTATCCCTAGGTGCCCTTTTAAAATATCAAGACGACATCGAGCAAGTCAGATCACTGTTGGCGACCTGAACTCAGATTGTGGCCAGATATGAGTAATTTGGATGCACCAAGTTTTGATCCAGCGATTGTGGGATTCACACGCATTCTTGGAAGTTTTGGTTTCAACATAAATCAACATCGAATACACACGGCCTATCGCTGTTTTGGGGCTTTTGGTGGAGTGCAACAACGAGAACATGTTTATTGGGCAGGGAGATTTGCGCTCTGTTCACGCAGAGAGGACATCGTTGTCTATGACCGGATATTTGAGGCATGGTTCGATGGAAGACTTCCAGAATTTCAGCGACAGAACATCAGTGAGGTAAACCGAACGGTAGCGACTCCCGATCAGAACCAGTCAGATCCAGATACGGGTAGTGATGATCTTGAATCAAAAAAGACAGCGACGGCCTCGGAAATCGAGATTCTTCGAAATGCGGATTTGGCCTTGCTCTCTCTTGATGAGCGCTCACAAGTCGAGGAGTGGATTACCCAATTAAGACCAACGATCCGGACTCGGCAGACTCGGCGTTTCTCCCGTGGGAAAGGAAACCTAATTGATCGAAGAACGACAATTCGGGCCGCGTTAGCAGCTGGCGGGGAGATGGCTGAACTGGCGTTCAGAAAGCGACGCCACGCTCCTCGCAAGGTGCTTTTCTTGATCGACGTGAGCGGATCGATGAAGGCGTATTCAAGTGCCTATCTAAGATTTGCCTACGCCACCAAGCAGACCCGATCTACGACCGAAATATTCACGATCGGTACTCGGTTAACCAGAGTTACCAAATCTCTTTCCAAAGGCAGGGTCCAGAACGCAATCAATCGAGCGTTGAAGGAGATCCCCGACTGGTCCGGAGGCACTCGACTTGGGTCTCAACTAAGAGAATTCGTGAAAGTTCACGGCGCCCGAGGCGAGGCACGAGGTGCCATCCTTGTAATTGCAAGTGATGGTTGGGAACGAGGGGATGTGCAACTACTAGGCGCCTCAATGGCGCACCTATCTCGGTTGGCCAAAAGAATCATTTGGGTGAATCCACATGTATATCGACCCGGTTTCGCCCCGCTAACTGCAGGAATGGAAATATCGCTGCCAAATATTGATCGGTTAGTGGATGGGCATTCGTATCGCTCGTTCGAAAACCTATGTCGAGAACTCATGACCGAACGATGAATGCACCCGCTGACATCTTTGGTGTCGTTTTAGCCGCTGGCGAGGGCAGTCGTTTTGGCGGGCCGAAAGCGCCTTTTATTTATGAGGGCGAGCGGCTGATTGATCGGGCCGTCAGAGTTCTACGCGGCGGCGGCTGTGAGCAGGTATGGGTGGTTCTTGGGTCCTGGGTTGGAGACGTACCAAATGTTGACGAGATTCTCATTAATCCCAATTGGTCAATTGGCCTGTCTTCATCGCTCTCGCTAGCCCTTCATCGCGCTGAATCATCATCGGCACTTGGGTTGTGCATAATGTTGGTCGATCTTCCCGGCATAACTTCTGATGCGGTGGCGCGTGTGTTGGCCAGTGAAAGCGATTTGGCTATCGCCACGTATGAGGGTAAGCCAACTCATCCCGTCTTCTTGGGGCGCAAGCATTGGCGGTCGCTGGTAGATTCCCTAGGTGGCGATAGCGGGGCCAGAGCCTACTTGCGTCAAAATGACGGCGTAGTTCAGAAGATCCCGATCGATGACATTGCAGATGGAACGGATCTAGACGTTCAACCCACCTGAGGAGATGCCTCGGCAAGCCCAGTGATAGCCCCTTCAAAGCATGCCATCGGCGGGTTAACTAAACCCGCACCCACCTGGCCAATTCCAGCCAGACGGCCAGCCATACCGGTATTGATTTGCGGCAAAATGCCGGTTCGAATGACCCGAGTTACATCTATTCCCGTGGGAGCACCTCGAAATTCCAACACCGGGATGCCAAAACTCTGGTTTTCGCCCACGGTGATTTCGTACATGCGCCTGGTTGCGGCAAGCGCATCGGGCACCGATCCTCCGACAAAACGGACGATTGCTGGAGCAGCAGCCATTGAAAAACCGCCAATGCCAGCGGTCTCAGCGATGGCGCTATCCCCAATATCCGGATTGGCATCGGCCTCTGTATAAGATCCGAGAAAAAGCCCTACTGGGGTGTCTGCTGGCGCAGTGAACCATTTGTCACCGGTACCCGAAACTTGGATTCCAAAGTCGGTTCCATTTCTAGCCATGACTGTCACGACTGAAGACCCTGGAATATCACGGGCAGCCATTGTCTGGAGTTTGCATGCGGGCATCGCCAGATTTAGAAAAAAGTGATCATTGCCACCGATGAACCTGGTTGCGGTCGCTAGATCAGTAGTGGATGCACCCGATTCGATCATGTCCGGGAGTAGATCGCGGATGAGCATGAGAGTGCCTGCCCGATTACGATTATGTCCTTCGTCGCCCATTTGAATCATTTGCGACAAGATTGCCTTGACGTCAACCGGGCCGGCAGCACTTGCGTTCCTACGCTTTACGGCAGTCTTGAGCAAAGGTCCGAGAACCTCTGTCATCCATTGAAGTCGCACTATTACGTCATCGGAGTAGGCGCCATAGCGGAGTACTTTGCCGAGTCCTTCGTTCAAGGAACACCAAGAGTGATTACCAGTGGAGGGGTCCAGAAGTTCAAACATCCACATCGAAGGAGTTACTACGCCCGCCATCGGGCCAACGGCATTGCGATGGTGACATGGCTCCCATTTGATTCCTCCACTAGCCAGCAACTTTTCGGCCGCTTCCGGATTGTCTGCGTAGCCTTCAAAAATAACGCCACCAATCAGGGCGCCCCGCATTGGCCCGGAAGCGTTCTCCCAGGTGAGCGGGGGACCGGCATGAAGGAAAGTTCGAGTCTCCAGGTTCAGAGCCTCGCTAGCCTGCCGGACATCGACAAGTTGGGCGCCAGTTGCCAACATCCTCGTTAGAGCTAGCGAATTGGCACTAGTTCGCCGCACGTCAGCCATCACACGATCCAATGCTGCCTGTGATCCCGGGACGGCTGGCCGCCAGTCCACTCGTGTGAGCGCAACCAACTGATCAGAGAGGGCATCGGCCAGCAATGGAACTCCAGCCGTAGCTACCTTTATGTCTTCCATTTCCAACAGTCCCTGAAACTTGGTCATGACGCCTCACTCAATTCGATCAACGAGATTGCTTTTCTGATTGCCGCTGCATTGCTAACTGTGACGTACGCTCCTGCTTCGCTAAGCAGATCGGCCTGCCGTTCAAGCCCCTGGGGATCGCCCGTTGCACCAATTAGTGCAATCACGACCGGGATACCATGTGCAGAAATTGTTTCCTTGATGGCTGGCGCAAGCGATGCAGCCGGATTTGGGTCAGCTCCGTGCCCCAGCACCACGTCCATGATGATGACGCCACACTCTGGATCTACCGATTCTTTCCTGAGCCGCTCTATTCGAAGAGTTGGATCAATCATTGGATGAGCACGACCAACCGTCATCGCATCATCGCCAAAATCGATGAAGGTATTTTCTCGCGAAGATGAGAAGGGATCGTGATGCCAAGAAGGATTTAGTGGAATGTTCGAATAGATAGGACCGAGTTCTCGAGAGGCAATCACCATTGCCTCATCGCAGACCGTTCCACCGGAATACAGGCCACGGAGGAAACCAGGATGCTTCTTTAAGGGAGCGTGTCCCCATGATTTCCATTTCGGAACCGGAGTACCAATCGTGTTCAAGATGTCTTCAGTTGCACTTGTTAGGTCAGGCAGTCCTTGGCCAAGGAGTGCGAATATCACAGGCTTGGTCAGCGTGGACGCGTGCTTTCGTATCATCTGCGCTACCTCTGGCGCTGGCGGTTTGGAGACGAGCACAATCGCCTTTGTCCGCCGATCCTCGGAGAGCGCATTGAGGGCGCTAATCGTAGATCTTCCTTGAACCGATGATGAAAGGTCTCGCCCGCCAACGCCGACGCAGTTGGTGACTCCGACGCCTGCCTGATCAAGAAGGCACATGACGTGTTGGGCGCCAGTGCCCGAAGCCGCAACGATTCCAATTGGGCCTGGGGTAACGACATTGGCAAAGCCGAGGCCAACGCCGTTGATGACCGCGGTGCCGCAATCGGGCCCCATCACCAACAAATCCAAACTGGAAGCCAAGTCCTTAAGGAGAATCTCCTGCCACACCGGCACATTGTCACTGAACAGCATCACTGATTGGCCCGATTCAAGGGCATCCACCGCCTCGGCAAAGGCGCCACTACCAGGAACTGAAATTAACGCGAGGTTGGCATCATGGGCTCGCCCAACGCTTCGCGCAGACGCAATTTCGCCGCCACCACTCGAGGCTCGCGCACGGCGATCGATTGCGTCAAACTCATTGGCCATTGCGGCGAGGGCAGCCTCAATTTGCGACTTGTTGATCGCTCGAATAGCGATGATCAAGTCATTTGCACTTGGGGCGTCGATAACAAAACCCAGTTCCCGCATGAGATCTAGATTGAGTGGAGTTCCCATGGCCACAATCGCATCTTGGACACCAGGAGTCTGGGCGACAGCTCGGCTCACTTCAAGGAGGGACACGGAGTCGCGGTAGGCACCGGACCGTGTTTCGACGTGGATTTCACTCATTGAGCACACACTCTTTCTTTATCGTAATCTGCCACCGCGGGAGATCCATTTTGAGGGATACCAAATGCCATCTCTACGCCCTTTGCTAGCGCCGCACCAGAGGAATGCCCAACGCGAACAAGTGATTCACGGTTGGCCTGGGTCGTATTTGAATTGCTCGTCAGGGCATCAACGTATGCCACCAATGGCGCGACTCCGAAACCCTCGGAAGCGCACTCTAGGAGGCGAGCTGAAAATAGCGTCGTTCGACTTGCGGCGGTCAAACGCACTTTCTGCTGAACTTTAGTCAGCGCTGGATGCCCAATTGCTCGGGCCATCACTAACCAACCAGCCAGCAGGTCGTCGCCCTCGGGAGTAAGTCCAATCCCTGAACCCAGAAGCAGTTCGACATTTGGAGTTTTGGAGATTCTAGAACTGGATGAGGACGCCGATGATTCGCGGACTCTGGGGGGTTGCCACCAACGAGAGATTTCTATCGGCCGATCGCCCAGCGCGAGCCGTCCGTCGATCAGACCAAATCGCTCAGGAGCCAAATCAGCCGGGCTTTGGACAAAAATCGAGGTTGGCAGAGCTGGTTGCGCTCGGTTAGCGACCAGTTGGACGGTCACTGCCAGACCATCGAGGTTGAGCCAAGTAAGCCCACTTGCGGTTCCCAGAATCGCCAGGTGAACGGCTTTTTTCGGCAGAATTGGGCTTAAAAGTGAGGATCCCACGGCAACGCCCATGACAGGACGGTATCGGGTTCGCTACGGTGCTACCCGTGTCAGGTATTGCTAACGAAGTCGATACTTCGCCTCAGGAAGTGCCGAGTACTGAGAGCGGTCGGTATGGCGTGACCGTCCAAGAGTTGCTAATTACGCCATCTTTATCCCAGGCCAAGGTTGTGGCCGGTGCTGCCGGCCTGTCTCGACTGGTAGCAAAACTCAATGTGATGGAAGTGCCTGACATCCAGGCTTGGGTCAAACCGGATGAGTTGCTTTTGACCACGGGTTATCCTCTGATGGGACATCCGGAGACGACCGCTACGTTAATTGAAGAACTGGATGCCAGAGGTTTGGCTGGAATCGCGATCAAAGTTGGCCGCTATCTATCGGGTATTCCTTCCGACATGATCACGCAGGCCGAGCGCTTGGGCTTTCCAATTATTGAGCTACCTGAAGACATTGGTTTTGATGACATTCTCAATGAATGCCTGTCCATCATTCTTGAACGGCATGTGGCAACTCTAGAACGCTCCGATGCTGTGCACCGAGCCTTATTGGGCATTGTTCTGGAAGGTGGCGGACTGCCTGAATTAGTCACGGAAGTGACCAGGTTGATTGATGGGTTCGTGATAGTGACCACGCCCGACGGGAGAATTCTGGCTCAAGCCGGAGATGATTCCCTAGCGCCGGCTTCGGCTTTTGACGGGACGGGCAGACTTATCGTTGAGCATCAAAGATATGGCGCTCAACTCGTTCGATACGAGGATGGGGCCACCGCATTCGTTGCCGCCGCACCAATCGTTGCATCGCACGGCGAGCAAGGACGAATTGCAGTCTTCGGACTAGGTGCGCTGACCCCGATTGATGTAACAATTTTAGAGCGTTCGGCAACTGTGGCCGCTTTAGCCTTGACGAAACGTCAAGCAATTGCCGCCGTCGAAAGCAAGTATCAAGGGGATTTTCTACGCGACCTATTGGCTGGGCGAGCTGGAAGCGCTGATCACACCCTGCCCTACAGTCGAGCCCTTGGTTGGAGCCTGGATCGACCGCTACTGGTTATCGTCGCGGAACTAGATCCAGAGGCTGGTCTCACATCTGACGAGACGAGAACTGCCTCAGACCGATTTGCCCTTGCCTGGGAATCCGTCGTGCGAGCCAAAGACCCTCGTGCTGCCGTCGTTGGTTTCAACAGCGAAGTGGTTGCGCTGATTGGCAGCACCGACGGGGTAATGCCGCTAGCCGAACTGACTGAAATTGCCGCCGTCATATCCGGCGATGGTGGCGGAGGGCGTCGGAAATTTACTGCGGGCGTATCGCGAGTGGTCAATGGCCCGGACGAGCTGCCCATCGGCTACGAACAGGCTCGCCAGGCGGTTCGGGTCGGACGTCAGGTAAATGGACCTGGTCGCGTTGCCGATTTCGACTCGCTCGGCGTCTTCCGGGTTTTGAGTCTGGTCCCGGATTCTGCCGAGTTGCGATCATTTTTATCCGAAACACTTGGTGAATTAGCCACCAGAATCGATCCTGAAGCAGCCGATCTGCGCAGAACGCTGCAGGCTCTACTAGATACGAACTTAAATGTGGCCGAAACGTCGCGGATGCTTCACTTCCATTACAACACGCTCAGATATCGAATTGGGAAATTGGAACGAATGCTCGGGCCGTTCACGACCGATGCCCACCTGAGGCTATCGCTCGCATTAGCGCTTCGAATCCTGACCATGCGTGGTATTTGACGGCGCATTAGTGGCTTTCACGCAAGACCAAGTCGGCTCGCAAGTCCATCGAACTCACTGTTTGTTGCGGTCTATCAAGATAAGGGTTCATGGGTTGCGAATGCAGTTCGACTCGCCGTAACTATTTTACAAGATTCGGGGACTTTCCCTGTCATTTCTATGAGAAGTTACCGGACTGATTAGACCGTAGATTTCCAAACAGCGAAAAAGATTCGTGACGTGGGTCACGATTGGGATGCTGGGAACGCATATCTCGGTATCACGCCCTTTTAGGAGGGGGCTCGCCCATGGACTTTCGATGGAAACTTGTAGGAGACGGTAAATCCCTGGCGGTTGGTTCGGTCGTTCGTCCCAATGAGAGACTCTCTTACGGACGAATGATTGGTCTCGGCGCGCAGCACGTTATGGCTATGTTCGGAGCGACATTTGTCTTCCCGCTTATCATGGGGTTGGACCCGAACCTTGCTGTGATGATGTCCGGGATCGCAACGATCCTGTTCCTTCTGATCGTTGGGAATCGAGTACCAAGCTATCTGGGTACCTCCGCTTCGTTCGTTGGCGGTGTCGCAGCGATTCGAGCCGGCGGTGGCGACAGTGCTGCGGTGACTGGATCAATACTTATTGCTGGTTTATTGCTTGCCCTGGTCGGATTGTTCGTGCACTTCGCCGGCGGCGCTGTAGTCAATAAGGTCCTTCCGCCTGCAGTGACCGGATCTGTTGTCATGCTCATTGGGTTCAACCTGGCACCAGTAGCTGCGACCATCTACTGGCCACAGGACCAATGGGTTGCCTTCGTGACTATGGTGGGCACCCTCGTCATGGCCGTTGCCTTGCGCGGGTTTCTGGCGCGCATCACGATCTTCCTTGGTCTGATCTTTGGCCTCGTTGTCTCGTGGCTTTTCGATCTGCTCAATCTCAATGGGTATGACCGCATTGCTCCTGGCGGAACGATAATCGATTCGGCGGCGCACCGCGTCGACATGAGCGGAGTTTCAAAGGCCGCTTGGTTTGGTCTGCCAAATATGCATTCCCCTACTTTTCACGGTTCTTTCATCATTTTGATCATTCCCGCAGTTATCGCTCTGATTGCCGAGAACACTGGCCATGTTAAGGCGGTGTCCGAGATGACAGGGGATAACTTGGATGATGTTCTGGGTCGGGCCCTCATTGGCGACGGCGTTGGCACCATGGTTGCCTCAGCAGTCGGAGGTTCGCCAACGACAACCTATGCCGAGAATATTGGCGTCATGGCTGCTACCAGGGTCTACTCAACGCTGGCCTATTACATAGCGGCAATCTTCGCAATTATTTTCGGTTTATGTCCGAAATTTGGTGCGATTATCACTGCGGTACCAGGTGGAGTGCTGGGTGGGATCACGGCAATTCTTTACGGCATGATCGGCTTGCTAGGTGCCAAGATCTGGATCGAAGCCAAGGTCGATTTCTCTAGCCCAGTCAATCTAGTTCCATTAGCTGCCGGCATTATTTTGGCAGTCGGAAACGTAACCATGCAGATAACCAAGACCTTCTCGATCGCTGGCATTGCGGCCGGTACCATCGTTGCGGTCCTGGGTTGGCACCTTGCCAACCAGCTTGCACCAGAATCTATGAAACAGAAGCACTAAAGTTAAAAAAATCGGCGGGGGCGCTCCTAATGGAGGGTCCCCGTCGGCTTTTCACGATACTTTTGCTAGTAATAGGCGGAAGTTAACAAGACAATTCGACATAGAAGAGGGCAACATTATCCCGTGAAGCCTGCACCTTTTGAATATGTTCGTCCCTCATCAAGAAGTGGCGTGTTGGCTGCGCTATCCGAAGCTGGTGACGAGGCAAAGGTGCTTGCCGGGGGCCAGAGCCTGATTCCGCTCCTTTCCATGCGGCTGGCCAGCCCAAAAGTCCTGGTTGATATCAATCGGGTCCCTGAGTTTTCGACATTGCATATAACTGATAATCAGGTGGTAATCGGTCCTACGGTGCGCCACCAGGAACTTTTTGACTCTGTTGCTGCAAGGCAGGCAGTTCCACTTCTGGCGCAGGCGCTTTCCTTCGTTGCCCATCCCGTGATTCGAAATCGTGGAACCAGTGTTGGATCGATCGCACACGCCGATCCTTCAGGAGAGTTGACTGCTGTACTTGCTCTTCTTGAAGGAGTTGTAACGATCGAGAGTCTTAGAGGATCTCGAGAGGTCACTGGCTCAGACTTTTATGTGGGTCCCCTCGAATCGGTCATCATGCCCGGCGAAGTCGCAACTAAGGTGACCTTCGCCAGGCTGCCGGTGAATATGGGGACTTCGTGTGTTGAGGTAGCCCGAAGGCATGGTGACTACGCCTTGGCTGGTGTCTGTGCTGCTGTGGTATTGGATGAAGAGCGCGCCGTTGACCGAGCGCGGATTTCTCTTTTTTCGATCGGGCCAACTCCGATCGTTGTTGATATTAGCCAACTGCTCACCGGTTCTAGGTCCAGCACAGCGACCTTTATTGAAGCTGCCCGATTTATTGCCTCAACTGTTGAGCCAGAAGGTGATATTCACGCTACGGCCGCGTATCGCAAGAATCTCGTGGAGGTCCTCGCTGCCAAGGCTCTCAAAAGCGCCTACGAGAATGCGTTAAGCAGAGTGGAGAGCCCAAGATGAGCGAGTCACTATTTGAAGTGCAGGTCATGGTCAATGGTCTGCTTCGATCCGGTCAAGTCCCGGCACGAAGGTTGCTGTCTGACTTTCTTCGACACGATCTTGAACTAACAGGCACGCACGTCGGTTGCGAGCATGGAGTCTGCGGGGCTTGCACCATCTTGCTAAACGGAAAGGCGGTTCGATCCTGTCTTCTCTTTGCAGTCAGCGTAGATGGTCAAGAGATTGTGACCGTTGAGGGTCTGGTTAATCAGGATGGTTCGCTGGGCTCGGTACAACAAGCGTTTCAAGACAGCCATGGACTCCAGTGTGGATTCTGCACTCCTGGCTTCATCACCACGATCAGCGCCTTCCTTGATGAAAATCCAGATCCCACAGTGGATGAGGCGCGCGAAGCAATTGCGGGCAATCTCTGTCGCTGCACGGGGTATCAGAACATCATAAAGAGCGTCATGAGAGCTGCCGAGATTCGAAGAGCTACAGATTTTTCTGGATCAGGGATCGTGACGGCATGACTACTCGCACCTTCGGGGAGCCGGTACTTAGGCGAGAAGATCCGCGTCTGGTCGTGGGGAAAGGTCGTTATTTAGACGACTTGGGTCACGGTTCCTACGAGGCGGCTTTTCTGCGAAGTCCGCATGCAAGCGCCCGTATCGTGGATATCGATGTGTCGGCGGCGATCGGTATGCCGGGCCTGATTGGCATCTATACCTACGACGACCTTGACGGTCGAGTCGCTGAGCCACTCCCGTTGCTGATCCCACACCCAAATCTCACCGGAGGACGGACCGGATATCCGCTGGCTAAAGAATTCGTACGGCATGTCGGCGAATCAATTGTCATGGTTGTTGCCGAAAACAGATACTTAGCTGAAGATGCAGTAGGCATGATTGAGGTCTTGTACGAACCACTGCCGCCAGTGGTAGGCATAGCAGCAGCTCTCGCCGGAGATCGCCTAGTTCATGCTGATGTACCCGAGAATATCGCCGCGCACATGGTTCAAGAGGTTGGGGATGCACGAGCGGCAATTGCGAGTTCAAAAAATCAATTATCGCTTGATCTGCATATTGAGCGCAGCGCAAGCACTCCGCTTGAAGGCAAGGGCGTCTACGCTATTTGGGATTCGGATTCTGGTGAGATGCGGCTTTGGTCTTCTACTCAAACTTCGACCGGAGTGCGAGCTGCCGTGGCCGCGAAGTTGGATCTTCCGTTACAAAAGGTCGAGTGCACTGCCCCTGATGTAGGTGGCGGATTCGGCGTCAAGATTGTGCATCCATGGCCCGAAGAGATTCTTATTCCGTGGGCTGCAAGATTATTAAATCATCCCGTGAAATGGACTGAGGATCGGCGAGAGCATTTCATCTCCAGCGCTCATGAGCGAACCCAGTTGCACCATGTCGAGGTTGGCTTTGACGACTCGGGCCGGATTCTTGGTCTCGATGTATCTTTTTCCCACGATAATGGCGCGTACACAAATTACGGCATCATCGTTCCGATCATCACTTCGACTCAACTTCTTGGGCCTTACAAGCCGGTCACCTATCGCGTCGAATTCAAATCGTTGTATACCAACACAGTGTTGGTCACGCCGTATCGCGGCGCGGGCCGACCTCAAGGCGTTTTCGCCATGGAGCGGACGATGGATGCCATCGCCGATTTTCTTGGGATAACTCGTGACAAAGTGCGTTCGACTAACTTCATTCGTCCAGAGGACATGCCCTACGACCACCAATTGATTTTCCAGGACGGGCGTCCACTGATCTATGACTCGGGAGATTATCCAGCGTCCCTCGAGATGCTTAAGCAGATGATCGATTGGGATGGCTTCAAAGAGTTCCAACATGAGGCACGAAAGTCCGGCAGGCAGGTCGGAATCGGAATAGCGTGTTACGTGGAGGGTACCGGTGTCGGTCCTTATGAAGGCGGGTTCGTCCAGGTTGAAACAAGTGGCCGAGTAAATGTCTCAACCGGCCTAACAAGCCAGGGACAAGGCCACCAGACCGCATTTGCACAGATCGTCGCAGAAGAACTCGGAGTCCCGATTGAGGATGTCTTTGTGACCACTGGCGACACCCGAAGGTTTGCCTACGCTGTTGGAACCTTTGCCTCGAGAGCTGCCGTTATGAGTGGCAATGCAATCGCTCTTGCGGCTCGAAATGTTCGATCCAAAGCCCTTCGAATCGCGGGCGACGCCCTTGAATGCGATCCGCGTGACTTGGAGATTATTGACGGTTCGATTCAGGTGAAAGGCGACCCTACTCACTCAATACAACTCAAGACAATTGCGGTCCTTTCGAATCCGCTTAGATATGCCTTTGACGAATCTACGAAGGCGGCGACTCAATTCGCAACCGGAGATACTTCTAAACCACCTATTCCAGACGGCGAGGAACCCGGACTTGAGTCGAGAGATTACTTCTCTCCGATGCAATCTACTTTTGCGAGCGGAATGCATGCCGCGATCGTCGAAACCGATCCAGATACTGCAGAGATCAAGATTCTTAAATATGTCGTGGTCCATGACTGTGGGCGTCTGATAAACCCGATGATTGTCGAGGGGCAAATTCACGGGGGAGTTGCTCAAGGGGTTGGGGGAGCCCTATATGAGCGAATGGAATACGACGAAGGTGGGCAGTTACTTAATGCTTCTTTCATGGATTTTTTAATGCCTTATGCCACAGAAGTGCCATTTATTGAGACCGGGCATCTGGAAACTCTCTCGCCTCTTAATCCGTTGGGAATTAAGGGAGCTGGCGAGGCGGGCGTAATTCCTGGTTCCGCTCTTATCGCTTCCGCAATCGAAGATGCTGAAGGGTTTCAAATCAGGAAGATGCCGATCTCGCCAAGCGAATTGTGGCAACTCCGTATTGATCATCAGAGCGGCCTAATCCCGTCTTTAAAAGCTAAGGAGATACAGGTATGAAGATTGCCGGAACTGCAAGCATCGGACAGCCTCCAGAGCGAGTATTCGCTGCCTTAACCGACCCGGCGGTTCTTGCGCGAACTCTGCCCGGCTGTCTATCGCTACAACAGATCGGCCCTGACGCTTACAAAATGGTGATTACTGCGGGTGTGGCCTCAATCAAGGGTAGTTACCTTGGTCAGGTTGAAATCAGCAATCGAGTTGAACCGAGTAGTTTCACCATGCGAGCCGCCGGAAGTGGAGCTCCGGGCACCATCCAAGCCGAAATACAGATCAAGCTTGTTTCCGATGGTGAAGGCACCTTGCTTTCCTATGACGCAGATGCCGCTGTGGGCGGCGTTATCGCCGGTGTCGGACAGCGTGTTTTATCAGGAGTTGCAAAGAAGACGGCTGGTGAATTCTTTAAGGCAATGGATAGATACTTATCTGGAGATTTTACAAGTGCGAGTCCAATTGCCGATTCTGCGATTTCTGCAGGGCCTTCCATGCAACATCTTTCAACTCCCGCTCCCAGTCAACGATTATCGAGCGTTCAACAGAATGGCAGTTATTTTTCATTGATCTCCGGCGCTGGAATTGCTCTCGTCGGGGTAATAGTGGGATGGCTTATCTCCCGATGAAGATCTGCCACGGAAAGGCTTAGATATGAGAGCCTTCACTGCAGCTGCAATCCAAATTTCACCCGTTCCAGGGCCGTTGAGCGCCGAAAGCATTGAGGCCAACATTGCCAAAGCGCTGGAATATGTCCAGCGATGCGCCGTTGCTACGGGCGCTGAGTTAGTCGTCTTGCCCGAGACTGTTACCACAGGGTTTACGCCCGGGGTTTCACCAGAAAAATTATGGGATTTAATCGACGTCATTCCAGGGAGTATCACTCAGCCGTTCTGTGATCTAGCCAAGAAACTTGAAATTCACTTAGTCCACGCAACCTATGAACGGGGCGAAACCAGAGGTGAAGTCTTCAATTCCTCGATTCTTATTGGTCCAAGCGGAAATGTTCTAGGGCGCTATCGAAAGACCCACCCTTTCTGCACCGAAAATATTTCAAGTGGCGGTTGGGTCACCCCGGGAGATGAGGTGGCGGTGATCGAAACTGATCTGGGGAAAATCGGAATGATCATCTGCTTCGACGGAGACTTCCCTGAGTTATCACGCATTCAGGCACTTTTGGGCGCCGAGATACTTATACGCCCGTCTGCCTTGTTGAGATCGGCCGATATTTGGGAACTCACCAATCGCGCTCGTGCATATGACAATCATGTCTATGTTATTGGCGCAAACGCTGTGGGAATTGATCCAGCTGGTGTCCTATATTTCGGTAACTCAATGATCGTAACCCCAACGGCCGAAGTCATCGCGCGCGCGGCCACTCACGAAGGGTGGATCAGCGCACGCTTGGATCCAGAAACTGCAATGTCGAGTCTTACCCCAGGCTCTAACATCGCTCAGTCCTTTGATCATCTTGCAGATCGAAATTTGGCGTTGCTGAAGAACTATTCTGACGTGCTCCAGAGCAAGGGTGCGACATCATTTAAATACTCAAGACCATAGGGACTTATTCGTCTTCAAGATCGGCAGATTCGACCTCTTCTCGGGTAATTCCCAGTAGGTACAGGACTCCATCGAGAAATGGAGCGCTCACCGAAGTATCCGCTGCATCTTTCACAATTTGTTTCGCATTAAAGGCAACACCAAGTCCTGCGGCGGCGAGCATGTCTAAATCATTTGCTCCATCGCCGATTGCAACTGTTTGTGAAAGCCGTACGCCCGCCTTGAGGGCAAAGGCTTCAAGGGCTCGAGCTTTGCCAGCTCGATCCATGATGGGTGGGATCAGGCGCCCTGTTAGTCGTGAATCGACTATTTCAAGTCGATTTGCTGCCACGTAATCGATACCCAATTCTGCTGCAAGCGAGTCAATAACTTCGTGGAAGCCGCCCGAAACCAGGCCAATCCGGTGGTCCAGCCTTTTCAGCGTGCGGATTAAAGTCCGCGCCCCCGGCGTGAGTTGAATTTTCTCCTTGGCTCGCTGGATTGCCTCAATGGGTAAATTTTCGAGCAAGGAGACTCGCATCGTTAGCGACTGCGCAAAATCTATTTCACCGCGCATGGCCTCGTCTGTGATCTTGCTCACCTGTTCCATGACTCCAGCCTCTTCGGCGAGCAATTCGATGACCTCATTTTGGATGAGAGTCGAATCGACATCCATCACTACAAGTTTCTTGCCT